>DASWRQ010000177.1:0-20768 GCA_036403095.1 Kutzneria sp. | reverse complement strand
GTCGGGCGGAGTATGTGTGGCAGGTGGAGGCGGTGGCGCAGATCTGGGAGCGGACGAGCAGGGCCAAAGAGGATCGGGCGTCGATCGTGGCGGATCTGGTGGCCTTGCGCCGGGTCACGCTGAGCGAGGCCAGGGAGCTGCTCCGGCATGCGGAGTTGTTTGCCAGCAGGGCGATCCGTGAGGCAGCCCGGGAGGGTGTGCTGAGCCGGCAGCATCTGAACATCATCGACAAGACCCTGGCCGAAGCGCCGGAGGCCGATCGGGACAGGGTCGAAGCCGCCCTGCTCGACGACGCCCCGAACTTTGAGGGCAAGAAGTTCCAGACGATCGCGAACCGGATCCTGCTGCTGCTTGATCAAGACGGCACGGCGCCGGATGACCGCGAACTGGTCCACCCCAAGCGAGAGTTTCACTCCACCACCCGCAGAGACGGCAGTGTGGTGTTTCGGGGGCGCATCGACTCCGAGACGGGGGCGAAGCTGGCGGCGTTGATGAGTCCGTTGGCGAAGCCGAAGTCGGGCACAGACCCGCGTACGACGGCTGAGCGGGAAGGGGATGCGTTCGCGGAGATCATCGAACTGGCGTCCACGAGCGAGGACCTGCCGGAGGAGGGTGGGGAGCGGCCGCATCTGGCGCTGACGATGTCCTTCGAGGACTTCGTGGAGATGAAGAAGCCGGCCGAGGTGGAGGGTGAGGGGCTGATGGACCCGGCGTCGGTGCTGCGGATCGCCTGTGACAGCAAGGTGATGCGGGTGGTGCTGGGGGCCGACAACGAGATCATGAACATTGGGCGGTCGTCGCGGACGATTCCGAACGCGATCAGGAGGGCGTTGATCCACCGAGATCGGGGGTGCGCGTTTCCGGGGTGCGGGACCAGACCCCGGCAATGTCACGGCCATCACGCGGAGCACTGGGCCAGGGGTGGGGAGACCAGCCTGGAGAACTTGGTGCTGCTGTGCGGGTTTCATCATCGGGTGATTCATCATGGGCACTGGAAGGTGGCCATGCACGGGCGGCCGGTGTTCACCCACGAACTGAGAGAAGCGGGCTAGGCCAAGCCGAGGGCGACGGCCTCGTCGATGGACAAGCGGGTGCCGGCAGCGAAGGCGAGGTCGTAGCCACGGTCGCCGAGGCCCAAGCGGGCGAGCTGCTCGCACTGCTCGTGGGGGGCGGCGAAGTTCTGGGAGCCGAAGAGGGGAACGCCTACGCGGGGCCAGATGGCGGAGACGGCGCCGAGCAGCTTGGCTGCGCGCTCGGCCTCGCCGGACAACGAAGCGAGCAACGCCAACAACTCGACCGAGAGGGCGATACCGAGCAGGTCGTTGAAGGTCTGCTTGATGGCTAGGGATCTCCGGGCGTGGGCGACGGACTGGGCGAAAGCGCCCTGGAGGCAGGCGGCGAAGCCGAGGACGTAGTGGGCGTAAGCCAAAGCCCACTGCTCGCCGTGCTGCTCGGCAACGGCATGGGCCTCCTGGGCTAGGGCGACGGTGGTGGACAAGTCGCCGGTGAAAGCGACGGTCATGGCGAGGCCGACCTTGGTCATGATGACGTTGCTGTCGAGCTGACCGAGGCCGGTGAGGAGGTGGTTGGCCTCGGCGAAGAGGGCGGTGGCGGCGACCAAGTCGTCGTTGAAGATGGCGGTGGCGCCGCGGACATAGGTCGAATAGGCCAAAGCGACAAGATCGTCGGACTGGGCGCGGCACTCGTCGAGCATGCCGATGGCGGCGGCGGTGTCGCCCTGGAGAGTGGCGACGTAGCCGTTGACCCACAGGGCCTTGTGGCGGTCGGGGCCGCGGAAAGGCAATCGCAGCAAAGCATCCAACCAACGGCGGCCCTCGGCGAAGACGCCGCAACCGATCCAGTAGAACCACAGAGTGCCGGCCAGGCGTAAGCCGGCGGCAGGATCGGACGCGAGGCCGAACTCCAAAGCGGCACGGACATTGGCGCGGTCGGCGTGGATACGGGCGAACACCTGGGCCTGGTCGGGGCCGAACCAGGCGCGCTCGCCCGAGGAGGCCAAGCGCTGGCACCAAGCGAGATGCCGGCGGCGCAAGGTTTCCCTGAAACCGTCGGCGAGGAGCTGCTCGGCGCCGAACTGGCGCAAGGTCTCCAGCAGGCGGTAACGCACGACACCGCCGACGGCCTGGGACGACAACACGGACTTGTCGACGAGGCGAGCGACCGAAGACAACACGTCCTCGCCGCCGCACACCTCCTCGACAGCCTCCAGATCGAAGCTGCCGGCGAACACGGAAAGCTGGCTCCACAACAGACGCTCGGCGGGCGTGCAAAGCTCGAAGCTCCACAAGACGGCGGCCCGGATCGTCTGATGTCGGGCCATCACGCCACGGCGGGCGCCGCTCAACAAGGCGAAGCGATCGTCCAAACGGGACAAGAGCTGGGCCGGCGACAAAGTCCGCAGCACGAGGGTGGCGAGCTCGATGGCCAACGGAATGCCGTCCAGGCGGCGGCAGACGTTCTCCACCACGCGGACGTTGTCGGCGGTCACCTCGAAGTCGAGCACGACGGCCCGGGCGCGCTCGGCGAAAAGGCGCATGGCGGCGTGCTCGACGGGCATCGGCGGCACGATCAACACCTGCTCGCCGTCGACACCCAACGGCTGACGGCTCGTCACCAACATCAACAACCGGGGACAGCCCCGCAACAGAGCTGCGGCGAAATCGGCGCACGCCTCCAACAGATGTTCGCAATTGTCCAACACCACCAACAGATCCCGGTCACGAAGCACGTCGACCAACACGTCAGAAAGAGACCGTCCGGACTGGTCACGGACGCCGAGCGCCTCCGCGACGGCGTGCGGCACCAGAGCCCGGTCGTGCAGGCCAGCGAGCTCCACCAGCCGCACGCCGCCCTGCACGGACGCCGCGAGCTGGCCGGCGCACCGCAGCGCCAACCGGCTCTTGCCCACGCCGCCGGTGCCGACGAGAGTGACCAGCCGACCGCCGGCGAACATACCGCCGAGCTTGGCCAACTCCTCCTCGCGGCCGACAAAACTCGTCAGCTCGGCCGGCAGCCCGACGCCCACCGTCTGCACCGACACCGGCGGCTCCTGCACGGGCTCCTCGGCCAGAATGGCGCTCTCCAACCGCCGCAACCGTGTCCCGGGCTCCACGCCCAACTGCTCCACCAAGGTCGACCGGGCCCGGCGGAACGCGGCCAGCGCCTCGGCCTGCCGACCCGACCGATAGAGAGCCAGCATCAGCTGCTCCCACAGGCGTTCCCGGAACGGATGGGCGACCACCAAACCGGCCAGCTCGCCCAACACCTCGCCGTGCCGGCCCAACGCCAACTCGGCCCCGATCAGGTCCTCCTGGGCGTCCAACCGGGCATCGCCCAGGCGGGCGGCCTCCTGCCGAACCCACTGTCCCTGCCGGCAATCGCCCAGCGCGTCCCCACGCCACAACGCCAGCGCGGCCTCGAGCTGGTCGGCGGCGGCGCGATGATCACCGGCCGAGAGCGCTTGGCGCCCACGCCGGGCCAGCGACTCGAAGCGCACGACGTCCACCGAGAACGGCGGCAGGCGCAGCAGATAGCCGGGATCGCGAGTGACGATCATGTTCAGCACGTCGGCAGCCCGCAGGTCGCGGCGCATGTGCGCGACGTGGCTGCGCAACGTCTTGGGCGCGGTCGGCGGGGCCTGGTCCCACAGCGCGTCGATCAACGCGGACGAGGCGACCGGCTGGCCGGGGCGCAGCGCGAGCCGGGCCAGCAGGGTTCGGTGCCCCCTGCCCCGGAACGCCACCGGACCGTGCGGGCCGGCGATCTCGACGGGGCCGAGCACCCGGAGTCTGATGTCATCGGACACGAGTCCAGGGATCGACAGCGCAACGCTGTTGCTCCATCGGCCGACCGGGTGTAATCACGACACGTCTCGGTGATTTAGCCCGGCCGGCCGATGGCCGTGGTCACTCCTTGTCGATCCAGATCGCCGACGAGGGGCACACGTTGACGGCCTGTCGAACGTTGTCCTGCTCCCCCGCATCGGGATCGACCGTCAGCGGCGCCACCAGTCCGTCGTCGTCCTGGTCGAACACGGCGGGCGCGGCCAGCACGCACTGGCCGGCGCCGACGCACCGCTCCCTGTCCGCGGTGATGTGCATGGTGTTGCCTCTTCCCTCAGAAATTCACCGGAACCCGGTAGATACCGTAGATGCCGGCGTCGTCCTTGTACGGCAGATCGGCCGCCGGCACGGCCAACGCCAGCGTCGGCACCCGCCGGAACAACGTCTCGAAGACGATCTCGAGTTCCAGCCGGGCCAGGTTCTGCCCGAGGCACTGGTGCACGCCGTAGCCGAAGGCCACGTGATGCCGCGCGCCGCGGTGGAAGTCGAGCTGGTCCGGGTTCTCGAAGACGTTCTCGTCCCAGTCGGCGGCCAGGCCGGACACGATGACGCCCTCGTCCTTGCCGATGGTCACGCCGCCGAGCTCGATGTCCGCGGTGGCCACGCGGGACGTCGCGCTCTCCACGATGGTGAAGTAGCGCAGCATCTCCTCGATCGCCGAGGGCAGCAGCGCGGCGTCGGCGACGACCTGCGCCTTCTGCTCCGGGTTCTCCAGCAGCGCCACGGTGCCCAGCGAGATCATGTTCGCGGTGGTCTCGTGGCCGGCGATCAGCAGCAGGATCGCGGTGCCGACGATCTCCTCGTGCGTCATGACCGGGTTCTCGCGGTTACGGACGATGAGCCGGCCGATCACGTCGTCGGTGGGCTCGCCCTGCTCCTTGCGGGTGACCAGGTCGTCGAGGAAGTCGTTGAGTGCGTCGGCGGCCTCGATGCGCTCGGCGCCGGTGGTGCTGCGGCTGATCAGCTTGCGGGTCCACTCGTGGAAGCCGTGCCGCTGCTCGTAGGGCACGCCCAGCAGCTCGCAGATCACCAGCGACGGCACCGCCAGCGAGATGTGCTCGACCAGGTCGGCCGGCTGAGGCGCGGCCAGCAGGTCGTCGACGCACTGGTCGACGATCTCCTGGATGCGCGGCCGCAGCGCGGCGATCCGGCGCACGGAGAACTCGCTGATCAGCATCTTGCGGTGGGCGCCGTGGTCGGGCGCGTCCAGGCCGATCATGGATCGGCGGATGCTGAGCCGGTTGTTCTGCTGGAACGCCTTGCGCTGGTCGGCGTTGAGCGCCAGCGGGAAGGCCGGGTGCGAGCGGTCGGAGCTGACCCGCGGGTCGGACAGCAGCTGGCGGCTCAGCTCGTGGCCGGTGACCAGCCACGCCATCTGGCCATCGGGCATGCGCACGCGGCTGACCGGCTCCTTGGCCCGGATGTCCCGGTACTCGGCCGGCGGGTGCATCGGGCACTCGCGGGCCATCGGGAAGGACGGTGCCCCAGAATCGGGCACAGGATGTTCGAGCATCTCGGTCATGGACGCGCTCCCCAGGTCGTCACAGTTGCCTGTTACAACCAACGTACCCAAGCGGAGGGAAATCGTCCACATATATCGCTACAGCCAGTCGGCGCTCCGTGACCAGGTGAGAAGGTTGTCCAGTTCCCCGTCGACCTCGTAGCGCGAGTCGGTGGCCGCGTAGGCGCCGCGATAGAACAGCAGCGGCGCACAACTCCGGCATTCGCCCAGCTCAGTGACCCTCCCGACGACCACGTGATGGTCGCCGGCGTCGTGCACGTCCTCGACCTTGCAGTCGATCCAGGTCAGCACCCCGTCCAGCACCGGGCAACCGCTCGGCGACGGCCGCCAGCCGGTGCCGCTGAACCGGTCGGCGCCGCGCGTGCCGAACAGCCGCGAGACCTCCCGCTGGTCCTCGGCCAGCACGTTCACGCAGAACAGGCCGGTGTCCCTGATCGCCGGCCAGGTGCCGGAGCGCCGATCCGGGCAGAACAGCACCAGCGGCGGGTCCAGCGACAGCGCCGCGAACGACTGGCAGGCGAAGCCCACCGGCACGCCGTCGGCGACCGTCGTGACGACTGTCACACCGGTGCAGAAGTGGCCGAGGACCGAGCGGAAGCGGTCCATCTAGCGGCTGCCGACGCCGAAGTCGTGGCCCCACAGGCTGACCGCGGTGCTCTCCCGGGCGATCCACGACTCGTCCTCGACCTGCCGGCCCTCGGTGCCGAACTCGACGTCGAAACCGCCCGGCGTCTTCATGTAGAAGCTCAGCATCAGGTCGTTGACGTGCCGGCCCAGCGTGGCCGACATCGGCACCTTGCGCCGGGCCGCCCGGTCCATGGCCAGGCCCACGTCGTCGGCGTTGCCGACCTCGATCATCAGGTGCACGATGCCGCTCGGCGTCGGCATCGGCAGGAACGCCAGGCTGTGGTGACGCGGGTTGCAGCCGAAGAACCGCAGCCACGCCGGCGCGCCGTCGGCCGGGCGGCCGACCAGCTGCGGGGGCAGCCGCATCGAGTCGCGCAGCTTGAAGCCGAGGACGTCCCGGTAGAAGCGCAGGGCCTCCTCGTCGTCACGGGTGCTCAGCACCACGTGTCCCAGACCCTGTTCGCCCGTCACGAAAGTGTGCCCGTACGGGCTGACGATGCGCCGGTGCTCCAGGGCCGCGCCGTGGAACACCTCCAGCGTGTTGCCGGAAGGGTCGTCGAAGCGGATCAGGCCGTTGACCCGGCGGTCGGCCAGGTCGGCGTCGCTGGCCTTCTCCACCGCGACACCGGCGGCGTCCAGGGCAGCGGCGATCTCGGTCAGCTCGCCCTCGTTGGCCACCTCCCAGCCGGCCTGGGCCAGCCGGTCCCGCTCGCCGGGGAAGATCACCAGGCGGGCCGGGAAGTCGTCCATCCGTAGATAGAGGGCGTCGGGATTGCTGCCCTTGCCCTCGATCATGCCCAGCACCTTGAGGCCGTACTCGCGCCACGCGGCCATGTCGGTGGCCTCGATGCGCAGGTAGCCCAGTGACCTGATGCCCATCTCAGTCCTCGCTCAGGAAGTCGCCTCAAGAAGGAAGTCGATCGCCAGCCGGTTGAACTCGTCGAACTTCTCCAGCTGCGCCCAGTGCCCGCAGCCGCCGAACACGTGCAGCTGCGCGCGGCGGATCAGTTTCAGTGCCACCAGTGCCCCGTCCAAGGGATTGACGCGGTCCTCGCGGCCCCACACCAGCAGCACGCGCTGGCGCAGGCGATGGGCCTCGCGCCAGAGCATGCCTTCCTCGAACGTGTCCGGCCGTGAGAAGGAGGCGCCCATGGCCGCCATAGCTTTCAGCGATTCGGGCTGGCTGGCGTACTCGAACCGCTCGTCCACCAGCTCGTCGGTGACGAGTTTCTGGTCGTACACCAGGGTTTTGAGGAAGGCCTTGAGCGCTTCTTTGGACGGCGCCATGCCGAAGGCCCCCAGCCGCTTGACGCCTTCGGTCGGGTCCGGCGCGAAGACGTTGAGGCCGAGGCCGCCCGGGGCCATCAGCACCAGCCGGCCGGCACGGTCGGGATAGCGCAGCGCGAAGCGCACGGCCGTGCCGCCGCCGAGGGAATTCCCCAGCAGATCGGCCTTTTCCACGTCGAGCTCGTCCAGCAGGGCCTTGAGCGCGTCGGCGCTGTGGGTGAAGTACTGGCCGTGCTCGGTCGGCTTGTCCGACTGGCCGAAACCCGGCTGGTCCGGCGCGATCACCCGGAAGTGCTTGGCGAACACCGGGATGTTGCGGCCGAAGTTGCTCGAGGCCGACGCGCCGGGGCCGCCGCCGTGCAGCAGGACCAGCGGCCGGCCCTCGCCCGCGTCGTGGAAGTGCAGCTTGATCGCAGTGTTTTCGGTGTAGCTCATAGCATCGCGTCCTGCACCGGGATGCCGAACTCGCCGTTGCCGAACATGGCCAACGCGCGCTCGGGGTCGTTGATCGCGTGCACGCGGCCGGCGTGCGCGTCCCGCCAGAAGCGCTGGATCGGCGTGCCGGTCTTCAGCGCCCGGCCGCCGGAGTTCTCGAACAGCAGGTCGATCGCCTCGATCGCGCGGCCGGTGCCGCGGACCTGGTCGCGGCGGATCCTCAGCCTGAGCGGCAGGGGAATGCGCTCGCCGCGGTTGGCGTGGTCCATCAGCTCGGTCATGTTGTGCACGAGCTGCAACCAGGCCGCGTCGATCTCACCGGCCGCGTGGGCGATGCGCACCTTGGCGAACGGGTCCTCGTTGGAGCGTTCTCCCTTGTAGGACACGCGAACCCGGGCCGCCATGTGCTCGACGTGCGCGTTGTAGGCGCCGGTGGCCATGCCGATGATCGGCGTCGTGATGGCGTACGAGAACAGCGAGGCGAAGGGCAGCTTGTACAGCGGGGCGGTGTTCACTTCCTGGCCCGGGCACACGCATTTCGACGTGTCGGCGAAGCTGAGCGCCCGGTGCTTGGGCACGAACACCTTGTCCACGATGACGTCGTTGCTGCCGGTGCCGCGCAGGCCGACCGTGTCCCACACGTCTTCGATGGTGTAGTCCTTGCGGGGCAACAGGAACGTGCAGAAATCGACCTGTTTGCCGCCCTCGTCGGTCACCACGCCGCCGAGGAACACCCAGGACGCGTGGTCGCAGCCCGAGGAGAAGCTCCAGCGGCCGGTCAGCTCGTAGCCGCCGTCGACCAGCTTGGCCCGGCCCGTCGGCGCGTAGGAGGAGGAGATGCGGCTGTCCGGGTCGTCGCCCCAGACCTCGCGCTGCGCCTCGTCCGGGAACAGGCCCAGCTGCCAGGGGTGGATGCCCACCACCGAGCTGACCCAGCCGGTCGAGCCGCAGGCGCCCGCGATGGCCCTGATCGTCTCGTAGAACGTGATCGGGTGCGCCTCATGGCCGCCGTAGCGGGCCGGCTGCAGCAGCCTGAACACGCCGGCCAGCTGCAACGCCTTGATCGACTCGTCCGGCACCCGCCTGCGGTCCTCGGCCTCCTGGGCCCGCTCACGCAGCGCCGGCAGGACATCCCGGACCGCCGCGGTCACCTGCTCGCTCATGCAGCCTAGACTAGAACGTGTTCTCGTTTGTGTCGACCGCTGGCGGTAGCCATCCGGGCCCGCAAAACTATAACCTGTTCCAGTAGTCGCGTCTGGAGGTGTGATGGGTACCGACGTCCGCACGATCGAGGCCGGCGCGCCGCCAGCCCGGTTCGCTCGGGGCTGGCACTGCCTGGGGCTGGTCAAGGACTTCGCCGACGGGCAGCCGCACGCGGTGCACGCCTTCGGCAACAAGCTGGTGGTGTTCCAGGGCTCCGACGGCTCGATGAACGTGCTGGACGCCTACTGCCGGCACATGGGGGGCGATCTGAGCCAGGGCACCATCAAGGGGGCCGAGGTCGCCTGCCCGTTCCACGACTGGCGGTGGGGCGGCGACGGGCGCTGCAAGTCCATCCCGTACGCCAAGCGGGTGCCCCTTCGGGCCCGGACCCGGGCCTGGACCACGTGCCAGCAGAACCAGCAGCTGTTCGTCTGGCACGACCCCCAGGGCAATCCGCCGCCGGCCGAGCTGGCCATCCCGCGGATCGACGGCGCCTTCTCGGCGGAGTGGAGCGACTGGACCTGGGACTCGGTGCTGATCGAGGGGGCCAACTGCCGGGAGATCGTCGACAACGTCGTCGACATGGCCCACTTCTTCTACGTGCACTTCGCGTTCCCCACGTACTTCAAGAACGTGTTCGAGGGGCACACCGCCAGCCAGTACCTGAACTCCAAGGCCCGGCCCGACGTGCACGCCAAGACCGCCTACTCGGGGGCCGACGATCTGGCCACCCGCTCCGAGGCGTCGTACTACGGCCCCTCCTACATGATCGACTACCTGTGGAACGACTACCACGGGGCGACCGTCGAGACCGTGCTGATCAACTGCCACTACCCCGTGACGCCCAACTCGTTCGTGCTGCAGTGGGGCGCGATCGTCAAGAAGTTCCCCGGCATGGACGACGACCAGGCCAACAAGATCGCCGCCAGGTTCGCCAAGAACACCGGCGTCGGTTTCTTGCAGGACGTCGAGATCTGGCGCAACAAGGCCCGTGTGGACAATCCCTTGCTGTGCGAGGAAGACGGTCCGGTGTACCAGCTTCGGCGGTGGTACGAGCAGTTCTATGTGGACGTCGAGGACGTGCAGGACGACATGGTGCGGCGGTTCGAGTTCGAGGTGGACACCACGCGGGCCAACGAGGTGTGGCAGCAGGAGGTCGCCGAGAACCTGGCCCGTCGTGGCGGCTGAGCCCGTGCGCGAGTCCACCCGGTACCTCACCGAAGGTCTTCGGCCCCATGTCTGCGACGGCTGCGGGACCACTGTGCTGGTCAAGAAGAACAGCCTCCAGCACACCAGTGTGCAATGGCAGTCCGCCACCTCGGCGTGCGGGTACCTGAGCCCCTCGGTGTCCGGCTGTCCCGCGCTGCGGGACAGCATCGACCAGGCCGTCCGGGACGGCACGATCGAGGTTGGTGGCGATGACTGAGCCGGTTCGTGTCGCCGAGGTGATCGCCGAGACGGCCGAGTCCGTGTCGCTGGTGTTGGACGCGGAGCTGTCCTACCAGCCCGGGCAGTTCTTGACGTTTCGGCTGCCGAGCGGGCTGGAGCGGTGCTACTCCCTGTCCAGTTCCCCGTACACCGGCGAGAAACCGACCGTCACGGTGAAGCGCATGCCCGGCGGCGCGTGCTCGGGATGGATCTGCTCCTCCGTGGTCGCCGGGACCGTGCTGCAGGCACGTCCACCGGCCGGCCTGTTCACTCCGTCCTCTTTGGACCGTGACCTGGTGCTGTTCGCCGGGGGCAGCGGGATCACGCCGGTGATGTCCATCATCAAGTCCGTGCTCGCCGCCGGTTCCGGTCGACTGGCGCTGTTCTACGCCAATCGTGACGCCTCGTCGGTGATCTTCGCCGGCGAGCTCGGGCGGCTGGCGGCCGAGCATCCCGGCCGACTTCAGGTCGTGCACTGGCTGGAGTGCCTCCAGGGCATTCCTTCCGTTGCCCAGCTTGCGGCCTGGGCCGCGCCCCACGCCGGCCGGGAGGCTTTTGTCTGCGGGCCGGGGCCGTTCATGGACGCCGTCGCGTCGGTGCTGCCGTCGGCCCGGGTCGAGCGCTTCGACGTCGTGCAGGAGACCGTCGCCGACACCGGTAATTCGTCCACTGTGGACGTGTCGCTGGACGGCGTGCGCAAGCGGTTGGCCTGGCCGTCACACCAGCGGCTGTTGGACGTGTTGCTGGACAACGGATTGGACGCCCCGTACTCGTGCCGGCAGGGCCAGTGCAGCGCCTGCGCCTGCCGGATCGTCCGGGGCGAGGTCCGGCTGCTGCACAACGAGGTCCTCGACGAGGACGATCTCGCCCAGGGTTACGCCCTGGCCTGCCAGGCCCTACCGGTGACGGACGAGGTCGAGATCAGCTACGCGGACTGACGGGCCTGCGCCAGCAACTCCACCTGCTTGAACCAGTCCCCGCCGGCGAAGCTGACCACCAGTTCGTCGGCGCCTGCGGCGAAGTGGGCGGCCATCCGGTCGGCGGCCTCGCGGCCGACACCGGTGATCGGGATGGATTCGGCCTGTTCCAAGGGCATCTTGAAGCCGTTGGCCAGGCTGGCGACGAGAGCGTGACGGCTCGGCGCGCCGTCGCCGAGGGAGGCGACGACGCCGGTGGTGATGCCCGGCGGCTTACGGCCACGCTGTTCGGCGCCGTCACGGAGGATCTGGCGGACGGCGGCCACCGAGGTCGGCGTGACCATGGACGGGAACCAGGCGTCGCCGAACTCCAGGGTGCGGCGGATCGCCACCCGGCCCGCGCCGCCGACGATCACCGGCGGCATCGGCGAGCTCGGCGCCAGGGTGATCGTCGGCGTGCCGGGCAGATGAGCCAGCTTGGTCGGCTTGCCGGTGACCAGGCCGGGCAACACGGCGAGGGCGGCATCGGTGAGACGGCCGCGATCGGCCTGGGGAACACCGACGGCCTGCCACGACGAGACGCCGTGCGGAGCGCCGCCGGAGCCGACACCCAGCAGGACCCGGTTGCCGGAGAGCTGTTGCAGGGCGGTGATCTGCTTGGCCACGGCGGCGACCGGGCGAAGCGGCAGGATCAGCACGCCGAAGCCGACGCGCAGGCGCTCGGTGACGGCGGCGGCGGTGGTGAGCACGATCATGGCGTCCAACATGGGGGTGCCGGAGCCGACCACGATCTGGTCGCCGGCCCACACGGCATCCAAGCCGTGTGCCTCGGCGTGCCGCGCATACGCGACGACATCGCCCGGACTGCCACCCCGACCCACGGTCGGCAGGAACACACCGACCCGCACCCGAGCATTCTAACCGGCAAGCGGCGTCAGTGAGTCGTGGCGGTGACGGCAGCTGTCAGGTAGGGCAGCACGAAGCCGTCACCGAGGACGGGGGCGATGGCGGCGAGGATCTCCGCGCGCTGGTCGGCGGTCAACGGCGTCATGCCGCCGTGCGTGGACAGCAGCTCCAGCCACTCGTCACGGGTGTAGTGCCGCTCCCACTCGTAGCGCCACTGCTCGGGCTCGGTGAAGCCGGCGCCACGCATGCCGTCGGCGGCGCGGTCGAACTGGCCCTGGTACAGGTCGATCATGGACCTGGTGGTGTCGAAGTCGAACGGGGCCTCGGGCACGACCCGCCGGTAGATCTCGGCGAACGCGGCGCCGATGGGTTGCGGCAGATCGAAGACGTGCCAGAAGGTGGCCAGCCGGCCGCCGGGTCGCAGCACCTCGAACGCCTTGGCCGCGCCGGCGACCGGGTCGACCCAGTGCCAGGCGGTGCCGGCGACGACGGCGTCGAACCGGCGGCCCCGGTCGTCCCAGGTCTCGAACGTCGACACCTCGGTCTCGACGCCGGTCGAGCGGGCGAAGTCGGCCATCCGGACGTCCGGCTCGACGCCGAGCACGGTGCAGCCGGCGGCCTGGAACTGCCGGGCGGCGATGCCGGTGCCGCAGCCGACGTCGAGCAGGGCGGTCCCCGGACTGCCGGCCACGATTCGCGTGATGAGGGCATCGGGATAGCGGGGACGGTGTCGGTCGTACTTCGCGGCATCGGTGCCGAAGGACTCCGCCACGGCGCGCTGCGACTCCGGAGTGGGCATGCGCCCATTCTAGTGGGCGCTCGCCCACTTGGATAGAGTTCGCCGCGTGCCCACCGGGGTTCACCTCCAGGACGCCCGCGCGCAGCTATTCGACGCCGCCGAGCGGGTCCTGCTGCGCGCCGGTCCGCATGCGCTGACCAGCCGGGCCGTGACGACCGAGGCCGGTGTGGCCAAGGGGGTGCTGCACCGGCACTTCGAGGACTTCGACGCCTTCCTCACCGAGCTCGTGCTCGACCGCATCGCCCGCCTGGCCGACCTGCCCCTGGTCGCCGGCACGGGCACCGTCGCCGACAACCTCACCGAGTTCCTGACCGACGTCTTCTCGTCGGTTGCCGTCGCCATCGTCGCCCTGATCACCTTCCGCGACGACCTCCGCCGACGTCTGCGCGCCGCCCGCGGTCCCGGCATCCCCCTCGTCGCCGAGGCCGCCGCCCTGGTCCGCGCCTATCTACTGGCCGAACGCGACCTCGGCCGCCTCCCCGCCGATGTCGACATCGACGCCCTCGGGCTCACCCTCATCGGCGGCGCCCACCTGCTGTTCGCCGACCGCCAGGCCGACCCCGACTCCCCCGACGCCTTGCGACGCATGGTCGTCACCGCGCTGCCGTAGCCCGGCGAACCAGGTCGGCGGCCCGGTCCAGGTCCGCCAACTCCCGGGCCGACATCGTCGGATTGACCCGGCGGAACTGAACTGCCCGGTCCAGTTCCGTGATCGCGTCGATGCGTGTGGCGAACACGGCCAGCAGCTCGTCCGCAAGCCCGGCCAGCTCCGACCCGCTGACCGCCTCTTGCGCCAGGATCAGCGCCGACACCGCCGCGTCCAGCTCCGGCGGCCCTTCGGCGCTGTTCGTCCAGTCGATCAGCACCGGGCCGTCCGGCCCCAGCAGCACGTTGTCCGGGTGCAGATCCAGGTGCAGGACCCGGTGCGCGCGCAACCTCTCGTGCAGGTCCAGCATGATCGCCACGGCCTCGCCGATCTCCTTGTCCCCGTTGCGTATCGCCGCCACCAGAGTCGGACCCGGCACCCGCTCCATGACCAGGTCGGCGCCGGCCGCCTCGTACACCTCGGGCACCGGGAAACCGCTTTCCCTGAGCCGGACCATCAGCGCCGCCTCGGCCGTGACGTCGCCGTCATGGCGGAAACGCCGCAGCACCCGGCCGTCCCCCAGATCGAACACGTCAGCATCCCGCCCAGTGGCCAGAAGTCGCACGTCGACACCGTATCCGCTGCTGGATTCGCGTCTGCAGGAAGTCGAGCAGCGCGGTCGGGGTCGCCTTCGGATCCTCGAACAGCGACGCGTCGACAGACACCGGATTTCGTCATTCGCTGACGAAATCAGCGGTCTGTCGACGGTCAGGGAGCGAGCAGGCCCAGCACGTCCTCGACCGGCAGGTCGGGGCGGTCCTTGGCCAGGTCCCAGCGGCGCATGGTCTCGGCGGAGCCTCGGGCCAGGCCGTCCGGCAGGCCGGCGGCGCGGAGGGCCTCGGCGGCCTCGAGCATCTCGGGGGCCCAGCGCCAGCCGCGGGCGGCCATGTCGGGGTAGGAGTCGATCTGGAGCAGGGGGCGAGCCTGGAGACGCTCGGCCTCGGCCAACAGGTACTCATCGACGCCGTGGGCGGCGGCGAGAGCATGGGAGACGGCGGCCAAGGCCCAGGTGGTCTTCTGGTACGAGGCGTAGGCGATCTTCAACGCGGAGGCGACGCCGACCGCGCCGGGCAGCACGACGACGTCCAGGGCGGTGCCGGCGAACAACGAGGGGATACCCGCGGCCTCGCCGGAGAGATACAAACGCGTCGACCCCGGACGATGTGGCGGCCCGCCGATGATGCCGCCGTCGACGACGCGGGCGGACGGCAGCAGCCCGGCGATCCGCTGCGACCGCTCGGGGGCGATGGCGTTGGCCTCGACGTACACGCCGGTGAAGCCGGCAGCCGAGGCGGCGACGTCCTCGGCGAAGGCGGGCGGGCAGATGGAGAGCACAACGTCGGACTCCGCCAGGGCGGAGTCGACGTCGGGTCGTTCGACCAGCCCGGCCTCGGCAGCACGGCGACGGGTGGCGTCGGAGCGGCCGGCCCCGACCCAGAGCACGGTGGCCCCGGCGGACACGGCCTGCCGGCCGACAGCGGCGCCCATCGCGCCCGGGTGGAGCAAGGTGACGACGGTCATGAACCAGTTCTACCGTCCGCGCAGCTCCAGGGCGATGTCGATGAGCTGGTCCTCCTGCCCGCCGACCAGGCGCCGCTGACCGGCGCGGACGAGGATCTCGGGACCGGAGACGTCATAGCGCTCGGCGGCGCGGTAGGCGTGGCGCAGGAAGCTGGAGTAGACGCCGGCGTAGCCCATGAGCAGGGCCATGCGGTCGAGCCGGCACTCCTGGTCCATGACGGGGGCGACGACGTCCTCGGCGGCGTCGAGGATCTTGAAGAAGTCGATGCCGGTGGAGATGCCGAGTTTGTCGCAGACGCCGACGAAGGCCTCGACGGGGGTGTTGCCGGCGCCGGCGCCGAAGCGGCGGGCGCTGCCGTCGATCTGGCGGGCGCCGGCGCGACAGGCGATGACGGAGTTGGCGACGCCGAGGCCGAGGTTCTCGTGGCCGTGGAAGCCGACCTGGGCGTCGGAGCCGAGTTCGGCGACCAACGCCGCCACCCGGTCGCCGACCTGGTCCATGATCAGGGCCCCGGCGGAGTCGACGACGTAGACGCACTGACAGCCGGCGTCGGCCATGATCCTGGCCTGCCGGGCCAACACCTCGGGCGGCTGGGAATGGGCCATCATCAGGAAACCGACGGTCTCCAAGCCGCGCTCCCGCGCCAGACCGAAGTGCTGCACGGAGATGTCGGCCTCGGTGCAGTGGGTGGCGATCCGGCAGATCTGGGCGCCGTTGTCGGCGGACACCAGAATGTCGTCCTTGACGCCGACGCCGGGCAGCATGAGGAAGGCGATCTTCGCACGGGTAGCGGTGGCGACGGCGGTCTTGATGAGCTCCTGCTCGGGCGTGTGGCTGAAGCCGTAGATGAACGACGAACCGCCGAGCCCGTCGCCATGGGTGACCTCGATCACGGGAACGCCGGCATCGTCAAGGGCCCCAACGATGTTGCGCACATCGTCCACGGTGAACTGGTGCCGCTTGGCGTGCGAGCCGTCGCGCAGCGAGGTGTCGGTGATCCGGACGTCCATCGCGCTCAGCCCTTCGCCAGCTGTTCGCCGACACGCGTCGCGGCGGCGGTCATGATGTCCAGATTCCCCGAGTACGAAGGGAGGAAGTCGCCGGCCCCCTCGACCTCGATGAAGACGCACACCCGGGCCATGCCGCCGGTGGCGGCGGACGGCGGGTCGAACTGGGGCTCGTCGAGCAGCCGGTAGCCGGGCACGTAGCCGGCGACCTCGGCGACCATGTCCCGAATGGACACTGCCACCAGCTCGGTGTCGGCGTCCTCGGGAATGGCGCAGAAGATGGTGTCCCGCATGACCATCGGCGGCTCGGCCGGGTTCAGCACGATGATCGCCTTGCCCCGTGCGGCGCCGCCGATCACCTCGATGCCGTGGCTGGTGGTGCGGGTGAACTCGTCGATGTTGGCCCGGGTGCCCGGACCGGCCGACCGCGACGACACGGTGGCGACGATTTCGGCGTAGCTGACCGGAACCGCGCGGGACACGGCCTTGACGATGGGGATGGTCGCCTGCCCGCCGCAGGTGATCAGGTTCACGTTCGGCGCGGTCAGATGCTCGCCGAGGTTGACCGGCGGCACCACGTACGGCCCGATCGCCGCCGGCGTCAGGTCGATGGCCTTGATGCCGGCTTCCTCGTAACGCGGGGCGTTGGCCCGGTGCACGGACGCCGATGTCGCCTCGAACACCAGGTCCGGCAACGAGTCCTGGGCCAACAACCAGTCCACGCCCTCGACCGAGGTCTGCAACCCCTGCTTACGCGCCTGCGCAAGGCCTTCGCTCGAGTGGTCGATGCCGACCATCCACAGTGGATCGACCAGGTCGGAGCGGAGCAGCTTGTACATGAGGTCGGTGCCGATGTTGCCGGAGCCGACGATCGCGGCGGTCGCGGTCATGCCACTCCATCCCCGGAGATAGTCGATGCGAAGTTCAAGGAAACCCGGCCCAGACCGGTGAAATCGGCCTGGAAGCGATCGCCGGCCCGGACGTCGATAGCCTTGGTGCACGAGCCCGGCAGCACGATGTTGCCGGCGCGCAGCCGGACGCCGAAGTCGGCGACCTTGCGCGCGAGCCAGGCCACGGCGGTGACGGGATTGCCCAGCACAGCGTCGGATCGCCCCTCGGCGACGACTTCCCCGTTACGCCGCAACGTGGCCTCGATCTTGCGGATGTCCAGTGCCCCTGGCGGGACCCGCGCGGCCCCGAGCACGAAGCCGGCCGAGGAGGCGTTGTCGGCGATGGTGTCGGCGAGCCCGATCTTCCAGTCGGCGATGCGGCTGTCGATCAGCTCGATCGCCGGGGCCAGCGCGGAAGTCGCCCGCAGCACGTCGTCCTCGGTGCACCCGGCGCCAGGAAGATCCGCGCCCAACACAAAACCGACCTCGACCTCCACCCGCGGCTGACAGTACTTCAACGGCACGATTTGTCGCTCGTCCAACGCCATGTCGTCGAGCAGGTGCCCGTAGTCGGGCTCGTCGACGCCCATCATCTGCTGCATGACCAGCGACGACAGCCCGACCTTGTGCCCCAGCACGGCACGGGCGCGCCGGCGGATGTTGAGCAGCTGAATCTCGTACGCGTCGACGACGTCGATCTCCGGCCACAGCGCGGTCAGCGGCGGGATCGGCACCCGGTCCCGCTCGGCGGCGCAAAGCCGGGCGGCCACGTCGGCACGCTGGTCAGCGCTGAGCACCGGACCTCCTCACCGCGGCGACGTGCCGGCCGGCCCGTCGGCCCGAATACACGCAGTCGGCCAGGGACAGGCCGCTCACGTACGAGTTGGAGCAGATGCCGACGGCGTTGCGGCCGGCGGCGTAGAGCCCGGCGATGGCCGTGCCGGCCGAGGAAAGCACCTCGCCGGTGCGCTCGTCGACGACCAGGCCGCCCAAGGTCAGCATCGGACAGGGATAACCGACGCTGCGCTTGATCGAGACGTCGATGAGGGAGAACGGCGGCCGGCCGTCGAAATCCTTGATGGTGACGCCGGTCTGCCGGGACAGCTCGTCCACCGTGTCCGCGGTCGTTCGGGCCCGACCGAACAGGTAGCGGGTCTGCAACCGCTGAAACCACGTGGTCTGCCAAGGGATCTGGTGCCTGGCCTCGTCCAGCGTCGGCCCGTCGACCAGCAGCCAGCCCTTGCCGCCGTGCTCGGTGATCATGGCGTGCCCGACGGCGGCCCCGTACCGGTTGAGGTCGCAGATCTCGTCGCCGGCCGAGTTGATCAGTTTGCCCTTCATCAACGCGCTCGGCGGCGTCACGAACCGCCACGCCGACACGTGGTCGAGTTTCGCCGTGGCAGCACCGAGATCGGCGCCGAGGCGGATGCCGCTGCCGTCGTCGCCCAGGGTGCCGAGCGGGAGTCCACGCCGGTAGGCCGGCGCGTGTTCCTTCATCATCACGGGATTCGCGACGAAGCCGCCGGCGCACAGGATCACGCCGTCCCGGGCGTCGATGGTGATCTCGACCCCGTGCCGGCTCTCGATGCGCCGGATGGACCGATGCAGACGTCGCCGCAACTGTGGGACATACAGGCCGGGCTTGGCCGCGACACGACTGAGGAACCGGTGCAGCCGAGCGGGCCAACCGGTCAACTGCCGGCACACGACCCCGGTCACGCGTCCGTTCGGGTCGGTGCTCAGCCGCTGCGCCGTGGTGCGCCGCAGGATCCGCACGCCCCGGTCGATCGCGGCCTGCTCCAGCCGTTGGAACAGCAGCTTTCCCGACGTGCCGCGGCCGGCGGCGCGGTGCCCGCGCGGGGCCGGGTTGGCGTACAGCGTCTCGCTGCCGGAGTAGTAGAGGTAGTGCCGGTCGGTCGGGTAGGACGTCTTGTACGGGCAGACACTGGACGCGAACGGCACGCCGCGCTCCTCCAGCCAGGCCAGCATGGCCGGGCTGCCGTCGCAGAAGGCGCGCAGGGTCTGCGCGCTGACGGCGTCGCCGACCTCATGCGCGAGGTAGTCGTACATGGCGTCCGCGGTGTCGGCGATGCCGGCCTCGGCCTGCTGGGCGGTGCCGCCGCCGGCGTAGACCACGCCGCCGGACAGCGCGGTGGCCCCGCCGCCGTCGAACCGGTCGAGCACCAGCACGTCCGCCCCGGCCTCGGCGGCCTCAATTGCGGCGCAGGCGCCGGCCGCCCCGAACCCGATCACCACGACCCCGGCGAGCACCCGACCTCCCGAGTGGAACGTGTTTCAGTTTCTACCCCTTCCAACCATAGCGTTCTGGGGAGTGTTGTCTATAACCTGTTCTACATGCCCGAGTTCGACACCGTTGTCGTCGGCAGCGGGGCCGCCGGCATGACGGCCGCGCTGACCGCCGCACGCCGCGGCCTGAGCGCGGTCGTGCTGGAGAAGGCCGACACGTTCGGCGGCTCGACCGCCCGCTCCGGCGGCGGCATCTGGATCCCCAACAACGAGGTGCTGGCCCGGGCCGGCGTGCCCGACAGCGCCGAGGACGCCCGCGCCTACCTGGCCTCGATCGTCGGCGCGGACGTGTCGGCCGAGCGGCAGCGCGCCTACCTCGACCACGGCCCGGCGATGCTGTCGTTCGTGCTGGCCAACAGCCCGCTGCGGCTGCGCTGGGTCGCCGGCTACAGCGACTACTATCCTGAGCAGCCGGGCGGCCGGCCGCGCGGCCGGTCCGTGGAGCCGCGCCCGTTCGACGCCAACCTGCTCGGCGACGACCGCCGGCTGCTGGCCAAGCCGTACCTGCCGAGTCCGCTGCCGATCACCGCCGCCGACTACAAGTGGCTCACGTTGATCGCCCGCAACGTCCGAGGGCCGATAAGGGCGGCCAGGGTCGGCGTACGCGGGATCATCGGCCGGGTGCGCGGACAGCGGCTGTTGACGATGGGGCAAGCGCTTGCGGCCGGGCTGCGGGTGGGTCTGAGCCGGGCCGGCGTAGAGGTCCACCTCGGCACGCCACTGGTCTCCCTGATCACCGAGGGGGACCGGGTCGTCGGCGTCACCACCCCGAACGGCGAATACCGGGCCCGCTACGGCGTGCTGATCGCCTCCGGCGGCTTCGAGCACAACGAGGCGATGCGGTCGAAGTGGCAGGACATCGGCACCGAGTGGACGGTCGGCGCGCCGACCAATGAGGGCGACGGCATCCTGGCCGGGCAGGAGCTCGGCGCGGACGTGGCCATGATGGACGACGCGTGGTGGGGGCCGTCCATCCCACTCAGCGGCGGCCCGTACTTCTGCCTGTCGGAGCGGACCCTGCCCGGCTGCATCCTGGTCAACGGCGACGGCCGCCGTTTCGTCAACGAGGCCGCGCCGTACGTCGACGCCGTGCATGCCATGCGGGACACGGGAAGCGTGCCGGCCTGGCTGATCGCCGACCAGCGCTACCGTGATCGCTACATCTTCGCCGGCATCCCGCCCCGGCGGCCCCTGCCCGGGCGCTGGCACAAATGCGGGGCTGTGCACAAGGCGCAGACGTTGGCGGAGCTGGCTTCGGCCATCGGCACGCCGGAACAAGCCTTGCAGGACACGGTGTCCACGTTCAACGGCTACGCCAGGACCGGGAAGGACCTCGACTTCGGCCGCGGCGACAGCGCGTACGACCATTACTACGGGGATCCGCGCGTCCGCCCCAATCCCAGCCTGGC
>DASWRQ010000176.1:0-6636 GCA_036403095.1 Kutzneria sp. | reverse complement strand
GGGGCGGTTTCTTCTGCTCCAATTAGTAAACAGTGCTGTTCTGTTTACTAATCTCGGGGAGGGGTCATGACGGTGCTGATCGCCGGCGCTGGGCCGACCGGACTGACGGCGGCCTGCGCGCTGATGCAGCGGGGAGTGTCGGTACGCGTGCTGGACGCGGCCGATGGCCCGGCGACGACGTCGCGGGCGGTGGGCGTGCAGCCGCGCGGCGGCGAGGTGCTCAACCGGGTCGACGCGCTGGGCGACCTGCCTGGACGGGGCATGGACATCGGCTTCGTCAAGGCGATGGCCGGCGGTCGGCCGCTGATGACGCTGCGGTTGGAGCACATGAAGGGGCTGGGGGTGCTGATCGGCCAGTCGGAGATCGAGAAGTCGTTGCGGGACCGGCTGTCCGAGCTGGGCGGCAAGGTGGAATGGGGCACGCGGGTCACGGCCATCGAGCAGGACGAGGACGGCGTGACCGTGCGGGCCGCGGAGCCGATCCGCGGCGACTGGCTGCTGGGTTGCGACGGCGCACACAGCGCGGTCCGCAAGCTGGCCGGCATCGCCTTCCCGGGCGTGCCGCTGACCGAGCGCTTCCTGCTGGCCGACGTGCACATGGACTGGCCGCTGGACCGCGGCGGCGTGACCACCTGGCTCGGCCAGTCCGGCATGTTCGCGGCGTTTCCGTTGCCGGGCAAGGATCTCTGGCGGCTCCAGGGCGATTTCCCCGGCACCGAACCGGTGGACGTGCTGGCCGAGCTGGTGAAGATGCTGCCGGCGCGAACCGGGCTCACCGCCGAGATCACGTCCTGCGACTGGACGTCTTCGTTCACGATCCATCGCCGGCTGGCCGGAACCTACCGCCAAGGCCGGGTTTTCCTGGCCGGCGACGCCGCGCACGTGCACAGCCCGTTCAGCGGCCAGGGCATGAACACCGGCATCGGCGACGCCGAGAACCTGGCCTGGAAGCTGGCCATGGTGGTCAACGGCCGCGCGCCGCGACGCCTGCTCGACACCTACGAGCAGGAGCGGCGGCCGATCGCCGAGGAGGTGCTGAGCGGCACCACCGCACTGACTTCGTTCGTGCTGGGCCTGGGCGCCTGGCGACGGATCCTGCGCGACACCGTGCTCCTGCCGCTGATGAACCTCCCGCTGGCGCAACGGAAGTTGTTCGAGCAGACCAGCCAGCTGGCCGTCAGCTACCGCCGTGGCCCGCTCGGCCCGTACGGGGACCGCGACCCGGAGATCGCGACCCGCTGGACCAACGGCCGCTGGGTCCTCGTCGTGCCGACCCGCCGAGATCCGCATGTGGCCGCGGCACGGCAGTTCCTCGGTGAGGACCTGCTGGTGGAGACCGGTCCCACGGTGAAGCTGGTCCGCCCCGACGGCCACCTGGCTTGGCAGGGACGGCCGGCACCGGCCAGGCTGACCCGGTGGCTGGAAGAAACACTGACGCGCTGAAGTCCGCCGGCCGCCCCCGTGACCCGGAGGCGGACGAGGCGATCCTGCGCGCGGCGCTGGAACTGTTCGCGGAACGCGGCGTGGACGGCACCAGCATCGAGCAGATCGCCAAGCGGGCGGGCGTGGCCCGGCTGACCGTGTACCGGCGCTGGTCGTCCAAGGAGGAACTGCTGGCCCAGGCCATCGCCTACGGCCGCAACGCGCCCGACCTGACGGACGAGGAGTACGACACGCTGCCGTACCCGGAGGTGATGGCGCGGATGCTCGGCTCGATGGCCGACTCCATCGCCGACCGCAAGCTGGCCCCGCTGATGGCCCAGCTGCTGGGTTCCACCTTCAGTCACCCGGAGCTGTTCGACGCCTTCTGGGCGGCGTCCGGGGCCAACCGCCGGGAGGGCGGGGTGCGCCTGGTGCGGCGGGCCATCCGGGAGGGCATGCTGCCGGCCGACGCCGATCCCGAGGTGATCGTGGACATCATCATCGGCTCGGTGTTCTACCGGATGCTGGTGCCGCCCCGGCACGACGACGTCGGCGAGCACGTGCTGAAAGTCCTGCGGCAGGTCGGTTTTCGGCCTACTCCATAGCGAACATGGAGCCCGGGTTGAACAGGTTGCGCGGGTCCAGTGCCTGCTTGATGGAGCGGTGCACGGCCAGCCCGACCGGCCCGATCTCGCGGGCCAGCCACTCCCGCTTGATCTTGCCGATGCCGTGCTCGCCGGTCACCGTGCCGCCGAGCCCGAGTCCCAGCTCCAGGATCTCGTCGAACGCGATCCGCGCCCGGGCGAACTCGTCGGCGTCGGCCGGGTCGTAGACCAGCGTCGGGTGCATGTTGCCGTCGCCGGCGTGGCCGACCACGGCGATCTTGACGCCGTGTCGTTCGCTGATGACCTGACAGCCGGCGATCAGATCGGCGATGGCGGTCCGCGGCACGCACACGTCGTCGGTGAGCCACGCGCCGTAGACCTCCAGCGCGGTCAGCACGGCCCGGCGCGCGGTGAGCAGCATCTTGCCCTCGGCCAGATCCGTCGTCACATAGGTCATGTCCGCGCCGGCGGCCTGACAGGCCAGCTCGACCTTCTCCAGCTCCAGCCGGGCCACCTCGCCGCCGGAGTCGGACTGGCACAGCAGCAGGGCCTCGCAGCCGGGCGGGCCGACCTCGGTCTTCAGGTGCTGCTCGACCGCCTTGATCGAGACGGCGTCCATGATCTCCATCAGCGACGGCACGGTCCCGCTGCGCACGATGCTCGTCACGGCGACACCGGCCGCCGCGGTCGTGCTGAACGCCGCCACCAGCGTGGCCGGGGCCTGCGGCAGCGGGCGCAGCGCCAGCGTCGCCTTGGTGATCACGCCGAGCGTGCCCTCGCTGCCGATGAACAGTTTGGTCAGGTCGTAGCCGGCAACCCCCTTGACCGTGCGCCTACCCGTCTTCAGCAACGAGCCGTCGGCGAGCACGACCTCCAGTCCCAGCACGGAGTCCGTGGTCACGCCGTACTTCACGCAGCACAGCCCGCCGGCGTTGGTGGACAGGTTGCCGCCGATGGAGCACCAGTCGTAGCTGGACGGGTCGGGCGGGTAGAACAGTCCGTGCTTCTCCACGGCGTCGCGCAGGTCCAGGTTGACCACGCCCGGCTCGACCACGGCCAGCCGGTTGTCCTGGTCGATCTCCAGGATGGCGTTCATCCGGGTGGTCACCAGCATCACGCAGCCGTCGATGGCGTTGGCCGCGCCGGACAGCCCACTGCCGGCGCCACGGGGCACGATCGGCACGCCGGCCCCGCCGCAGATGCGGACCACCGCCTGCACCTGTTCCGCGTTCTCCGGGAACACCACGGCCAGCGGCTGCCCGACCGGGGCCAGCGGCATCATGTCCCGGCTGTAGGAGGCGGTGACGTCCGGGTCGACTCGCACGGAGTCGGTCGAAAGCGCATCCTGGAGGGCCTGAACGACAGCGTTCATGCACCTCACCGTAGTCACCCGGTCGAGTGTTGCGTTTCACAACCATTGGACTTGCCCACTACTCTGTCGGGGCAGATGCTTGTACTATCCAACTGCTTGGTTGGAGCAACCATCGATCTTCGAAGGAGGTCGGACATGGAGACGACCCAGGAGCGGCTGGACAACGCCGACCAGCTGGGCATCCAGTTGATCCGCTTCCTTCGGCTGCTGGACCGGGCCAGCCACCAGTTCACCGACAAACCGCACGGCGTCGAGAAGGCCGGCTACATGCTGATGGCCCACCTGGTGATGAACGGCCCCAAGCGAGCCAGCGCGCTGGCCGACGCGGTCCACTCCGACCCGTCGACGGTCAGCCGACAGGTCGCCCAACTCGTCCGCGCCGGCCTGCTCGAACGGCGGGCTGACCCGCAGGACGGGCGGGCGTGCCTACTGGCCGCCACCGACGAGGGCCGCCAGCTCTTCGACCACATGCGGGCCAAACGCAACGTCCACCTCGACCAGATGCTCGCCACCTGGCCGCTGGACCGGCGTCAACAGCTCGTGGAGCTGTTCGACGCGCTCAACACCGACATCGAGAACTACCGACCGCAGATGGCCACCGCGATCGCCGAGCAGCGAAAGGCAACACGATGACGAGCACGGCCGCTCCGGTGGCGGCGCCTACCTCCAAGGCAGAGCACGTCCCCGGCACCTTCACCCACCGACAGATCCTCACCATCCTGTCCGGCCTGATGCTGGGCATGTTCCTGGCCGCGCTGGACCAGACCATCGTCTCCACCGCGATCAGGACCATCGCCGACCAGCTGCACGGCCTCGACCAGCAGGCGTGGGCCACCACCGCCTACCTGATCACCTCGACCATCGCCACGCCGCTGTACGGCAAGCTGTCCGACATGTACGGCCGCAAGCCGTTCTACCTGGCCGCGATCATCATCTTCGTGGTCGGCTCGCTGGCCTGCACCTTCGCCACCTCGATGTACGAGCTGGCCGCGTTCCGCGCCTTCCAGGGCCTGGGCGCCGGCGGTCTGATGTCGCTGGCCCTGGCCATCATCGGCGACATCGTGCCGCCCCGGGAGCGGGCCCGCTACCAGGGCATGTTCCTGGCCGTGTTCGGCACCTCCAGCGTGCTCGGCCCGGTCATCGGCGGCGCACTGGCCGGCCAGTCCACCATCCTGGGCATCGACGGCTGGCGCTGGGTCTTCCTGGTGAACGTGCCGATCGGCATCGCCGCCTTCGCGGTCGTCGCCCTCGTGCTCAACCTGCCGCGCCGGGCCTCCAACGTGAAGCGGCGCATCGACTGGCTGGGCTCCGCCTTCATCACCATCGGCCTGGTGCCGCTGCTGATCGTGGCCGAGCAGGGCCGCGAATGGGGCTGGACCTCGCAGGACGCCTGGATCTGCTACATCGTCGGCGCGGTCGGCCTGATCGCCTTCGTGGTCGCCGAGCACTACGCCAAGGACGACGCGCTCATCCCGCTGCGGCTGTTCCGCAGCTCGGTGTTCAGCCTGACCTCGGTCACGGGCCTGCTGGTCGGCGTGGCCATGTTCGGCGGCATCGCGATGATCCCGCAGTACCTGCAGATCGTGAAGGGCAACACCCCGACCCAGTCCGGCCTGCTGATGCTGCCGTTCGTGCTGTCGATGATGGTCGCCTCGCTCGGCTCCGGCATCATCACCTCCCGCACCGGCCGCTACAAGCTGTTCCCGGTCATCGGCACCGTGCTGCTCGGCGGCGGCGCCGTCCTGTTCGCCACCCAGCTGCAGTGGGACACCAGCCTGCTCGAGGTCGACATCTACATGGCGATCTTCGGCATCGGCCTCGGCCTGTGCATGCAGACGCTGACGCTGGCCACCCAGAACGCGGTGCCGCCGCGGGACATGGGCGTGGCCACCTCGTCGGCGACCTTCTTCCGGTCCATGGGCGGCACCGTCGGCACCGCCGTGTTCCTGTCGCTGCTGTTCAGCACGGTCGGCGACAAGATCGCCAGCGCGTTCCAGTCGATCGTGCCGACGCAGGCGTTCCAGACCGCCATCCACACGCCGTCGGTGGTGCAGGACCCCAACAACGCCATGCTGTTCGCCGCGCTCAAGGGCGGCAACGACGCGGGCGGGGCGCTGCAGGACTCCTCGTTCATCCAGAAGCTCAACCCGGCGATCCTGGCCCAGCCGTTCCAGGAGGGCTTCACCAACGCGATGCACATCGTGTTCATCGGCGCGGCCATCGTCGCCGCCCTGGCCTTCCTGCTGACGCTGGTCACCAAGGAGGTGCCGCTGCGCATGCAGTCCGGCATCCAGGCGCAGGCGGCCGAGGAGGGCGGCATCGTGCTGGCCACCGAGGAGGAGCCGGTGCCGGCGGCGGTCGCCACCGCCACCCAGCCGTTCGACACCAACGGCCGGCACGCCCTGAACGGCAACAGCAACGGAAACGGGAACGGGCACGCCCACCTGTCAGGAATCCTGACCGGCACTCCGGTCAGCGGCTTCGTGCGGCGGCCCGACGGCAGCCCGGTGCACAGCGCCGCGCTGACCGTGATCGACCTGAACGGCAAGCAGGTCGGGCGGACGGTCAGCGGCGCCGACGGCGGCTACGACCTGGCCGCGCCGGCCAACGGCACGTACGTGCTGATCGCCTCGGCCGGCTCGCACCAGCCGGAGGCGTCGACCGTCGTGGTCAACGGCGCCCCGGTGACCTACGACGTGGTGCTCACCGGCACCGCCGGCCTGGTCGGCATCGTCTCCGCGCTCGGCGGCGCCCCGGTGGTCGAGGCCACCGTGACGCTGGCCGACGTGCGCGGCGAGGTCGTCGGCTCGCGGTCCACCGACGGCGGCGGGTCGTACCAGTTCACCGAGCTCGTCGGCGGCGACTACACCCTCGTCGTCAGCGCCGAGTCGTTCCGCCCCACCGCGATGCCGGTGAGCATCGGCGACACCGGCACCACCCGGGCCGACGTCGAACTGGCCGGCGGCGCCACGCTCGGCGGCATCGCCCGCAACGGCGCCGGCGAGCCGCTGGCCGACGCCCGCGTGACTCTGGTCGCGCCGGACGGGCAGGTCGTCGCGGCCACCACCACCGGTGCGGACGGGCAGTACAACTTCGGTGATCTGGCCGAGGGCGACTACACCGTGATCGCCAGCGGCTACCCGCCGGTGGCCGCCGCACTCCGTGTTTCCGCTGGCCAAGAGGCGGTTCACGACGTGCAGCTGGGCTACTCGGAGTAAAGGTCGTACGATGCGGCGG
>DASWRQ010000175.1:0-20307 GCA_036403095.1 Kutzneria sp. | reverse complement strand
CGCCGATGAGGCCGTAGGCGCCGCCGGGGCGGAGGGCCGCCAGGCCGGCGGCGATGGTGTCGTCGGTGCCGACGAAGTCCAGGACGGCGTCCAGGCCGGTGAGGCCGGAGAGGGAAGGGACGGCGGCGGAGGCACCGAGGGCAGGGGCGGCGGCGAGCCGGGTGGGGCTGGTGTCGACGGCGACGACGTGGGCCGCGGTGAGGTGGCGGAGGAACTGGACGGCGTAAGACCCAAGACCGCCCACACCTATTACGGCGACGGTACCGCCGGGGTAGATGCGGGGTAAGACACGGCGGACGGCGTGGTACGAGGTGGCGCCGGCGTCGGTTAGGGGGCCGGCGGTGACGGGATCGAGAGTGCCCAAAGGGATGAGAAATCGGGGGCTGTCGACGAGCACGTACTCGGCCAAGCCGCCGTCACGGCCGTAGCCGCGGCCGGCGAGACCGTTGGGGCACGAGGAATCCAGGCCCCGCAGGCAGTGCCAGCACTGGCCGCACGAGGTGGGTGACACGAGGGCTACGGCGTCGCCCTCGGCGAAGCCGGGGACGCCTGGGGAAGCGACCCAGCCGGCGACCTCGTGGCCGAGGGTGAAGGGGACGCGCCAACCGAGCCGGGAGCCGACGGCCTCGGGGATGTGCGGCAAGGTGACGTCGGAGTGGCAGAGGCCGCAGCCGGCGACGCGGATCAACACCTGACCGGGCCCGGGAGTCGGCACGGGCACGTCCACGACCTGCGGCGGCTGACCCCACGCGGTGATCCGGAAAGCGCGCATGTCGATCACGGTACCGGGATTCAGCCGCCGGCGATCTGCTCCAACAGGGCCTTCGCGGCGGGCGCGGCGCTGGCGCTGATGGCGACGGCCAGCCGCCGCACGGTACGCGGCCGGAGGGGCTTGAGCACGACGTCGCACAGGCGATCGGGCAGGCCGACGGTGGGCAGGATGCTGACACCGAGCCCGGCGCCGACCATCTCCACCACGGCGCTGGGCTCCCGCGCCTCGAACGCCACGTCCAGCCGCACCCCGGCCTCCTGGGCAACCTCGTTGAACACCCGGGCGCAGCCGCCGGAGGACCGGATGAACGGCTGCGCGGCCAGATCCTCATACGTGACAACGTCTTGCGCCGCCAACCGGTGATCGGACGGCACCAGGGCGACCATGTCGTGGGCATCCAACTCGGCGGTGAGCAGTCCCGGCGCGGGCAGGGTGACCACGCCGGCATCGACAACGCCCTGATCCAGCCAGTCCCGTACCTCGCGGTCGCTGCCCTCCAGCAGCCGCACGGTGACCCGGGGATGGCGCTGGCGGAACGTCCGCAGCTGCGAGGCGATGAGCGTGCCGGTGGCCGACGGGAGACTGGCCAACCGCAACGTGCCGGTGATCTCGCCGGCCAGCGCGGCCACCTCGGTGTGGATGAGATCGAAGTGCCGCAACGCTTCCCGCGCGTGTCGGACGACGAGTTCACCGGCGTCGGTCAGCCGCACGCCGTCGCGGCACCGGGTCAGCAGCGGCACGCCGAGCTCGGCCTCGAGCGTCGACACCGAGCGGCTGACCGCCGGCTGCGACATGCCGACGCGGTCGGCCGCGGCGGTGAAGCCGCCGTGCTCCACGACCGCGAGCAGCGCCCTGAGCTGCGACAGCGTCATCGTCGCCTCCATATCCGGTCGGTTATCCCGGCATGACAGGCATGCTATTTCACGGGCCGTCAGCAGAACCATAGTGTTATGCCATGCGAATTCTCATCACCGGGGCCAGCAAGGGCATCGGCCTCGCGCTGGCCCGCCGCGTCGCGGACGCCGGCGACACGCCGGTCGGCCTGGCCCGCACCGCGCCGGCCGACTTCCCCGGCGAGTTCCACGAGGTCGACCTGCTGGACCGGTCCGCGACCGCCGACACCCTGGGCAAGATCGGCGACGTCGACGCCGTGGTCAACAACGTCGGCTTCGCCAAGCCCGACGCGGTCGGCGAGATCGACCTGGACGACCTGGCCTGGGCCTTCGACGGCAACGTGCGGACCGCGGTGCAGGTGACGCAGGCGGCGCTGCCGGCGATGCGGGCCAAGGGCTGGGGCCGCATCGTCAACCTGAGCAGCGTCGTCACGCTCGGCATGCCCAACCGCGGCGCCTACGCCGCCGCCAAGGGCGCGCTGGAGGCGCTGACCAGGGTGTGGGCCGGCGAACTGGCCGGCAGCGGCATCACGGTCAACGCGGTCGCGCCCGGCCCGACCGAAACGGAGATGTTCCGCCGCAACACGCCCGCCGGCTCGCCGCAGGAGCAGCGCTCCCTGAGCCGCATCCCGGTCGGCCGCATCGGCCGGCCCGACGAGGTCACGGCGGCGATCGCCTTCCTGCTCTCCGCGGACGGCGCGTACACCACCGGGCAGACGATCCGGGTGGACGGCGGCGGCAGCATCGCCGCCGCCGCGCGCCGTTAACGCGTCGGCTGGTCCCCGAACGCGGCCAGGAACTTGTCCCGGAAGGCGCTCATCGGCCACAGCGGGGCATGTGGGCTCGGCTTGAGGCCGTCGGTCCAACCCCAGCCGGCCACCCGGTCCAGCACCGCCGGGTCCTTGGCCACGATGCTGATCGGCACGTCGTGGTCGGCGGCGGTGCCGCTGACCAGGGTGCCCGGCTGGTGGTCGCCGAGGAACACCATCACCGTGTTCTCGTCGCCGAAGTTCTTCAGGTACGAGATCAGCGTGTTCAGCGAGTACTGGATCGACTCGCCGTAGACCTCCTGCACCTTGGCCGCGTCCGGCCAGACGTCCTTGACCTGCTTGCCGTTGGCGGCCTGCGGCCCGAACACGGCGCCGTCGCCCATGCCGTTCCAGTCCATCAGCTGCGGCAGCGGCGCCCACGGCACGTGGCTGGAGATCAGGTCGATCTCGCCGAACACCGGGCCCGGCTTGGTCATCTCGTGCTGGCGGACGAAGTTCATCGTGTACTGGTCGGGCACGGTGGCGTAGGAGAACACCGGGCCCCGGTAGCCGACGTTGCGCGAGTCGTAGACGCTGTCGTAGCCGTAGAACTGGGTCTCCGGCACCCAGTCGCGGGTGTTGGCCGGGTCGTCGGCGAAGGTGCGCCAGCCGGCGTCGTTGAACGCGCGGGCCAGCGTGAACCGGTCGCCGTTGATCAGGCTGGAGTAGCGGTACTGGGTGTTGACGTCCACACCGGACTCCAGCGTGGAGTGGGCCAGCCAGCTGCCACCGCCGAACGTCGGCGAGGTCAGGAAGCCGCTCTTGGCCGCGAACCCGGCCTGCTGGAGCTGCTGCGTGCCGGCGTCGAGCACGGCGTCGATGCCGGGCGCGAAGCTGGAGTTCATCACCGCGGACCGGCCGTAGCTCTCCACGAACACCAGCAGCACGTTCTTGCCGTGCAGGCCGCTGAGGAGCTTGTCGTGCGGCTGGCCGACGTACGGGTCGGCGGCCACCTCGCCGGCGAACTCCCGCTGATCCTTGATGTCCGCGCCGACCTGCCGCAGGTCGTTGACGGCGAGCGCGGCGGCGTTGCTGGCGGCCACCGGCTGGCCGGGGGTGAGCTGCGCGCCGGTCGGGGCCAGCACGAGCCAGATCACCGCTAGCAGCGCGACGCCGCGAACCGTGCCGGTGCGGTGGTTGCCGACAAAACCGCCGAGGCGGGACACCGACAGCGCGGTGAAGACGATCAGTCCGATCGCGACGACGATCACCAGGCCGGCGGCTGCCCAGCCGAGGGCGTCGCCCACCTCGCCCTGCACGAACTCCAGGCCGGGGCCGAGGAACGTCCAGTCGTACACCGGGTCGAAGGGCCGGTTGAGCGAGGCGTAGAAGCCCATGTCGGCCAGCTTGAGAATGGTCAGCACGCCCAGCAGGCCGCCGGCCACGATCGCCACCGGCTTGCGCACTCTCGTCGGCAGCAGCAACAGCACGACGATGCCGACCAGGCCCTCGACCGGGATCCGCACGAAGGCCAGCGGCGTCAGCTTGCTCAGGTCGTTCGGCGCCACCAGCGCGAACAGGATCAGCAGGAACGCCAGCACGGTGCCCGTGACGGCGAGGACGCGGCGGACGGGCGACGGCGGGGTGCGATCGTCGGAACCCTCGTCGGGCTGCGGGCGAGGGCGCGTGAGGAGCGACAAGCCGAGGTCCTTCCCTGCGGTGGTGGCAATGGTGCCACTTCAGCACACGGACCCCAGTGGGCTTCGGTTCAATCGGGTAGGTCGGACGGGCCCCTTTGCGTCGGATGCCCGATATCGTCAACAGTTCGCCGTGGCACAGGGCCGGCGGCTCAGCGCGTCGAACAGCACGCTGCGGAAGTCGGCCCCGCTCAGCGCCTGGTAGGCCTTGCCGCCGGTGGCCGTGGCGAGCTGCTGGAGCACGTCCATGTCGGCGTCGGGGCCGAGCCCGATGCCGATGATCTGGATCGGGCGGGTCGGGTCGACCTCGGCCCGCAGCGAGGTGATCAGCCCGGTCAGGTCGGTGCCGCCGGTGGTCTCGTTGCGGCCGTCGGTGATCAGCACCTCGGAGTTGACCCTGGTGGCGTCGTAGCCGTCGCGCAGCACCCGGTAGGCCTGCAATGCGGTGTCGTACAAGGCGGTGCTGCCGCCGACGCGGCTCGGCAGGGACAGGGCGCCCTGTTGCAGCGCCTGCCGCTGCGGGGAGCCCGAGGTCTTGCCGCCGAGCGGGCCGAGCGGCACCAGCTCGCTCCAGTGCTCGGAAAACGTCCACAGGCCGACGGAAGTCGTGTCCGGCATCAGCGACATGCCGGCCAGCGCGCCGTCCCGGGCGACCTCGATGCGGGATTGGCCGTCCGGCATGGGTTCGGCCATCGAGCCGGAGGTGTCGATCACCGCCAGGGTGCGGCCGTCCAGGTGGATCACGTCCCACGCCCGCAGGACCGTCGTCACCTGGGACGAGGTGGGCGCGGGCAGCTTGTTCGGCGTGTCCATCCGCACGCCCGGCCGCGCCGGCCACGCGGCGCGGCCGCTCGGTTCGCGGAAACCCGCGCCGCTCAAGGACTTCGCGGTCGTGTCGGCTCGCAGGCGGCGGTCGAACGCGTCCGCGGCGGCGCCCGTTCCGGCCGACTCCTCCGCCGTGGCCACGCGGACCACGGGGTAGTCGAACAGCACCGAGCCCTCGGTCGGGTAGAGGGCGACCGCGGTCACGCCCGAGCCGGCGTTGTGCGCGATCACCGACTGCTCGGTGGCCGTGAACAACGGGGCCGTGGCCGGGTTCTTGGTCATCAGCTGGTAGCACGTGTCGATGTTCGGCTGGGTCGAGTCACGCAACCGAAGCAGCGTGGCGATGAGCTCCGGCGGCGGCGTGCCGTTCTGCGCCGGGGCCATGCCCTCGGCCAAGCCCAGCGTGGCGATGCCCTCGGTGTTGGTCAACGGGTCGGCGATGTCCACCGGGACATCCGGGTCCACCAGGCGTTTCCAGCTCACCGAGGACTGCGGCCAGCCGAGCTTGGCCACCTCGTCCATGCCGCCGACGACTACCATCGGTGACGACGCCAGCGAGCCTTTCGACGTGATGTTCGGCTTGACTCCCGGCACCGCGGCGTCCTTCTCCACCGCGGTCGATGCCCACAGCGAGGAGTCCGGTATCCACAGCGCCGGCGGGTCGATCGGCTTTGTCGGCAGCTCAGCGACCACATCGGCGGCCTGCTCGGCGACGACGTCCACCTTGACGCACACACCGTCGACGGCGGAGTGATCCTTCTCGAAGCCCGTCGCGGCCTGCCGCACCACCTGCTCCAGCGCCGGCGTGACGGTCACCCTCAGTGGCAGCTCCCCGGTGCAGGTGCGGGTCGCGTTGGTCGCGTTCGCCGTGACAACCGCGCTGACCGCCAACAGCGCGCACAGCACGGGCGGCAGGAAACGCCAGCGCCGTGACGATCGCCGGTGCCGACGCATGGCCTGCAACCACCTCCGGAGCGCATTGTTGGCCCTCGGCCAGCCGTCCGACACCGCCGGACGGCGTGTCGCCCGACCTGCCGACTGGCCCTAGCCCTCGCTGCGGCGGTCCTGGATCAGGTCGAGTTGGCCCTGCGCCCAGGGGCTGCTGGAGCCGCCGAGGTCGACGATGCGGTTCAGGTCGGCGGCGGCCCGGTACTGCTCGCCCATCGCGAGCAGGATGACGGCGCGACGGGCCAGGCCGTACGCATAGTCGGCATCCAGCTCCAACGCCCGCTCGGCGTCGGCGAGCGCCTCGGGGTAGCGCTCCATGCGGATCAAGGTCTCGGCGCGGGCGCCAAGCGCCCAGACGTACTTCGGGCGCAGCGCAAGGGATTTGTCCAGGTCCACAAGGGACTCTTCGAGGCGGTCGAGCGCCTGGAACGCGGCGCCGCGGCAGCCCAGCGCCCAGTCGTCCTCGGGGCTCACGGCCAGCAGGCGGTCCAGATCCGGCAACGCCTCGGCCGGCCGGCCCATCCGGCGCAGGGTCTCGCCCCGCTCCCCCACGCACGTGATCCAGTCCGGGGTGAGCCGGAGGGCGGCCTCGAAATCAGCCAGCGCCTCGTCGAAGAACCGGTTGCGCCGCAAGAGAATGCCGCGCTGGGCGTGGGCCAGCGCCCGGGCCGGGGCCGGCAGCGACCGGTCGTCGACGAGCAGGCCGATGCGCTCCGTGTAGTCGGTGGTCTCGACCAGTTCGGCGCCACGACGCACGATCTCGGGGCTGTCGGTCTCGCGGCCGGCTTGCAGGATCATCGACGCCCACTGCGTGGACATCGAGCGGCGAACCGAGAAGGCGGTGATCAAACCCTCCAGCGCCTGCGGCAGCGCGGCGGCCAGATCGGCACACAGCAGGTGGTAGGCCCGCTCCAACGGCTCTGTCGCGGTCGCCAGCGCAAGGTGGCGGGACCGCCATTCCTCCGGTTCCCGGCGGCGCAGGACGCGGAGCATCTGGGTGCGCACCACGTCGTGATAGTGGAAGCCGTCGGCCTGCTCGGTGACAAAAGGCTGGCGCAGCAACCAGGACAGGTGATCGGCCGAGCCGGCGGCCACCGCGAAGACCTCGGCCGAGAAGCGGCGGGGCAGCGCGCCGTACAGCGCGGCCTGGCGGCGGGCCTCGTCGGGTTCCCACTTCAGAAAGCGCTCCACCGCACTGCCGCTGTGGTCGCCGACCTCGGCCACGCTGGCCGGTTGCGTCGAGGCCAGCATCGCGACCAGCACCGGCAGCCGTCCCGACAGCGCGAGGATGTCCTCGACCACGCGGTCGTCGGTGACGTTGCGGGCGGCCAGGAAGCCGCGGGCCTCGTCCTCGGTGAAGACGTCCAGCGGCAGGTCGGTGCGGACGCTGAGGTAGTCGCCCCACAGGTTCAGGTCCAGCGGCCGCTGGCCGGCGAGCACGAACAGGGTCTCGGGCGGCAGCGTGCCGTACTTGCCGAGCAGCAGGTCCCGCAGCCACTGGTCGAGGAAGGGCGAGGTCCGCTCGTAGGTGTCGAAGAACAGCGCCGGCGGCCGGTCGAGCGCGTTGAGGTCGCGGATCAGGGCCGGCGTGAGCACCTCGGCCGGCGACATCACCAGCTCCACGTCGTCCCGGCTGCGGAGCTTGCGGGACAGGAAGACCCGCAGCTTGTCGACGTCCTCGGCGGCCGATTTGGCGTCGATCGGCTTGGTGAACGCACCGACCCCCGGCACCTCGCCGGCGACGCCCAGCCCGATCCGGACGGCGCCCCGGGTGAGCAGCGAGGACAGGCCCTCGGGCACGGTGGGATCGGCGTCGAGGTCCTGGCGGTGCTGCCGATAAGTCGCCAGGCGCTTGGCGAACTCCTTGCCGGGCCCCAGATCCGCGGCCAGCGCGGCCAGGGCGCCCGGCAGGTCGTAGGCCGCCTCGGTGACAAGCCCCGTGGCGAAGCCATGATCCGTCGCGATCCGCCGGAACTGCCGTACCAGGAAGGACTTCCCGATGCCGGCGGCCCCGTGCACGGTGAACAGGACCCGCCGCCGGGGATCGCTGACCGACAGGCGCAGGTTCTCCTCGAACACCGCCACCTGCCGCTCGCGACCGACGAACCCGCCGGCCTGCCGCCGGCGGATCAGCTCCTGCAACGTCAACGGGCGCTCCGACACCCGGTCGAGCCTAGTGGCCGCTGAGCACGTCCGGGGGCACTTCGGCGTCGGTGCGCAGCGCGTCGAACAGGCGGGTGGCCTTGTCCTTGTTCCACAGCACGACGGAGCCGGCGCCGGAGACGGTCGGCGTGCTGCCGACCGGCACGGTCGTGGTGACGAGATCCTTGCTGGCCAGGGAGAACGCCAGGCTGGCCAGGTTCCAGACGTGGTCGCCGTTGTTGACGGTCAACGCGCCCGGCACGCTCGACATCAGCGGGAAGATCTTGAACGGGTTGAACATCACCCCGGGGCTGGTGATCTTGCTGACCACCGCCGACAGGAACTGCCGCTGGTGCACCACCCGGTCCAGGTCGGCCGACGGCGTCGCGCGGGTGCGGACGTAGCCCAGCGCCTGCGCGCCGTCCAGGTCCTGGCAGCCGGGCTGCAGGTTCAGGCCGGCCTTGGGGTCGACCATCGGCTTGTCGATGCAGATGTTCACGCCGCCGATGTCGTCGACCACATTGGAGAAGCCGGCGAAGCCGATCTCCATGTAGTGGTCGACGCGCAGCCCGGTCGCGCCCTCCACGGTCTGCTGCAGCAGCTGCGGGCCGCCGAACGCGAAGGCCGCGTTGAGCTTGTTCTTGCCGTGGCCCGGAATGTCCACATAGGAGTCACGCAGCATGCTGACCAGCGTCGGCTTGCCGCTGGACGGCACGTGCAGCAACAGGATCGAGTCGGTGCGGGAGCCCGCCGCGTCCCCGGTGGCCAGCTGCTGCTTCTGCTCGTCGGTCAGCCCCTCGCGGCTGTCCGACCCGACCATCAGCCAGTTCGTGCCCGCCCCCGCCGCCGGACGGCCGGAGTAGTCCTGGAGCGCGTCGGTCCGCTTCAACGAGAAGTCGGCGTAGACGAACACACCCAGCACGAGCAGGATCAGGACCACCAGCACGATCCCGATGACACGCCCGATGCGCACCAGACCACCTCCGCTATTGGACAGACGTCAACAATAGGGACGTGTGGCCGACCGCGCTGGTTGCGTCAGGGAACGCGCTGGGACAGGACGAGCGCGCCGGCCGCGCCGAGGACCGCGAGCACCGCGCCCAGGGCCACGAACGGCTTGCTGACGTCGGCCTCCTGCGTCTCGTAGCCGATCTGCTGGCCCAGCGAGGCGTAGATCTGGTTCAGCTTGTCGCTGGTGTCGGCCTTGAAGAACTGGCCGCCGGAGATGTCGGCCAGCTGGTGCAGCGAGTCGTCGTCGACCGGCACCGGCACCTCCTGGTTCTGCAGGACGACCACGCCCTCGCTGGTGCCGTAGGAGATGGTGTTGATCGGGATCTTGGCTTCCTTGGACTCCTTGGCCATCGCGAACTCGTCCCGGCCGGCGGTCTGCTTGCCGTCCGACATGAGCACGATCTGCGCCGGCGGGGCGCCCTGCGCGCCGCCGAGGCCACGCTCGAACTGCTGGATCGACTGGAGCGCCGCGGCGATCGCCTCGCCGGTGGCGGTGGCCGGCTGGAGCTGGATGTTGTCGATGGCGTCGGCCACCGGCTTGCGGGCCGTGGTCGGGCTGACGTCCACGGTGGCCGAGCCGCCGTAGGTGACCAGGCCGAGGTTGACGCCGCCGGTCATGTCCTGCACGAACGACTTGGCGGCCGCCTGCGCCGCCTTGATCCGGGAGGGTTGGATGTCGGTGGCGTCCATCGACGGGGACACGTCGATCACCAGCATCACGGTTGCCCGGTTGCGCGGCACCTTGGCCTCGGCCATCGGACCGGCCAGGGCCGCCGTCAGCGCGATGAAGGCGACGAGGAAGAGGATCGGCGGCACCATCCGCCACCGGTTGGGCCGCTTCGGCGCCACCTTGTCCAGCACGGCCATGTTGGCGAAGCGCACCACGTGCCGGCGCCGGCGCCGCGACACCCAGAAGTACGCGCCGAACACCGCTCCCACCCCCAGCAGGAGCGCGAACCACACCGGCGACGCGAACGAGTCGATCCCCACGCCACCAGTTAACCGGCCCAGACGTAAAACCCTCGCGAGTCCCGCTCTCGGGCAGTCATGAACTCGACACATGGTTGCCCGAGAGCGGGACTCGCGGTCAGCTGAGGCCGCGGAGGCCGATGGTGGGGCTGGCTCGGCGGACCATGGCCGCCGGGTCGGTGGGCAGGACGTTGTTGAGGAACTCGTAGGGGTGCAGCTCGTCGGCGTCCCGTCGGCCGAGGTGCCGCCACCAGCTGGCGATGTCGTGCCAGCCGGGGGCCGACAGGGACCCGCCGAAGTGCTGCACGGACAGGGCCGCGCACAGGTTGGCGAAGTTCACCCGATCGGCCAGCGGCCAGCCGGCCAGGGTGCCGAAGACGAAGCCGGCGCCGAAGACGTCGCCGGCGCCGGTCGGGTCGAGGGCGGCCATGTTGAGACCGCCGACGTCGCAGGTCACGCCATGGGCCGAGTCGACGGCGTAGGCGCCGCTGCCGCCGCGGGTGACGACCACGACGGGCACCACCTCGGCGAGCTTGTGGGCAGCCCGCTCGGGGGTGTCCTCCCGGGTGTAGCGCATGGCCTCGACGGAGTTGGGCAGGAACACGTCGTAGCCGTCGAGTTTGCGCAGCATGGAAGGCGCCCACTGCTCGGTGGGGTCCCAGCCGACGTCGGCGAACAGCAGCGCCCCCTGCTCCTTGACCGCACCGACCCACCGCTCTTCCTGCAGGTCGACGTGCACATAGGCGGCCCGGGTCCGCGGCGGCGGGCTGAGCAGCTCGTCCGACCCGACCGGCGAGGGGTGACCGTGCGTGACCATGCTGCGGTCGCGGTCCACGGCCATCGACACGGTCAGCGGCGAGTGCCAGCCGTAGAACCGCCGGCTGCACGACAGGTCGACGTTCTCCTGGTTGGCCAGCACCTCCCAGCAGAAGTCGCCGTAGAGGTCCTCGCCGAACGCGGCGGCCAGCGCGGTGCGCAGCTGGAGCCGGCTCAGCGCGACGGCCAGGTTGGCGATGCCGCCGGGGCTGGAGCCCAGCCCGGTGGACCACACCTCGGTGCCGGCCGCGGGCTGGTGCGCCAGCCCGGTGAAGATGATGTCCAGGAACACCGTGCCGGACAGCAGCACGTCGAACGCGGGGCCCTGGCCAGAGCCGATCGAATCAGAGCCGATCGGATCCGGGCCGATCGAATCTGCGCCGATCGAGTCTGGGCCGGTCGAGTCAGTTGACGGCGTTGCCACCCCTGGCACCTTAGGCGTGCCCGGCACGGCAACCAAGATCAACGACACCCGGGCGGGTGACGTGTGCTCACTTGGCCAGGCAGAACTGGTGCACGTCGAGGTAGCCGGCCCGGAAGCCGGCCTCCGAGTAGGCCAGGTAGAACTCCCACATCCGGCGAAACGTCTCGTCGAAGCCGAGCGCGGCCACCTCCTGCCAGCGCTCGAGGAACCGCCGCCGCCAGGTCCGCAGGGTCAGCGCGTAGTCCTGGCCGAACGCCCGGTCGCGCACGACGCGCAGCCCGGTGTGCTGGGCGACGGCGTCCTCGATGGCCTCCACGGACGGGATCAGCCCACCGGGGAACACGTATTTGTGCATCCACGTGTACGCGTTGGCGCTGGCCAGCATCCGGTCGTGCGGCATGGTGATGGCCTGCAGCCCGATCCGCCCGCCGGGCCGCACCAGCCGGTCCAGGGTGGCGAAGTAGGTCGGCCAGTAGCCCTTGCCGACGGCCTCGATCATCTCGACGCTGACGACGGCGTCGTAACTGCCGTGTTCCTCACGGTAGTCGCGCAGCAGCACCCGCACGCGGTCGGCGACGCCGGCGGCCTGGATCCGCAGCTCGGCCAGCGCCTTCTGCTCGGCCGACAGCGTCAGCGTGGTCACGTGGGCACCGCGCAGGGCGGCCCGGATGGCCAGCGCGCCCCAGCCGGTGCCGATCTCCAGCATGTGCGTGCCCGGACCGACGCCGGCGAAGTCCAGCACCCCGTCGATCTTGCGGAGCTGGGCGTCCACCAGGTCCTGCTCGGGGCCGGCGAACCAGGCCGACGAGTACGTCATGGTCTCGTCGAGGAAGATATCGAACAGGTCGTTGGACAGGTCGTAGTGCCGGTGGATGTTCTCCCGCGCGCCGGCCAGGTCGTTGTCCTCGACGGACGGCTGGGTGCGCTCGGCGATCCGCCGCAGCGCCTGCAACGGCCGCGGCACGAGAGTGGCCATGCGCGCGGCGAACGGGGTCAGCACGTCGGCCACGTCAGGGCTGGACCAGTCGCCGACCATGTACGCCTCGCCGAAGCCGATCTTGGCGTCGGCCCCGAGCCGGTGGAAGAAGTGCGCCGGCCGGTGCAGCCGCAGCAACGGCGCGTCCGGCCCACCGGCGCCGAGCACCCGCTCGTCGGGGAACTCGACGCGCACCGGAATGGTCCGCACGGCGTGCCGGAACAGCCGCTCGGCCACCGCGGCCCGCAGCGGCCGCCGCGGCGCGGCGGCCAGCCCGGGCCAGATTCCCTTGCTGGGCAACGGAATCGTCCTGGTCTTGGTCATGACGCGCTCTCCTCGTGCGGGGTGCGGGCAATGATGGGGATCCGGCGCAACCACAGGGCGATGCCGTGGGCTCGGATCAGCGCGGACACCCGGTGCGTGGTCAGCGGCCGCTTGACCAGCAGCGTCACCAGCGCGGTCGGGGTCGCCGGCCGGCGGTGGCCGCGCAGTGTCGCGGTCAGCGGGGTCCGCCCGTGCTGGCGCAGCGCGATGGTGACAGACAGCGTCGGCCCGGGCTCGCCGAACCGCATCAGGTACTCGCCGCCGAGGTCGAGGAACGGCGAGACGTAGAACGCCTTGTCGACGCGAGCGCGACCGGCCTCGTCCGGGAACAGCAGGTAGCGATGCCGTTCTCCGTACGTGTTGTGCACCTCGGCGACCACGCAGACCAACTCGCGAGCGCGGTAGCACCAGTACACGGTCAGCGGGTTGAACACGTGCCCGAGCGAGCGCGCGTTGGCCAGCATCAGCACCTTGTCGCACGAGATGCCATGGGAGGCAAGGAAAGCGTCCAGGTTCTGCCGGATCGACCGTGAGGCGTCGCCGACATGGTCCCGGGATTCGAAGCGGGCGAACGGCCGCAGCCACCACGGCAGCACCGGCAGCTCGTCCAGATCCACGAGCCACAGGAAGACCCGGTGTTTGAACGCGTAGTCGATGCGTTCACGCCGAGCGTGCGCGACCTCCACGTCGTACAGCGCGGCGGCTACCACGTGGTGCCCAACGACTCGGCGGCGCGCACGCCGGAGGCGCAACCGTCCTCGTGGAAGCCCCAGCCGTGATAAGCCCCGGCGTACGCCACGGTTCCATCGTTCAACAACGGCAGACGCCGTTGCGCCCCCAGCGCCGCCGGCGTGTAGATCGGGTGTTCATACGTCATCTTGGCGATCACGGCATCGGGCGCGACCCGGTCCGTCGCGTTCAACGTCACGACATAGCCGACGGGAGTGTTCAGGCGCATCAACCGGTTCATGTCGTAGCTGACGAGCACCGGCCCGCCGTCATGGCAGGTGGTCTTGAGGTAATTCCACGACGCCCGCGCCCGCGGGCTGACCGGCAGCACGGACGGGTCGCTGTGCAGCCAGGTCTCGTTGCGGGAGTACTCGAACGCCCCGAGCACCGCGCGTTCGTCGGCAGTCGGCGCCGAAAGCAAGCGGAGCGCCTGATCCGGGTGGGTGGCCACGACGACCTTGTCGAACTCGTGGACCTCGTCGGCGTCATCCCGGATCGCCACACCGCCGACCGTGCGGGAGACGCACCGGATCGGCGTCGAGATCTCCACCGCCGACAGCCCTTTCGCCGCCCGCTCCACGTACCGCCGCGACCCGCCGACCACGGTCTTCCACTGCGGGGAGCCGCCGACCGACAACATGCCGTGGTTGGCCAGGAACGTGAACAGGTACGACGCCGGGTAGCTCAGCGACTGCTCCTCCCCCGCCGACCACACCGCCGACACCATCGGCACCATGAAGTGCTGCGTGAAGTACGTCGAATAGCCGCCGACCGCGAGGAACGCGCCCAGCGTCACGTCGCCGGCCCGCTCGTCGGCCATCACCCGCCGCGCGTGCCGGTGGAACCGTTTGACCTCGGCCAACATCCGCAGGTACCGGCCGCGGACGGTGTTGGCGCGCTGGGCGAACAGCCCCGCCAGCCGCCGCGCCCCCGCGTACTCCAGGCCGCAGCCGTCGCAGCGCACGCTCATGGACATCTCCGAGTCCTGCGTGGGCACGCCCAGCTCGTGGAACAGCCGCAGCAGGTTCGGATACGTCTGCTCGTTGTGCACGATGAAACCGCTGTCCACGGCGGTGTAGCCGCCGCCCTGGGTGGCCAGGTCATGCGTGTGGGCATGCCCGCCCAGCCGCGCGTCCGCCTCGAACAGCGTCACGTCGTAGCGACGTTGCAGCAGGTAGGCGGCGGTCAGCCCGGACACTCCCGAGCCGATCACCGCGATCGCGGACCTGCTCATCCGGCGGCCCCTTCCAGGCTCAGCGGCACCCGCAGACCCCGCGGCGACGGCTCACGCACAGCGTTCGCGATCCACCCGGGCATCGGTTCGTAATCCAGGCGACCAAGGACGAAACTTCGGACCAATCTCGTCCACTCGCGGGCCCGCCGCAGCATCGCGTGCCCGTCGCCGTGCACCTCGAAGCGGCACACGTCCTCGGTGACGGCCTTGGCGCGCACCGCGTAGTCGTAGGACAGGCGCGGGTCGGTCCAGCGCTCGCGGTCACCGTGCGCGATCAGCAGCGACTTGCCGGCCAGCTGCGCCACCGGATCGCCCGGTTCGGTCCACGGCGCCAGCGCGCAGACGCCCAACACGTCGCGGTCGTCGGCCGCGTGCAGCGCGGCGCGGCCGCCCATGGAGTGGCCGACCAGCACCACCGGCAGCTCTCCGTGCCGCTCGCGGAGCCGGTCCAGCGCCCAGCGGGTGTCCGTCACCGGGTCCAGGTCCGGGGCGTTCCAGCCGCGGTACCGGTAGCTGAGCTGGGCGACGAGCAGGCCGTGCCGGCGGCCGTGGCGGGCCAGGTCCCGGGCGAACGGCGCCATCCGCTGGTAGGTGAGGTTCGCCCGGGTCGCGGGCTGGTGGCTGCGGGCTCGGCCGCCGTGCAGCAGCAGGGCCACGCCGGTGGGCCGCCGCCCGCGTTCCCGCAGGCCTGGTGTGGACATGTCACTGGCGTTCGCACGCGACGATCATCCGGTTCGGTGTGACCTTCCGTACACACGGCTCGCCGGATGTCCTGGCAGTGTGGAAAAAGTGACCAGGGGGTGAATGACGGGCCAACGGCCGGTGCGGCATCCTTGATCAACAACCTGGAGGAGCGGGCGTGAACTACGAGATCTTCAGCATGGTCAACGGACTTGCCGGCGTATTCGGCCCGCTCGACCTGCTGATGGTCTTCGCCGCCAAGTACCTGATCTTCCTGCTGTTCGCCGGCGGCGCCGTGGTGACGTTCCTGCGGGCCCGGCAGGACGGCTGGTGGCCGGTCGGCGCCTGGCGGATCGGCCAGGTCGGCGCCACGCTGGCCATCGGGCTGACGCTGTCGGTGACGGTGCGAATGTTCCACCTGTCGCTGCGGCCGTTCCAGACCCACCAGGTGCACATGCTGATCACGCACGATCCCGGGGTGTCGCTGCCCAGCGACCACGCCACCGCCTCGTTCGCGCTGGCGATCTCGGTGTGGTTCTTCGTCTCGGCCAAGTGGGGGCCGTACTTCATGGGCGTGGCCGCGCTGGTCGCGGTCTCCCGGGTGTTCGTCGGCGTGCACTACCCGGCCGACATCACCGCCGGCGCGCTGCTGTCCACCCTGGCCGGTCTGGCCGTCTGGGGCGCGACCCTGCTCTGGCAGGACAAGTTCATCGCCCGCTTCACACCGGCGTCCACCGCCGCTGAACGCGAGCTGGAGCCGGCCGCCTGAGCTGCGCCACCGCATGATCCATTCGGCGTCCTATGTGATCGGCCGGCGGTAGCACCTCCGGTGCGCAATCCCCCAACTCATCGGCCGTTGTTCAGATCGTGGTTGTCCAGCGCCTGACCATCGGCGCTGAACAAACCCGATGCCGTAGACCGGAACTCGCCATCACGGCGAGTGGGTCGGCGCGGCAGGCCAGGAGAGCCTGCGGATGCCCGCGCTGAGTCATCGCGGTGGAACACGGAAACCGAGAAGGCTGGGATGCGTAAAACTATCGCCGCTGTTTCTGTTCTCACGGCTCTTGCCGCGCCGGTTGTGCTGGCCGGGCCCGCCTCGGCAAGCCCGGCGGCCAGCTGCACCTACTACACGGTGGAGAACGACTGGTACTGCAACAACCGTCCTGGCATCGCGGTCACCTACGCCTACCAGGTCGTCGGTTACCTTGAGACCGGTCGCAACGCCTTCGTCTGCCGTTACGACAGCGGCGACTACCACGGCGGCCCGCACCCGTACCGCTGGATCTACACCGAGGCCGACCACACCGGCAGGTACGGGTTCGTCTCGGACAACGACGTCTACGACAACACCGACGTCCTGCGTCCCTGCTGACCGACGCGACTCACGGTCCCGAGTGCTCACCCGGCGCGGGATCTCGCCGGGTGGGCGCCCGAGCAGTCACACACCAGGGTGGCCTGTCCATCGTGGAACAGGAGCGGCGCTAGAGTCGACCGTGTGATCGAGAAAACGCGCATCTCCACGCCGGCCGGCACCTTCGACGCGCTGGCCGGCGGCGACGAGGGCGGCCGCGAGGTGCTGCTGCTGCACGGGTTTCCGCAGTCCTCGCTGGAGTGGGAGCAGCAGCTGCGGGTGCTCGGGGGCGGCGGCTGCCGCGCGGTCGCCCCGGACCAGCGCGGCTACTCCCCCGGGGTGCGCCCCGAGCACGTCAGCGACTACCGGCTGGAGGAGCTGGTCGGCGACGTCGCGGCGATCGCGGACGAGCTGGGCTGGCAACGTTTCGACCTGGTCGGGCACGACTGGGGCGCGATCGTGGCCTGGGCGGCCGCCGCGGCGATGCCGGAGCGCGTGCGCACGCTGACAGCGGTGTCGGTGCCGCATCCGGCGGCCTTCGAGCACGCCCGCGCCACCGACGAGGACCAGCACGAACGCTCCCGCTACATCACCACGTTCCGGGCGGCCGGCTCGGCGGAGAAGGCGCTGTTGGCCGACGAGGCCGACAAGCTGCGCCGGATCTACGACTGGAAGGTGCCCGAGGACCACATCGAGCACTACCTGGACCGCTTCACGCAGCCAGGGGCGTTGACCGCGGCGCTGAACTGGTACCGGGCGATGGACCTGGGCAGCGCGGTCGGGCCGGTCGAGGTGCCGACGCTGATGGTGTGGAGCACCGAGGACAACGCCATCGGCTCGGCCGGCGTGCTGGCCACCGAGAAGCACGTCACCGGGCCCTACCGGCTGGAGATCGTGGAGGACGTGTCGCACTGGATCCCGGAGGAGGCCGGCGAACAGCTGTGCCGGCTGCTCATCGAGCATCTGCTGGCACACCGGAGCTGAGCACGCGCTCGTAGCAGAGCGACAGCTCGCTGCCGATGTAGTCGCCGTAGGCCGGGATCGGGCGGTAGCCCTCGCGCTCGTAGAAGCGGATCGCGTCGGGCTGGCCGGTGCCGGTCTCCAGCCGGACGGTGGTCCAGCCTCGTTCGACAGCCGCCTGCTCCAGGGCGCGGAGCACGGCCGTCGCCACGCCGGTGCCGCGGGCGCTCGGCTCCACGAACATGCGCTTGACCTCGGCCGATGTGTCGTCAAGCTGCCTCAAGGCGCCACAGCCGAGCGGCGTGCCGGCGTCGTCGAAGGCGATCAGGAACACCGCCACGTCGTCGGCGGTGGGATGCACACCGGGCTCGGTGTCCTCTCCGCCGTAGCGGGCCATCACCTCCTCGCGCTGCTTTTCCCGCAGGTAGACGCCGTGCGGGTCGGTCCAGGGGCGTGGTTCGACGGTCGTCACGGAACAGATGTTACGGTAACGTCTGTTACGAGAGGAAGCGCAGAATGTCACGAGCGGCGAACCCGCGGGCGGCCGAGCAGCTGTCGCAGGCGGTGTGGGACGTGCTGGCCCGGCAGGGGTTGGAGCACCTCACCATCCGGGCCGTCGCGGCGGCGGCCGGCTGCACCACCGGTCTCGTGATGCACCGCTTCCCCAACCGGCGGGCGCTGCTCCGGCACGCCCGCGAGCTGCTGCACTCGCGGACTCTGCTGCGCGTGGAGGCGTTGGAGGCGGCCGCGTCGACGCCACGGGAGGCGCTGCGGGCCGTGCTGGCCCAGGGATTGGCCACCACCGAGGCCGGCACGGTGGAAAGCGTGGTGTGGATAGGGTTTCTGGCCGCCGCGGTCGGCGACGACGAGCTGCTGGAGCTGCATCGGGTGAACACAAGGGCGTGGCGGCAACGAATCCTGCGACTCGTCGCCGCCGCCGCTCCGTTGTGGACTCCGTCGGAGGTGTCCACTGCCGCGCTGGTGTTGATGGGCATGGCCGAAGGCGCCGCGGCGCTGGCCTCGGCCGACCCCGACACGTACAGCGCCTCGCTCCAGGAGGCGGCGCTGGACCGGACGCTGGACGCGTTGGGACTTGGTTAGGTCAGGCCGGCGGCCGCACTGGCCGCCGGCCTGACCTAAGGCACCGCCAGTGGCCGTTCGGGGGACCACTGGCAGGCCGCTTCGCGCCGGCCTCAGGCCGGCAGGGTCCAGATCTGGTTGAGCTGGTTGGCGCCGCAGGCGTACAGGCCCAGCGCCGTCCCGTTGTCGCTGCCGCCGCCCGTGACATCAAGACACAGGTTCTGGTTGACCAGGTTGCCGTTCAGCCTGTACGACCACTGCTGGCTCGCACTTCCGTCGCAGGTGGACAGCACGGCCTTGTTCCCGCTGCTGGTCAGGCATTTGCCCATGCTCTGCACGGTCCCATTGGCGACCTGCCAGCGCTGGTTGGCGTTTCCGGTGCAGGGCCACAGGATCACCGGGTTGCCGTCGGCGGTGCCGCTGTTGCTGTCGTCCACGCACTTGCCGCTGGTGCCGGAGACCTGGCCGGTCGGCTTGACGATTGCGCAGTCCGGGCCCGGGGTGACGCGGAAGATGGCGGTGCCGTGGGCCGGAATCGTTGCGCTGACGGCGTTCGAGGACTTGCCGGTCCACAGGTCCTTGGCCGTGAAGGAACAACTGGACAGGCCGGCGGTGGTGCTGGTGGTGACCGCGGCGGCGCTGCGGTTGAGGATGGCCACCGCGCGATCGCCGTCGGCCAGCGGCCGATACAGGATGTCGGTGGTGCCGTTCTGGGCGTACACCGTGCCCTGCTGGCCGAGCCGATCCTGGTCCACGGCGATGATGTCCTTGTTGCCCAAGGTCTTCACGGACTCCACCGACAGCTTGGCGACGTCCGAGCTCATGATCATCGGCGCGGCCATCATCGCCCACAGGGCTACCTGGCTGCGGGACTCGTCGGCGGTCATGCCGCTGTCGCCGGCGATCAGGAAGTCCGGGTCGTTCCAGTTGCCCGGGGCGGCGTAGCGGCCGAGCGGGTTGTTGTAGCCGTAGTTGCCGAGCACGCTGCCCCAGCGGCTGGCGTCGGGCTTGCGCGCATCGTAGGTGGCGACGTCGTAGCCCTCGCGCCAGAGCTGGCCGTACTGCTTGACCCAGCCCAGGATCGCGTACCAGTCCGGCGTGCCCTGGAAGTAGGCCGGGGCCGACTCGGAGAACACGATCTTGCCGCCGGTCTTGGCCAGCGCCGCCGACTGCGCGGCATAGGCGCCGCGGTAGGTCTGCTCCTCGGTCTGGCCGGCCACGCTCGGCAGGTTGCAGCCGTCCAGCTTGAGATAGTCCACGCCCCAGCCGGCGAACAGGTCCGCGTCCTGCTGGAAGTGGTCCCAGCTGCCGGGATAGCCGCCGCAGGTGAGCGTGCCGGCGTCCTCGTAGATGCCGAACTTGAGGCCCTTGTTGTGCAGGTACTTGCCGACGTAGGCCATGCCGTCCGGGAACCTCGCCGGGTCGGCGACGAGGTTTCCCTTGCCGTCACGGGATTTCGACATCCAGCAGTCGTCGATGGTGACGGTGTTGTAGCCCTTGGCGGCCAGGCCGGTGGAGACCAGGGCGTCGGCGTTGGCCAGGATGGTCTGCTCGGTGAAGTCGCACTGGTAGTGCGCCCAGTCGTTCCAGCCCATCGGCGGGGTCTCCGCCAAGGTGGGTGCGGCGGCGGCGGTCACGGGCGTCAGCAAGGACGCCGCCGTGGCCGTGGCGAGCAGGATTTTGAGCACGGATCTGGCCTTTCAGCTCAAGGTGCGGGCAAAGCTGA
>DASWRQ010000174.1:0-4584 GCA_036403095.1 Kutzneria sp. | reverse complement strand
CGTGCTCGACCCGCTCCTTCAGCTGGTCGGCGACCTTGGGCAACGAATACGCGCGCAGCAGGTGCCAGCGGCCGGTCCGCGACAGCCGGTCGGCGGCCTCGGGGTCGTCGGCGACTTCGCGCAGCAGCTTGGACGCCACCTCGATGTCCGGCTCGGTGCCGCCGTGATGGCACGGCACGAGCACCGCGCTGTCGTCGTCGAACAGCTCCGTGACGACGCCGTGCGCGCTGGCGATCACCGGCACGCCGCGGGCCGCCGCCTCGGTGAGACCCCACGCGAGCAGGTCGGAGCCGCCGCCGCGGTGCAGCGACAGGGCCCAGTCGGCGGCGTCGAGCAGGAACGGCAGGCTGATCGGGTCCTCGACCAGGCGAATCCGAGGATCCGTCGCGGTCGCCAGCCGGAGCCGCTCGGCCGACTCCGGGTGCTCGGCCGAACCGGAGACCGCGAGCAGCAGCAAGACATCCTGCCGGTCCGGGAAGGCGGCGAGGAAGGCCGACACCGCACCGAGGGCGTTGCCGACGCGCTCGGCGGCGTGATCGACAACGGTGGCGAAGACCACTTCGTCGCCGATGTTGTGCGCGGACCTCGACGAGGCCCGGGCCGCTTCCTCACGGGCCGGGCGGTCGAGCACCGGCAGGGTGATCGTCCGCACCGGCACGGTGATCGTCTGTTCCAGGGCCAGGCGGGTGGTCTCGGAGGTGACCCACACCTCGTTGGGCTCGGTCGGGCCGCCGATCGGGCCGGGGCCGGTGCGCACGGCGACGACGTACCGCTCGGCCGGAGCCGAGACTTCGTCATCACACAGCAGCACCACCGGGTAGCCGGACTCGGTCGCCGCCGGCAGACCCGAGGCACGCGCGGACGCCGCGACCAGGTCGGCGACCCAGCCGCTGCCCAGCACGGAGACGCCGAGCTGGGCCAGCAACGCGGTCTCGCCGCCGGGGCGCTTCGGCACGGCGTCGAGGTGGACGCGGCCGCTCGCGACGCCGGGGCCGGCGCACCACTCGCGGAACGCCTGGCTGTCCGCGCCGAACGGCTCCTCGAACTGCCCACGCAGCGCGGGATCGTCCTGCCACACCGCCAACGCCCACCGCGTGGAGCCGGGCAGGCCGTCGACCTCCTCGGCCGCCCACGCGACGAACTCGTGCTGCGCGGCGCCGAAAGCCGGCGCCGGCGGCAGCTCCCCCGCGCGGTCGGCGGCGAGCAATGCTCGGCGGTACTCCGCGCGCAGCCCGGTGGGCAGACTCGTGCCGTCGGCCAGCTGTCCGAAGCCGTATTCGGACCGCTCCTGGCCGAGGCCGTGGCGGACCAACTCGTTGCGGTAGCTCGTGCAGAGCTCGGCCAGCAGCGGGTGCTCGGACAGCAGCACGCGTGGCCGGGCGGCGACGTCCGCGGACAGCAGCCACGGCCGCAGCGGGTCGAAGCCGTTGAAGTGCACGGTGCGCAGCGCGCGGCCGTCGATCTGGAGCTCGCCGTCGGTCTCGGTGAGCCGGCGCTGCCCGGCGCTCCACACCGACAGGCCGATGCCGGGGTCCCGCAGGACCTCGTGGTCGACCAGCGCCGGAGCGCTGTCGAGGAAGGTCACGCTGGTGTCCGGCGACTGCCGGACCGTGTCGAACCACGTGTGCAGGAACGCCTCCGCGCCCGGGGCGACGGCGACAAAGCCCGCGTCATAGACGCCGGCAGCGGCCAGTTCCTCCGGGGTGGGGCGCATGCCGTCGTCCGAGAGCGGGCGAAGCACCCTCGGCACCAGAACCAGGGGCTTACGAGCCAGCGCCGGCACGACCTGGTCGACGATCGAGCCGATGACGTGCACCGACGGGTCGAGGTAGAGCACGGGGCCGCGGTCGGCCAGCAGCCGCTCCAGCAGCCGCGGCCGCAGCACCGCGCAGAGCTGCTCGGCCGTGCAGGCGGTGGCAAGTTCGGCCAGCTCACGGTCGCCGATGCCGATGTCGGCCGGCGCCAGCACGCCCTGGCCGGTGGTCGACGGATCGGCGTCGACGATGAGCGCGACGAAGCGGCCGTTGCCGTGCACGGTCAGGAAAGCCGCGCCCAGCGTGCGGACCGCGGGCAGCTGCGCCTTCGTCGCCACTGTGCAGGCGCTCAGCGCCGACTGCTCGGGAAGTGCGATCGACGGCGGCACATCCGGCCCGCTCGAACCGGCGGGACCGAAGCCGACCCGGACCACGGGCGTGGTCGGCTCGGCGGGCTCGTCGGCGTGGGGGCCTGTGGCAGGGACGTCAGTCACGGGCACAACCTAGCCCGATCCCGCGTCGGGTCGAAGTAATGCTGGCCGTTGGTCGCCGGCCCGCTGCACGCGACCGCGCGCGACGGGTCCGGCCGGGCGGCGCACCGCGCCGCGCTGGCCAGCCCGAACGCGTCGGAATTGATCAACATCCTGGCAGCGGCGGCCGCCGCGCGATGAACGACACGCCGAGGTGGCCGTCAGAGGATGGGCAGGAAGGTGCTCAGCTCGAACGGCGTGACCTTGCTCCGGTACGCGTCCCACTCGGCCCGCTTGTTGCGCAGGAAGAACTCGTACACGTGCTCGCCCAGCGTCTCGGCCAGCAGTTCGGAGTGCTCCATCTCGCGCAGCGCCTCGCCGAGGTTCTGCGGCAGGTTCGCATAGCCGGCCGCGCGCCGCTCGGACTCGGTCAGCGACCAGACGTCGTCCTCGGCCGCCGGCGGCAGCTCGTAGCCCTCCTGCACGCCCTTCAGCCCGGCCGCGATGATCACCGCGTAGGCCAGGTACGGGTTGCAGGCCGAGTCCAGGCTGCGCACCTCGACCCGGCGCGACGAGGCCTTGCCCGGGGAGTACATCGGCACCCGGACCAGGGCGGACCGGTTGGCGTGGCCCCAGCAGACCGCGGTCGGGGCCTCGCCGCCGACGATGAGCCGCTTGTAGGAGTTGACGAACTGGTTGGTCACCCCGGTGATCTCGCGGGCGTGCTTGAGCAGGCCGGCCACGAACGCCTTGCCGGTGGCGGACAGCTCGTACGGGTCCTCTGCGTCGTAGAACGCGTTGCCGTCGCCCTCGAACAGGCTGACGTGGGTGTGCATGCCCGAGCCCGGCCGGTCGGTGAACGGCTTGGGCATGAAGGAGGCGCGCACGCCCTGCGTGATCGCCACTTCCCTGACCACGTACCGGAAGGTCATGACGTTGTCGGCCATGGTCAGCGCGTCGGCGTAGCGCAGGTCGATCTCCTGCTGGCCGGGCGCGTTCTCGTGGTGGCTGAACTCCACCGAGATGCCCATCGCCTCCAGCGCCTCGATGGCGTGCCGGCGGAAGTGCGGCGCGGTGTCGTGGCTGGCCTGGTCGAAGAAGCCGCCGTTGTCGGCCGGCACCGGCTCGCGGCCGTCGTTGTTGAGCTCGCGGAGCAGGAAGAACTCGATCTCGGGGTGCACGTAGCAGGTGAAGCCGGCCTCGCTGGCCTTGGACAGGGTCCGGCGCAGCACGTGCCGCGGGTCGGCCCAGGACGGCGAGCCGTCGGGCATGGCGATGTCGCAGAACATGCGGGCCGAGTAGTGGCCGCCGCCGCCGGCCGCCTCCCAGGGCAGCACCTGGAAGGTGGAGGGATCGGGCTTGGCCACCATGTCCGACTCGTAGACGCGGGAGAAGCCCTCGATGGCCGAGCCGTCGAAGCCGATGCCCTCGGAGAAGGCGCCCTCGAGCTCGGCGGGCGCGACCGCCACGGACTTGAGATACCCGAGCACGTCGGTGAACCACAACCGGACAAACCGGATGTCGCGTTCCTCCAACGTGCGCAGCACGAACTCCTGCTGGCGGTCCATGAGCGCAGCGTAGGCAGCCCGCGTTAACGGCATGTTTCGGGGGGCGGCGACCTGCGGTGAGGTTGCCCCGATCGGGCACAGCGTGTACGACCTAGCTTCGCCGTCGGTCACCGATCACGCTCGTCGGATCAGGGAGGGGCAGGCATGACCACCGACATGACAGGCAGTGCCACCGCACCCCGGCAACGTCTCACACCGGACCAGCGCAACTCGTTCACCGCGGCCCTGCTCGGCTGGTCGATGGACGCGTTCGACTACTTCCTGGTCGTGCTGGTCTACGCCGACATCGGCGCCGAGTTCCACGTCTCGCTCACCCAGATGGCCTTCCTGACCACGGTCACGCTGCTCATGCGGCCGGTCGGCGCGTTCCTGTTCGGCCTGTGGGCCGACCGGGTCGGCCGGCGCATCCCGCTGATGACCGACGTCGTCTTCTACTCGGTCGTCGGCTTCCTGTGCGCCTTCGCGCCCAACTACACCGTGCTGCTCGTCCTGCGGCTGCTGTACGGCATCGGCATGGGCGGCGAGTGGGGCCTGGGCGCGGCCCTGGCCATGGAGAAGCTGCCGGCCAACCGGCGCGGCTTCTTCTCCGGCGTGCTCCAGCAGGGCTACTCGATGGGGTACCTGCTGGCCTCGCTGGCCTATCTGGTGCTGCACGGCTGGGCCGGGCTGTCCTGGCGGTGGCTGTTCGCGCTCAGCGTCATCCCGGCGCTGATCAGCCTGCTGATCCGGTCCCGGGTCAAGGAGTCCGAGGTCTGGGAGACGACCCAGCAGAAGCTCAAGGCCCACAACACG
>DASWRQ010000173.1:0-42931 GCA_036403095.1 Kutzneria sp. | reverse complement strand
CCAGCACCGACAGCGCCACCCGGGCCAGCTGATCGCCGATCCTCGACTGCGCGTGGGCCAGCCACAGCACCCGGAACTGGCCCACCGCCGCCACGTCCCGCCACCGCGCCGCCGCGACCCCGCCCGCCACCTCGACACCATTACATAGAGCCGTCCGGCGCACAAAGTAGCCGTCCGGTCACGCAGTCAGGCTGGCACGTCCTCGGCGTCAGCGGCCTCCTCGGCTTCCCAGCGCAGGAGGTCGCCGGGCTGGCACTGGAGCACCTCGCACAGCGCGGCCAGCGTCGCGAAGCGCACTGCCTTGGCGCGGCCGTTCTTGAGCACGGCCAGGTTGGCCGGCGTGATCCCGACGCGGTCGGCCAGCTCGCCGACGGACATCTTGCGGCGGGCCAGCATCACGTCGATGTCGACGGCGATCGGCATCAGATCACCTCGTCCAGCTCGGCCCGCAGCTGCGTCGCCTCGACCTCGCGGGCGACGGCCTGGGCGAGCAGCGTGCGCAGCACGAACACGATCAGTGCGACACCGAGGATGGCCAGGCCGATGCCGGCCATGATCGCGCTGACGCCCGGGTCGTCCCGCTGGCCCGGTGCGTTGATGATCGTGACCGCGAACCAGACCAGGGCCGCCGCCACGATCGCGCCGATCACGATGTCCACGTACCGGAAGGCCGCGTGCGAGAACACAGTGCCGCGCCGCACCATTGTCACCAGCCGCCACACGCAGACCAGGGTCACCTCCACCGTCACCAGGCCGAGGATCGTGATGATCCGGAACTGGGTCAGCGGCAGCGTGCCGTCGTCCGCCTTGGTGAACAACGTCCACACCATCAGCACCTGCACCAGCACGGTGCCGACGAACACCACCGCCAGCACGCCTCGCAGCACGTGCACCGCCAGCTTTCCCATGGGCCGTCCCTCCGATCGACTTGCGATCGGAATCTATCGAAATTCGATAGGTTAGGCAAGGGTGAACCGGTGCAACCCTTGCACGACCACGCCGCCGGCTATGTCAGTCCATTGTGGACGCCAGCCGTCAAATCCAGCCGCAGCACCGGTTCTCCGTTGTCCACCGCACCGGTCGGCTCGAAGCCGTACTTCCGGTAGAACGGCCCGGGACCGTCCGCGTCCGGGTGATGGCTGGTCAGCAGCTCCGACGCTCCGTCGGCCCGTACGAGCTCCACGACCGCCTCCAGGATCGCCGTCCCGCACCCGAGCCCTTGGAACCGCCCGTCCACCAACAGTCGCCACAGGTAGTACGGCCCCAGGACTCCCGGCCGTCCCGGCGGCACGTTCCAGCTCAGCATCACGAACCCCACCGGCTCGTCGCCCACGTACACCGCCCGGAACCACGGCTCCGCCTCCGGAGTCGCCACTGCTTCGTCGAGCGACCGCGCCACGCCCGTGACGAACCGCTCCTGCCCTGGACGCACCCGCAGCGCGCACACGGCGTCCCGGTTCGCGTCCGTGATCTCGACCAATCGCACGCTCGTCACGCGGAAACCTCCTTGAACAAGCTGTGGCCGCGAATGATCGACGAGCTCAGCAGGCTCTGATCCGGTCCAGTATCCGCAGGCAGACGCGCTCCAGCGCGGCGATGTCGTCGACGGAGTCGATCACCAGATGCCGTACCCGGTCCACGTGCGCGGGGGCGATCTCAGTCAGCAGCCGCCGGCCGGTGTCGGTGAGGATCACGTTGGTGGAGCGGCGATCGGCCGGATCGGGCTCCCGCCGCACGAGCTCGCGCCGCTCCAGCCGCCGGACCAGGTGCGACAGCCGGGACAGCTCGGCGTTGGCCAGATCGGCCAGCGCGCTCATCCGGCAGGTCCGCGACGGCTGGTCGGAAAGCCGGGCCAGCACATGGTATTCCAGGTAGCTGAGCTGGCCGTCCTGCTGCAGCTGCGGCTCGAGCGCCGCGGGCAGCCGGGCCAGCACCTGGTTGAACGCGGTCCAGGTGGCCAGCTGCTGTTCGTTCAGCCAACCGCGCGTGGGGGTCACGGGCAGACCCTAGTCGATCGCTTGAATGTTCACGTTTTCGTTGCTAGGTTCGCGTGAACTTTCAAGTAACGCATGGGTGATGACATGCCACTGTCCGCAGTCAGGCCACCGGCCGCCGCCTGGGAAGAGCACGCCATCCGCTCGCTGGCGGACGGCGCGGGCGCCAACGCCTGGGCTCGACGCGCCCAACTGGTGATCGCCGCCTGGCGCGGCGACTCCGTGGCCTCGATCGCCAGCGCCGCCGGCCTCACCCCGCACACGGTCAAGCGCTGGCTGACCACCTTCGACGAGCAGGGCGTGCCCGGCCTGATGGCGCAACCGGGCTCGGGCCGCCGCTCCCGCATCAGCGACCACGATCGCGACCGGATCGTCGCGGTCGCCGGCAAGCGCCGGTGGACGCTGGCGGCGCTCGCGGAGGCGGTCCGCGCCGAGGGCATCCGCCTCAGCCCGGGCCAGCTGCGCAAGATCCTCATCGCCGCCGGCGTCAACTGGCGCTGACCGGCGCCTTATGTGCCGCCTCGACGGAAGGTCCACATCGGACACTCGTCGGTGCGGCCCCGGAGCGCCGTGCTGGACCCGGAGTTGACCGTCGGACTGCCGGCTGGGGTTACCGCCGCCGGGGTTCAGTGGTGCCAGGGCTCGTTGTCGACGCGGGCGGTGAGGCCGCTGTTGGCGGCCTCGTCGATGGCCAGGGCGATGCGGTGGTCCTGGAGGCCGTCGGCCAGGGGATAGGGCGCGGGGCCTTCGTCGCGGACCCAGCGGCCCATGTCCCGCAACAGGGTGGCGATGGCGATCTCCTCGTCGTTCCACCGCTTGCCCTGGTAAGGGTTGCGGTACAGGACCTCGTCGCCGAAGGTGATGTGGTCGGTGTCGTAGCCGTCCAGGTCGAGGTCGTAACCGGTCTGCCGGCGCACGATTTCGCCGCGGACAACGGTCTTCGGGGCGGCGAGACGAACGACGTCGTTGTCCCGCAACTCGCCCAGGGTGCCGCGGACGAGGATTCGGCGCATCAGCAGCTGGTTGTGCCACTGGTTGTCGGTGAAGTCGTACAGGCCGAGGCCGCCGCCGTCGAACTCGATGGTGGCAATCACGGTCGCGGCGTCCTTGACCTCGGCCGGCTCGGCCCAGCCGTCGCGGGTGAGGGGATCGGTCAGCCGGGCGATGGTCCGCACGGCCCGCACATCGGCCCGGCCACGGCCGATGCCCAGCAGGGTCCGGATCAGCGACACGGCGTGGTACTGGTGGGTCGAAGAGACGTCCACCCGCGTCGGCTCGCCCAGAACGCCCTTACGCACCAAGGCAACCCGCGCGGCGTGCGACGGCATCCGGGTGTACTGCTCGGCCACCTGGACCAGGCCGGTCGACCCGACACGGGCCCACAACGCCCGCAGCCCGTCCAGGTCCGGGGCCGGCGGCGTCTCGGCCAGCACGGGCACGCCGGCGGCCGCCAGCTCGGCCACCACCGACGGCGTCACGGCCCACGGCGTCGCCGTCACCACGAAGTCCGGCTTGGCCGCCAGACACTCGTCCAGCGTGCGGAACACCGGCACCGGCAGGTCGCTCTTGCTCCGGGACACCACGCCGACGCAGTCCAGGTCGGCCAGCTCCGCCGCCAGCCGCCAGAAGAACTCGGCCCGCCAGCCCGTCCCCACGATCGCGAATCCACTCACGTACCCCATCCAACCAGCGGAAATGATAAGATCAAGGCCCTGGGGAGGGGATTTCGCCGATGCGAGAAATCCGTGCCGTCGAGGACCTGCTGCGCCTGCTGGACGGTCTGTTCACCACCGACGCGGCCTGGTGGCACAAGTTCTACGCCGACCGATCGAGGCCGGTGCCGTTCTTCACGCCCGAGCCGGACGAGAACCTGGTGTCGTACCTGGACCGCGGGCTGCTGAAACCCGGTCGGGCCCTGGACGTGGGCTGCGGCGCCGGCCGCAATGCCCTGCGCCTGGCCGAAGTCGGCTACACAGTGACGGCCGTCGACCTGTCGGCCACGGCCATCGCCTGGGCCGAGGAGCGCGCCGGCGACATTGGCATCGATTTCCGTTGCGGCGACGTGTTCGCCGTCGACGGGACGTACGACCTGATCTACGACTCCGGCTGCTTCCACCACCTGCCGCCGCACCGCCGGATCAGCTACCTCGCGCTGCTGGACCGGACGCTGGCTCCGGGCGGGCATTTCGCCCTGACCTGCTTCACCACCGACGAGGGCTCCAGCCGTCTCGACGCCGACTTCTATCGCAATCCGGTGCTGGACGGCGGAGTCGGCTACACGCCCGAGTCGTTGCGCTGGATCTTCGCCGACCTGCACGAGGTCGAGATCCGGCCCATGCGCGACGACACGGAGCACTTCGGCGTGCCGTTCCTGTGGACGGGGCTGTGGCGAAAGCCGCGGGCGTAACACCCGCGGCCTTCACGCTGTCACAGCACGATTTCCGCGAGGCGCTCGATCTCGTCCAGGTCGTCGGTGCCCGGGTTGAAGATCAGGTCGGTGGCCCCGATGGCCTCGAAGCTCTTCAGGGTCGCCAGCACGACCTCGGGCGAGCCGCTCAGGCCGGCGGCGACCTGGTCGGCGAAGTCCCCGTTGACGGTGTAGTAGTCACGGACGTTGGCGCGGCCCTTGTCGACGTCGCCGAGAGTGAAGTAGGCGATGGCGACCAGGCGCTGCTCCTCGCCGCGGCCGGCCTCCCGCCAGGCGGCGCGGGCCTGGTCGAAGTGCCCGGCCACCCAGGACGCCGGGATCGAGCCGCCGATGTAGCCGACGCCCCACCTGGCCATGCGCGCGAACGAGGCCGGCGCCATGCCGCCGAACAGCATCGGCACCTCGCGGGTGCCGGTGGGCACGCCGGGGTTGTCGCCGCCGCCGACCGGCTGCCCGGTCCAGAACCTGCGGTAGTCCTCGAGGTCCTGGTCGAAACGCTTGCCCCGGGCCTGGGAGCCGTGGCCCTCGGCGACGAAGTCGTCCTCGCGGCCGCCGATGCCCAGGCCGATGGTGAGCCGGCCGCCGGACACGCCGTCGATGCCGGCGAGTTCCTTGGCCAGCAGCTGCCCCGGCCACACGGTGGCCAGCAGGACGTTGCTGATCAGGCCGATGGTGCTGGTGGCGCCGGCCGCCGCGGCCAGCGCGACGGTGTCGTTGACGCCGGGATAGGCGATGCGGCCGACGGTGCCCAGGGTCGAGAAGCCGGCCGCCTCGGCGCGTTTGGCCCAGGTGGGGATCACGGTCGGGTCGACGTTGCGCACCTGGTTGGGAAGTCCGATGCCGATCTTCATCACAATGCTCCTGTGGAAAACTATTGAGGCTTCAACAGTAGCGTTGTCAAGCATTGGGGACACGCAAGACCGGAAACATGCCGTCGGAAGCTGGCGGAGACTGCCCGTTCGGTCTGGCCGGCGATCTCTTCCAGGTCGTCGGCCACGAGCTCGGCGGTGCCGCACTACTCGGGGCCGCACTACTCGGGCAACGGGGCCAGCGCGGCGGTCAGCCGGGCGACCAGCGTGGCCATGGCCGCCCGCAGCTCGGGGCCGCCCTCCACGCGGAACGGGATCGAGACGGTGGCCAGCCACTCCTCGGCGTACATGGTCGGATTGCCGGTGCTGCCGATGAGCACGCAGCCGTCGCCCAGCGGCTCCAGCCGCCCCATCGGGCCGCCGATCCACGGCGCGACCTGGGCCACCGGCCGGTCGAACCGCACGCGCGTCTCGTACTGCCAGCCCGCGCCGAGGTTCTCCTCCAACGACGCGACCGGATCCAGGTCGGTCGGCGGCGTGAACGGATGCTCGGTCGGCACCAGCTCCCGGATCCGGTCGATCCGGTACGTGCGCACGGCGTCGGCCCGATGCGAGTGGCAGAGCAGGTACCAGCGCCCGTGGCGGACGACCACCGCCCACGGGTCGACCTCGGTGTGCCACTCGTTCCCGGCCTCGCTCCGGTACGTGATGTCCACCCGCCGGCTCGCCGCGACCGCCGCTACCAGCGCGCTGGTGGTGGCCGGATCCGGCCTCGCGGCCCCACGATCCGGCGCGGCCGAGGCGTGGTCACGCAGCACGGCGGCCTGCCGGCCGATGCCTTCCGGCAGCGCCCGGATGACCTTGCCCAGTGCGCCGCCGAGCCGGTCGTCGCCCGGCGGGCCGTCCAGCACGGCCATGACCAGCACCAACGCCTCGGCCTGGGTGAAGACGATCGGCGGCAGCCTCAGGCCGCGCCCGAGCCGGTAGCCGCCGTGCGGGCCGCGCGTCGACTCGACCGGGATGCCGGCCTCGCGCAGGATGCCGACGTAGCGCCGAGCCGCCCGCTCGGTCACGCCCAGCCGCAGGGCCAGTTCGTCGGCCGTGGTGCCGGGGCGGTTCTGCAGGATCTCCAGGGTCCGCAGCGCCCGCGCGGTGGGGCTGATTTCCGTGCTCACGTCAGCAGGTTAGGGGAACCGGCAGTAGAACGTCCGGAATTGCTCCTACGGTGACCCGCATGGACATTCTGCTCGCCGCCGGCCTGTGGCTCGACGGGTCGACCGCGTGGGACGACGTCGTGAAGCACCTCGGCCACCCGGCCGTGCCCATCACCCTGCCCGGCCAGGGCGACGGCAACGCCGCCGCCACCCTTTCCGACCAGCTCGCCGCCGTGCTGTCCGCGGTGGACAGCGCCGTCGAGAAGCCGGTGGTGGTCGGGCATTCCGCCGCCTGCACGCTGGCCTGGCTGGCCGCCGACGCCCGTCCCGACCGGCTGGCCAAGGTCGTGCTCATCGGCGGCTTCCCGACCACCCATGGCCAGCCGTACGCGCCCTTCTTCGAGATCGTCGACGGCGGCATGCCCTTCCCCGGCTGGACTCCGTTCGAGGGGCCGGACACCGTCGATCTCGACGAGCCCACCCGGCAACGGATGGCCGCCGAGGCGATTCCCGTCCCCGAGGCCGTGGCCAGGAGCGTCGTGCACTACACCGACGAGCGCCGCTTCGACGTGCCGGTCACCGTGATCTGCCCGGAGTTCAGCCCCGCGCAGGCCCGGCAGTGGATCGACGCCGGCGAGGTCCCCGAGCTGGCCGCGGCCAAGCACCTGGAGCTCGTGGACATCGACTCCGGGCACTGGCCGATGGTCACCAGGCCGGCCGAGCTGGCCCGGCTGCTCGACGCCAGCTGAACTTTGGTCGTTTGCCCAGCACAGCGGGCCTTGTTCTGCTGGGATCCGGTCGTGGCACGGACCCGCCGATTTGCTTTCGGAATTCGTGTCGATCGGTCGAGGGGTCCGTTCGACGCCGAGGTGACAGGGTCGAACGACAACAGGGAGCACGACATGCGGTTCCTCATGATGCACCGGATGGACGAGAGCCTGCCCGAGGCCTGGAACCCCAGCCCGGAGTTCATCGAGAAGATGGGCGCGATGATCCAGGACTGGACGGCGCGCGGCATCCTCATCACGGCCGAGGGCGTGCACCCGTCGGCCAAGGGTGCGTTGGTGCGCAAGACGAGCGCTGGCGCCATCGGCACGACCGACGGCCCGTTCACGGAGGCAAAGGAGGTCGTCGGAGGCTTTGCGCTGATCAACGCGGACGACCGGGAGCAGGCGGTGGCCTACGCGCGGGAGTATGCGGCGCTGTTCACCGAGATCGAGGTCGAGGTGCGGCAGGTCGTCGAGTTCGAGGACTTCCAGTAGGACCGTCGATGGGCCGGCCGAGAGTGGCCGGCCCACAGGTCGCCGGCGCTCATGGCCGGCGGCTAGTGATCCGGCTCCGGCGATGTGCGCGTTTCGGCGCGAATGCCCGTGACGATCAGGCGTAGGCCGTGTTCGAAGTGCGCATCGGGGTGGGGCGCCGGCACGAACTCGATCGCTGCCGCCAGGTTCGGATAGCCCTCGACGGCGGCGGTCAGTCGTTCGGGACCCTCGCCGGTCAACGCCAGCTGGTGCTCGATCGTATGGGCCACAACGTGATACGTGACGGTGTCGGCCGTCCAGGCGGCGTCACGCGGGGAGAGACCGGCCTCCAGGAGCGCGCCGATCATGGCGTCGCCGTAGGCCAACGCGTTGGGCAGGGGGAAGAACACCGCCGAGTACACCCGTGCCCCGTCGCGTCGGCTCAGGAGCGCCCGCCGCAGGCGTCGGGCGAGATCGGTGACGCGCGCGTCCCATGGACCGGTCACGCCCTGGGCGACGCCGGCCAGCAACTCGTCGGCCATGGCTTCGAGCAGGGCGCTCTTGCTGCGGAAATGCCAGTACGTGGCCCCGTTCTGCACGCCGAGCGCGGTGCTCAGCCGGCGCATGGTGAGCTGCTCCAGCCCGACCTCGTCGAGCAGGTCGAGCGCGGCCTGCAGCACCTGCTCGCGATTGAGCCGCACGGGTCCTCCTAACGCATTTGACGACGCGCGCCATTATGCCGCAGACTTCAACGGCGTTGAAGTTCAACAGCGTTGAAGTCAGGGGGGTGGGTATGCGACGCGTCGTTTTCCGCCGGCACGGCGGGCCCGAGGTGCTGGAGCTCGACCAAGCGGCCCGGCCCGCGCCGGCCGAAGGGGAGCTGCTGGTCGAGGTGGACGCTATCGGCGTGAGCCTGCCGATCGTGCGGCTGAGCCGGTCGGAAAGCGCCGAGCTGCCGCAGGTCCCGGGCGGCGAGGTCGTCGGCCACGTGGCGGCGATCGGGCCTGGGGTCACCGGGTTCGCGCCAGGCCAACGCGTCGCCGGCCTGGCCTTCACCGGGGCCTACGCCGAGTTCACGCCGGTCGCGGCCCCGTTCGTCGCGCCCGTCCCGGACGGCGTCGACGACGCGGCGGCGGTGTCGCTGGTCCGGGGCGGCCAGGTCGCGCTCGGCACGCTGCGGGCGTCGGCGATGCAGCCGGGCGAGAGCGTGCTGGTCACCGCGGCCGCCGGGGCCGTCGGCCACCTCGCGATCCAGCTGGCCAGGGCGTTCGGCGCGAGCCGGGTCGTCGCGGCGGTCAGCGACGACAGCAAGGCCGACTTCCTGCGCCGCATCGGCGCGGACGAGGTCATCCGCTACGACCAGACCGCGTCGGCCCCGGTCGATGTCGTCCTCGACGGGGCCGGCGGCGCCGCGCAGAACGCCGCGTTGCAGCAGCTGGCGCCGTTCGGCCGGCTGGTGTCGTTCAACGCCGCCGGAGAGAAGGTCGACGTCGACGAGCTGCGGTTCCACGGTCGCAGCATCATCGGCTTTGCCATGGCGCACTTGGCTTCCCGACGTCCGGAGGTTTACGCCCGGCACCGTGCGGAGCTGTGGGACCTGCACGCGAAAGGCGCTCTCAGGCCGGCCGTGCACGCCACGCTGCCGTTGGCACAGGCGGCCGAGGCACACCGGATCATGGAAGCCCGGGCCAACCTCGGCAAGATCGTGCTGACGCCTTAGGTCGTGCGGGCCGCGATCATGGTTACGATCGGCCGGTGGCGAGTGGTCCAGGCGAGCGGGCGCGGCTGCTGGCCCTGACGCGTGAGCTGATCCTCGCGCGGGGCGTGATCGGCCTGTCCCTCAGCGAGTTGGCCCGGAGCATCGGCTCCAACAACCGCATGCTGCTGTACCACTTCGGCTCGCTGGACGAGCTGCTCGGCGCGGCGGTCGACGACATCGTCGGCGGCACGGAGCTGCTCGATCAGCTGGCCGAGCTGCTCCGGCCGCCGGGCAGCGCGGAGGACCGACTGGTCACCGCCTGGCGGCACCTCGCCGATCCGGCCCGGCTGCCGCATCTGCGGTTGTTCTTCGCGCGCTTCGGCATGGCCGTCGACCGGCCCGAGCGCGATGCCGGCCTGCTCGTCCAGGTCCGCGACCGGTGGACGGCCGTGGTCGCCGACGCGCTGCGCGGGTCGCCGGAAGTCGAGGATCCGGACGGCGTCGCGATCACGGTGGTCGCGTTGTGGCGCGGGCTGCAGATGCAGCTGATCTGCGGCGAGGACCGGGTCCGCGTCGACACCGTGCACGCCGGTGCCGTCGCCGGGCTGCTGTATGGTTCCGGCAAGAAGTGAATCGACCAGTTCACTTTTGAGGAGCCTGGCCATGACCGACGCGTTCGTCGCGGCGCTGCCCAAGGCCGAGCTGCACGTCCACCTGGAGGGCACGCTCGAGCCGGAACTGCTGTTCGCGCTGGCCGAGCGTAACGGCGTGGAACTGCCCTGGCCGGATATCGACCGGGCGCGCGCCGCCTACAACTTCATCGGCCTCGAGCACTTTCTGCCGCTGCTGTTCCGGGCGGCCGGGGTGCTGCGGCGCGGCCAGGACTTCTACGACCTCGCCCACGCCTACCTGACCCGCGCGGCGGCCGACGGGGTACGGCGCAGCGAGATGTTCCTCGGCGTGCAGACGTTCCTCGACGCGGGCGTGCCGATCGCCGACCAGATCGACAGCGTGCTGGCCGCGATCTCCGATGCCCGGGCCGACCTCGGCATCGACGGCGCGCTGATCATCACCTGTCAGCGGCACCGGTCGCAGACCGCGGCCCTGGAGGTGCTGGAGCTGATCGAGCCGTGGCGCGAGCGCATTCTCGGTATCGGGCTCGGCGCGGCCGAGCGGGGCAATCCGCCCGCGAAGTTCGCCGACTACTACGCGGCCGCTCGCGCGCGCGGCCACCGCACCACGATTCACGCCGGTGAGGACGGCCCGGCCGACTACATCCGGGAGGCGCTGGACGTGTGCCGGCCCAACCGCATCGATCACGGTGTCGCCGCGGCCGGCGAACCGGCCCTGCTGGCCCGGCTGCGCGACGAGGCGATCCCGCTGACCATGTGTCCACTGTCGAACGTGGCCCTGCGGGTGGTGCCGGCCATGGCGGCGCACCCGCTGCGGGCCATGCTCGAGGCCGGCCTGCTGGTCACGGTCAATTCCGATGATCCGCCGTACTTCGGTGGCTACGTCAACGACAACTACGAAGCGGTGCGCACCCACCTCGGTCTGGAGCGGGCCGCGCTCGCCGAGTTGGCGCGCAACAGTTTCCGCGCGTCCTTCGACGAGCCGCGACGCATCGCCGCCCATCTGGCCGCGGTCGACGAGCACGAAGGCGTCTAGATTCCCTGGGCCAGCCGCTCGATCAGCGGCACGGCCACGGCCAGCGCCGCCAGCTCGTCCTCGGCGAAGCCGTCGCCGAGTGCGGCGGCGAGCTGCCGGGCGTGGGCGGCACGCTTGCGGCGCAACACTTCCCGGCCGGCGTCGCTGACCGACATGATGATCCGGCGGCCGTCGTGCGGGTCGTTGCGCCGTTCGACCAGGCCCCGCTGCTCCAGCCCGCCGAGCGTGGTCGCCATGGCCTGCGGCGTGATCTGCTCCGCCCGCGCCAACTCCGCCGACGTAGCCGGCCCGCCACGGTCCAAACGCGACAGTGCCGACCGCTCGGGTAGTGTCAGCTCACCCGACGTCGACGCCTGGCGCAGCCGGCGCGCCAGCAGGCTCACGCTGTCCTGCAACGCGGCGGCCAGATCGTCGACGTCCACGCCCGCGAGCCTAGCCTGCGTGCGCCACCTCGAGACTCGCCACTGTCATCGAGGCGCGCACGAACGCCGCGACGGCCGGCGAGCGGGCCTCCCGCACCCAGGCCACGGTGATCGTGATCGGGTCGAGGTCGTGCACCTCCCGATAGGCGATGCCGGGCCGGGCATGGCGGCGCGCGACCGACAGCGGCGGATACCAGACGGCCTTGCCCAGCTCGACCAGGCTGAAGATCTGTGCCAGGTCCAGCTGTCGGCCGGGGTCGACCGCGCTCGGACCCGGCCGCCCGGCCAGGTCGGCCCGGCACAGCGTTTCCTTGGCCGCCAACGGATCGGTCGCGGCCAGGGCGACCAGGCAGGGCTCGGTCCGCAACGGCTCGAAGTCGATGTCCCGATCGTCGAACGGGGCCGGGATGAGGGCCACGTCGGCCCGGCCGTCCCGCAGTGCCACCGCCTGCTCGTCGCGGCCGCCCATGTGCACCGACACCGGCACGGCGGCGTCATCCTGTTCGTACAGAGCCAAGATCTGCGGCAGCAGCCCGGCGTCGTAGTCGGCCTTGATGGCCAGCCGCAGCTCGGGCTCGGTCCGGCCGGCCTGCTGGGCGCGCCGCTCGGCCGCGGCGACGGCGTCCAGGGCGGCGCGGCCGTCGCGCAGCAGCACCTCGCCGGCCGGCGTGAGCGAGACGTGCCGCGTGGTGCGCACCAGCAGCTGCACACCCAGCTGCCGCTCCAGGTCCCGGATCGCCCGGGACAGCGGCGGCTGGGCCATGCCGAGCCGCTCCGCCGCCCGCCCGAAGTGCAGTTCCTCGGCGACCGCGACGAAGTAGCGCAGCTGTCGGACCTCAAGGCCACTCATATCACCAGGGTATCAACAGCAACCGGATTGGTCATTCCGTTTACTCGGAAACGGCGGTTGACTTGGGGACATGATCGTTGTGACCACCCCGACCGGGGCCATCGGCAGCAAGCTGGTCCGGAACCTGCTCGACCACGACGCCGAGGTTCGCGTGATCGTGCGCGACCCGGCCCGCCTGCCCGACGACGTGCGCGAACGGGTCGACGTCGTCGTCGGCCCGCACTCCGACCGCGAGGTCGTGGACAAGGCGTTCGCCGGCGCGGACGCCTTGTTCTGGCTCGTCCCGCCGAACTACCGCGCCGAGAGCCTCGACGCCGCCTACCTCGACTTCACCCGCCCGGCCACCGAAGCCCTTGTCGCCCAAGGCGTCCAGCGCGTGGTCAGCGTCTCGGCGCTCGGCCGCGGCACGCCATGGGCCGACCGGGCCGGTCTCGTCACGGCGGCGCTGAACATGGACGACCTCATCGCCGCCACCGGCGTGCGCTTCCGCGCGTTGGCGCTGCCGTCCTTCATGGAGAACGTGCTGCGGCAGAAGGAAACCATCCTCACCGAGGGCGTGCTCCGCGACCCGCTGGACGCCACGGCCAAGTACCCGACCGCCTGCACCGCCGACTTCGCCGCCGCGGCCGCGCGGCTGCTGCTCGACGACACGTGGACCGGCCAGGGCAGCCTGGCCGTGCTCGGCCCGGAAGACCTGTCCGGCAACGACAAGGCGGCCATCCTGACCGAGGTCCTCGGCCGGCCGGTCCGCTATGAGCAGGTCCAGCCGGACGCCTTCCGCGCCGGGCTCGACGGCCTGTCCGAGGCCATGATCCAGGGCTTCTACGACATGATGATCGCCAAGCGCAACGGCCTGGACAATGCCGAGCCCCGCACGCCGGAAACCGCCAGCCCCACCAGCTTCCGGGACTGGGCCGCGAAGGCGTTCTAGGCCGGCACGGCGTCGACCGCCAGCTCCAGCTCGACGACCATGCCCTCGTCGACGTCCTCGGCCCGCCGCACCTTCGCCTTCAGCGGCACGATGTAGCGGCCGTCCTTGGGAAACAGGGACGTCCGCCACGTGCTGTGGCCGAGGGTGACGGTCACCGGCACACAGCCCCAGCCGTACGACACGGCCGCCGACACCTCCTGCAGCGCCCGGCACTGGTCCTCGGGCATCGTCACGAAGTAGAACGGCGACGGCCCACGCCAGTACCAGATCTCGCCGCTGAAGCTGAACTCCATCACGGGGCGTCCTCCCCGACCCGTCCGTCGATCGCCTCGCGGATCAGGTCGGCGTGCCCGGTGTGGCGGGCGTACTCCTCGATCATGTCGGTGAGGATCCGCCGCAGGCTCGGCGTTCCCCAGCCGGGAAACTCGTGCCCCTTGGCCCGGTCCAGCCCGCCGTCGGCCATCGACTCGGCCACCAGCTGCCGCGAGCGCTCGACGGCGGCGCGCCAGTCCCGCCAGGTCTGCTCGACGTCGCTGTCCGGGCCCCACTCCCAGTCGGACTCCCACTCCGCGCGGGTGGGGCTCGGGCCGTCGTTGAGCTTCCACCCGAACGACGACGCCTCGCACCGGGTCAGGTGCCGCAGCAGCCCTCCGAGCGTGATCGCCGACTTCCCGATGCGGGACGACATGGCCGCGGCGTCCAGGCCGGCGCACTTCCAGGCCAGCACCCGGCGGTTGCGCTCCAGGGTGCCGACCAGCGTGGTCAGCTCGTCGCCGGCCACCGGCGGCTCGGCCTCGACGTCGTCGAACAAGATGTCCTGGAACGGCACTTCGTCGGTCATGCCGACACGGTAGAACCAGTTCCGGACGATCCGCTGCCGGAATGGGCCAGCGCGTCCAGATCGCGTTCGGCGTACAGCCGGTGCTCCCACTCCTCGTTGAGCACGGTCAGCAGGCACTCCCGCACCGGGAAGCGCTGCCCGGGCGGCGGCCAGCCGACGCCGTCGACCGGCTCGGTGTCGCCGGCCAGGAACTCCTCGGTCAGGTCGTCGACCAGCTCACGCACCGTGGCCATCCGGTCCCGCCGCAACTCCAGCACCTCGTCCAGGCTCGGCCGCACCGCTCGGTCGCGGGGCACGCCCGGCATGTCGGGCATTTCGTCCCACGGCAGGGAAAGCTCGTGCCACGGCGCCGGAACGCCCTGGATGCCTCGGTAGATCCAGCTCTCGGTGGCGAACGCCAGATGCCGCAGGGTCTCGATGAACGACCACTCGCCGTTCACGGACTCGTGCAGCAGCGCGGGATCGAACGTGCGGGCCCGCCGCACGGTGCCGTCCCACAGCCGCTCGACCACGTCCCACGCCGCCCGGAAACCGGCCGGATCGGTCGGCGCCATTTTCGCCCGATCGGGGTACCGGCGGTTCAGCTCGGCCTCGACCAGCGGGCCGATGTCGACCCCGTTCACGGTGACGTCGACCAGCTCGGCGTTGATGTCCACGTTGCGCAGCTCCAGGCCGTGCAGGGTGGCGTCCTTGATCAGCGCGCCGCGGATCCTCACGTCGGTCAGGTCGACGGCACGGAACTCGGCCCCGATCAGCCGGACACGCTCGAACCGGGAGCCGCTGAGGTCCTCGCGGATGAACTCGGGCATGTCAGGACTGTAGGTGCCGGCTCAAGTCCCCGCGGAGGTGAATGGTCACGCGCCGCCGAGCGAACCGCCAGCGGCCGTCGACCCGCTCGAAGCTGTCCCGGTAGCGCCCCGCGGCGATGCACTGCAGCGGAAAGTCCGGCCGGGCTTGGAAAATCGTCACGTACGCCTGCGCAGCGGCGGTGTCGCCGTCGACCTCGATGATCACGTTGCTGATGGCGTGGTGGGTACCGGGCGTGCCGTCCTCGTAGCGGATGACGGTGTTCTCCAGCATGCCGGCGACGGCCTCGCGGCCGGTGAACTCGCCGACGCCGACGAAGGTGGCCTCGGCGAACAGGTCGCCGACGCCGGCGAAGTCGCCGGTGTCGACCAGGAGGGCGTAGCGGGCGATCAGGTTCTGGATCGCCACGTGATCGTCGGACATGAACCCCATCATCGTCACGAGCGGGCATCGGCCGCTGTCCGGCGACCGACGTTGGCGCGATGTGAGCGGCCTTGGGAGGTTGCGGCTATCACAGCGGAGAAAAGCGGTCGTGGCAATGCCCATCTTGTTGGAGCACCATCGAACTAGCAAGACGGAGGAACCACCGAGAAAGCGAGAATCCCATGAGCAAGGTCGCTGTTGTCACCGGTGCGTCCCAGGGCATCGGCGCGGGCCTGGTCACCGCCTACCGCAAGCTGGGATACAGCGTGGTGGCCGTTTCCCGAAGCATGCCGGAATCGGACGATCCCGAGGTGCTGGCGATTCGCGCCGACCTTTCCGAGCCCGGCCGGGGCGTCGATGTCGTCGAGCGGACGCTGGCCCGGTTCGGTCGGATCGACACGCTGGTGAACAACGCCGGCGTATTCGTGGCCAAGCCGTTCACCGAATACACCGACGAGGACTACGACGCGATCACCGGCATCAACCTGCGCGCATTCTTCGACATCTCCCGCGGCGCGGTGGCGGCGATGGTCGAGCAGGGCGGCGGGCACGTCGTCACGGTGTCGACCACGCTGGTCGACCACGCCCTCGCGGCGGTGCCGTCCGCCCTGGCCTCGCTGACCAAGGGCGGCCTCAACGCCGTGACCAAGGCGCTGGCCATCGAGTACGCGGCGCGCAACGTTCGGGTCAACAGCGTGGCGCTGGGCGTCATCCGCACCCCGATGCACGCGCCGGAAACGCACGACTACCTGGCCGGCTTGCATCCCCTCGGTAGGCTGGGCGAGATCGACGAGGTGGTCGACGCCATTCTGTATCTGGAGAACAACCGGTTCGTCACCGGCGAGATCCTGCACGTCGACGGCGGCCAGAGCGCGGGGCACTGAGCATGAACGCCGAAGAGCAGATCCTGACCACGGTCCTCGACCGGTGGAAGAACGCGGTCGACGCCCACGAACCCGAGCGCGTGGCCGAGAACTTCACCGAGGACGCCATTTTCCAGGGCCTGCATCCGTACAGCATCGGTCCCAAGAGCGTCGCCGAGTACTACGATTCCCAGCCGATCGGGATGGTGGCCAACTACGAGATCCAGGAAACGCGCCGACTGGGCGACACTCTGGTGCTCGGCTACCTGCACGTCGATTTCACCTTCACCGATCGGGACACCGTGAGCGTGCAGCTCAGCGTGCTGGTCGACGGCGAGAAGATTCGGCACTACCAGGTGTCGCGGCTCTGAAGGAGCGGCACCGCGGACCTGGTTCGGGCGCCAGCCGTGCGCGCGACCAAGTTCGCCAGCGGACCGACGATGTCGTCTCGAAACCGGCCAGCCGCAGGCCAAGTCGCCGACGCGCACGCCCGCAGCTCGGCCACCCCTGGCGGTGACCGTGCCGTCGCAATGCGTGGTCACTCGAACGCCACCGAGCGGCCTTCCGGTCGCTAAATCGCGGTGACCGTGGCGTTACGGCGATCTACGGGGTAGAACTAGCCAACCTCCCATCACAACACCAGAAGCAGGACCCCTCCGGGCCACGAGAGAGCGCTCTCACCGACCCGGTTCGAAGTTGTGAAGGGGGCTTTCCCGCACTCCGAGTGCGGGAAAGCCCCCTTCACGGCTTCCGTCTTACCCCCGAGACGACAGGACGACTCGATGACCATGGCCCGAAGACTCGGCCGGGCGCTCGTGCTCGGCATCGCGCTGGTGACGGCCCTGCCCGCCATGGCCCTGCCCGCTATGGCAGCCGGGGCCCCCGCGCCGCAGTACCACCCCGGCGGCGCCGCCGACCTGGGCCCGAACGTGACGGTGTTCGACCCGTCGATGCCGGTGGGCCAGATCCAGGCGGCGCTGGACGCGGCCGCCGCCAAGCAGGTCGACAACGAGATGGGCGCGCAGCGCTTCGCGTTCCTGTTCAAGCCCGGCAGCTACGGCACCGCGACCCAGCCGCTGCAGATCAAGGTCGGCTACTACACCGAGATCGCCGGCCTCGGCGCGTCCCCGAACGACGTCGTGATCAACGGCAAGATCGAGACCTACAACCGGTGCCTCGAGGGCGGCGGCACCAGCAACTGCCTGGCGCTGGTGAACTTCTGGCGCACGGTGTCCAATCTTTCGCTCAACATCAACGCCACCGGCCAGGACGGCTGCCGGGCCACGGCCAACTTCTGGGCCGTGTCGCAGGCGGCGTCGGTGCGCCGGGTCAACGTCACCGGCGGCGGCCTGTCGCTGATGGACTACTGCACCGCCGGCCCGCAGTACGCCAGCGGCGGCTTCATCGCCGACTCCAAGCTGCCGTCGGTCACCAACGGCTCGCAACAGCAGTGGCTGATCCGCAACAGCGAGATCGCCGGCTGGTCCAACGGCGTGTGGAACCAGGTGTTCTCCGGCGTGGTCGGCGCGCCGGCCGAGACGGGGTTCCCCAACCCGCCGTACACCACGCTCGACACCACGCCGGCCAGCCGCGAGAAGTCGTACCTTTTTGTTGACTCGCACGGGAAGTACAACGTGCGGGTGCCGTCGGTGCAGCACAACAGCAAGGGCGTGACCTGGGCGGCGGGCGTGACGCCCGGACGCACGGTGCCGCTGTCCGACTTCTTCGTGGCCAAGCCGTCCGACCCGGTGTGGCTGATCAACGCGGAACTGGCGCTGGGCAAGAACCTGCTGCTGACGCCGGGCGTGTACAACGTGGGCCAGAGCATCCACGTGTTCCGGCCGGACACCGTGATCCTCGGCCTCGGGCACGCCACCCTCACGGCCGATCGCGGGGCAATTCCGCTGGACATCGCCAATGTGCCCGGCGTGATCGTGGCCGGCGTGACCTTCGACGCCGGCGCGCAGAAGTCCCCGGTGCTGCTGCGGGTCGGCCGTGAGCACGGCGTCGGCTTCAGCTCGGCCAACGACCCGACGACACTGTCCGATGTGTACTTCCGGGTCGGCGGCCCGCACGTGGGCAGCGCCGACACCGCGCTGGAAGTCAACAGCGACAACGTGATCATCGACAACACCTGGGTGTGGCGGGCCGACCACGGCGTGGAGAACCTGACCGACACCCAGCGCTGGAACACCAACATCGGCCGGCTCGGCGCGGTGATCAACGGTGACCACGTGACCGCGACGGGCATGTTCGTCGAGCACTTCCAGACGTACAACACGGTCTGGAACGGCAATGACGGCACCACGATCATGTACCAGAACGAGCTGCCCTACGACCCGCCGACGCAGGCCGACTGGATGAACGGCAAGGTGTTGGGCTACGGCGGCTACAAGGTCGGCGACAAGGTCAAGACCCACCACCTGTACGGCGCCGGGGTATACGTGTTCAACCAGAACAACCCGGCCATCCACACCGCGAACGGCTTCGAGGCCCCGAACCGGCCCGGTGTGCAGCTGCACCACATCATGACCGTCAACCTCAGCGCCGGCACCATCGACCATGTGGTCAACGGCGTCGGCGGCCCGGCCGACACGACCAAGGTCGGCCAGCCGGTCTTCGTGACCGACTATCCGTGATGTGACTATCTGCGATGTTCAGCGCGGGGGAAGCTCTGCTTCCCCCGCGCGCTTCGTCCGCGTGAAATAACTGTATAGTTGACGATTATTTCGTCGAGAGGGCGGTGCGGGCATGTGGCCGGCGAACGGGCGGTACGGGATGGACGTCGCGCCGGCGGGTCTCGCCTTCGTGCACGACCTGCTCAACACGCTGCCGGCCGGCAAGCCGCGGTCGGCGGACCTGTTGGCCGAGCTCGATGACGCCCGGCCGTGGCTGGACGGCGCGCTGACGGCGTGGGCCACCGAAACCGGTCGTGAGCGGCCCGAGGTTTCCCTGACGGAACGCGATCTCGATCAGGTTCGGGCACTGCGCGAGGAGATCAAGGTTCTGCTGGCTGGCGGCGAGGTCACGCCGGAGCTGTCGTCGGCCACGTTGCGGCTGGATTCGGACGGCCGGGTCGCGATCGAGCCGCGGGGGACCGGCGCCCAGCTGGTGTCGTCGGTGGTGCTGATCGAGATGCTCACTGCGCAGCAGGCCGACACCTGGCGGCGGCTCAAGGTGTGCCGCAACCCGCGCTGCCAGGTCGCGTTCTTCGACCGCTCCCGTAACAACAGCGGCGTGTGGCACTCGACCAGGTCGTGCGGCAACGTGGAGAACCTCCGAGCGCACCGGGCCCGGGCCCGCTCGACGGCGTGACCGGATTTCCGCCGGTCCGCCCATCCGTGCCGCGCGCCCGTGACCGAGGCGGTCGTAAGACACGGGCCGTTCCTCATTCACCAGTGTGACGAAAATGTCCGACTCGGCCCCCGGTACACCGACGTACTGTCCGTCCGGAAATCGGGCCTGAGCTGCCGAATTGCCGCCGACGACAATGGTCGGCGGCGGAATCGGCGGACCCGGCCAAACGAGTGATCAACTAGGCATCGTCCCAGCAAGCGGGGGCTCCGACGAATGATGGTGGCCGCCCACTCGGTGCTGGGCTACACTGACCGGCGAATCGGAGAAAAGCGTTTCTGTATGGGGAAACGAGCCGGGGAGGGTGACCCCGCTGGGGGTGAGTCACCCTCCCCTTCCGGTAGTCGCCGATTCAACTTTTTCGACTGTCCGGTTGTGACGAAAAGAGTCGAATTTCGGTCAGCCCGCGAATCACGGCCAGGGCCGCGTCGAACAGCTCGGACAGCGGCTCGGCCCGTCTTCCCGCACCCATTGCTCGCCGCCCACCTCCAGGCACGACGGCACGGCGGTGATGACCGAGCCGGCGACCAGCTCGGCGCGGGCGACCGGGCCGAGGCGGCGGATCAGCTCGGCGCGGGGGACCGGGCCGGGCGGCGGGTCAGCTCGGGCCGAAGCAGCTCGACGCAGGTGCTTCTGTGTGAGGACGACACGCAGCGCGGGGTGTGCTCGCGAACATGCGGCCGCGGCGGGAGTCGGCCTCGGGGCTCAGTGGCCTCACGCCGCCCGTGGCCGGGCAGTCCCGGCGCACGCCCGCGGCGGAGAAGCGACGCAGCCGTCGAGGGATCGGAGCAGCGCCGCGACTCGTCGGCCGGGCGGGGCACGCCGAATACCTCTGGGGCGTCACCGAGGCGATGCTTGTTCGCGCCAGCCGCGGGTGAGGACGATGTTGGCTTTCTCGGTGATGGCCTGGTCGAGGTCGATGCCGAGCTCCTCAGCCGTGGCGAAGGCCGTGATGATCACGTCGGCCAGCTCGGCCCGCAGCTGTTCGGCGGTGCCGCCCCGCCGGGCCTGCCCGGACCAGCGCCGGTAGGCGCCGACGAACTCGCCGCACTCCTCGGCCAGCGCCAGCACCTGCCGATTGGCCCCGCCCTCAGCCGGAAAACCGTTGGCGTGCAGGTGTTCCACGATCACGCGGGCCAGGTCGCGGAGATTGCCGGTGTTGATGTCCACGGGGAGATCCTGCCCGAAGCAGGAGAGAAGGTGAGCTGTGACTTCCCCTCACGGCTCACCTTCTCATGGATGACCCTACCACAAGCTCGAACGTGTGTTCGACCTGTAGTGGTCGGGGTCACGCGGTAGGGTCGTGGCCTAAGGGGGAAACATGATCGTCAATGTCAACGGCGTCGAGATCGAGGCGGACACCTTCGGGGAGCCGGGGCGGGCGGCGGTGCTGCTGCTGGCCGGCGCGGGCGGCTCGAAGGATTCCTGGCCGACGGAGTTCTGCGCGAGGCTGGCGGAGAGGACCGGGCTGGTCATCCGCTACGACCAGCGGGACACCGGCCAGTCCACCACCTATCCGGTGGGCGAGCCGGGCTACACGCTGCACGACCTGGCCGACGACGCGCTGGCGCTGCTGGACCACTTCGAGGTGCGGCGGGCGCACCTGGTGGGCATCTCGATGGGCGGCGCGCTCGCCCAGCTCATCGGCATCAACCACGGCGACCGGGTCGCCTCGCTGACCCTGATCGCCACCAGTAGCGGCGCGGACGGCCTGCCCGGCCCGACGGAAGCGTTGACGGCGCACTTCCAGGGGGAGCAGCCGGCGGATCCGATCGAGCGGTCGGTGGCGGCCTGGCGAGCCCACGCCGCGCGGTCGGTGCCGTTCGACGAGGCCGCCACCCGCGCGTCCGTCACGGCGGATCACGCCCGGGCCAAGGACATCGAGGCCGCCGGCAACGTGCACCAGACCGAGCGCATCGACCGCTGGTCCGACCGGCTGGGCGAGATCGGCGCGCCGACACTTGTCCTGCACGGCGACGAGGATCCGCTGTTCCCGGTCGAGCACGGCCAGGCGCTGGCCGAGGCGATTCCCGGCGCGGAGCTGGTGACGCTCGAGCAGGTCGGACACGAGCTGCCGCCGCGGGCCTGGGACACGGTGATCGCGGCCATCGCCGAGATGGCCACCGACGACTGGGACCTGCGCGCCGATCGCCTTGCCGCGCAGGCGATCGCCGTCGGCGAGCCGACGGCGTGGTTCGACCGCCTGTACGCCGAGGGCGTGCGCGGCGAGGTCCTGATGCCGTGGAACCGCCAGCACCCGCACCCGATGCTGGCCGAGTACCTCGCCGACCGGACCGTCGAGGGCAAGCGGGGCCTGGTCGTCGGCTGCGGGCTGGGCGCGGACGCCGGTTTCCTGGCCGAGCACGGCTTCGACACCACGGCGTTCGACGTCTCCGAGACGGCGATCGAGGTGGCCCGCGAACGCCATCCCGGCGTCGACTTCCACGTCGCCGACCTGTTCGACCTGCCGCCGGAATGGTTGCGGGCCTTCGACTTCATCGTCGAGATCTGCACCGTGCAGGCCCTGCCGGAGTCGGTGCGGGCGCAGGCCACCGCCGCGGTCGGCAGCCTGCTCGCGCCCGGCGGCACGCTGTTCGTGGTCGCCTTCCCCCGCGAAGAGGACACGATCCCGGACGGCCCGCCGTGGCCGCTGACCCGCCGCCAGCTCGACGGCTTCGCGGTCGACGGCGTCACTCCGGTGTCCATCGCCGAGCGCGATCAGCGCTGGATCGGAGTCTTCACGCGATGAGCCTGTCCAGCCGGGGCCTGGGCCGCCTGTACGACACGCTCCGCCGGCATGTCGACGACGGCGCCTGCCCCGGCCTGGTCAGCGTGATCAGCCGCCGCGGCGAGACCCACGTCGACGTGATCGGGGACGTCCAACGGGACACCATCTTCCGGGTCAGCTCCATGACCAAGCCGATCACCGCCGCGCTGGCCATGGTGCTGGTGGAGCAGGGCCGGTTGCGGCTGGACGACCCGGTCGACGAGCTGCTGCCCGAGCTGGCCGACCGCCGGGTGCTCACGTCGATCGACGCCCCGCTCGACGACACCGTGAAAGCCGAACGCCCCATCACGGTGCGGGACCTGCTGACGTTCCGCCTGGGCTGGGGCGGCATCTTCGCCCCGCCCGGCACCTATCCCGTGCAGGCCGCCGCCGCGGAGTTGGGCCTCGGCCTCGGCGACGGACCGCCGCAGCCGGCCGGCCCGCCCGAGCCGGACGAGTGGATGCGCCGGTTCGGCACGCTGCCGCTGCTCAGCCAGCCGGGGCAGCGGTGGATGTACCACGTCGGCTCGGAGGTGCTGGGCGTGCTGCTGGCCCGGGCCACCGGCCGCACGCTGTGCGAGGCCATGCGGGAGCACCTGTTCGAGCCGCTCGGCATGATCGACACCGGCTTCCACGTGCCGGCCGACCAGCTGCACCGGCTCACTGCCAGCTACTCGGACGGCCAGGTCTTCGACACCGTCGACGGGCAGTGGAGCCGGCCGCCGGCGTTCGAGGCCGGCGGCGGCGGTCTGGTGGCCACCGCCGACGACTACCTGGCCTTCGCGACCATGTTGCTGCGTAACGGAAAACACGGCCGCGACCGGATTCTGTGCCGGCCGGCGGTCGAGCTGATGACCACCGACCACCTGACACCCGCGCAGCACGCTGAGGACGGCTTCTGGCCCGGTTTCTTCGGTGAGCACCGGGGCTGGGGCTTCGGCGTGCAGGTCGTCACCAAACGCGACCAGCTGTGGGCCACGCCCGGCCGCTACGGCTGGGACGGCGGCCTGGGCACCTCATGGCACAACGACCCGGCCGAGGAGCTCACCGCCGTGCTGATGACCCAGCGCGCCGCGTTCCCGCTGAGTTCCGCGCTGTACCTGGACTTCTGGAACGGGGTCTACGCCTCACTCGACGACTGATGGCCTTACGATTGGGCGCCCGACTGATAGCCCTTCTCCTGGAGCACCCAGGTGTTGCCGTCCGGGTCGGCGAAGTCGGCGAAGGAGTTGTAGTCGGTGTGGTCCGGGTCAACGCCGGGCTGCCAGCCGTCCTTCATGTGCCGCACCTCGCTGACGTCCAATCCCTTGGCCGCCAACGATTCCCGAACCGCGACGAGATCGCTCACGACCAGGTGCAGGCCCTTGATCGCGCCCGGCTCGGCGTCGGTGATGCCGACGCCGAACGCGATCGAGCAGGCCGAGCCGGGCGGGTCCATCTGCACCACCCGGAAGGTGTCGCCGGCCCGGTGGTCGACGTGCACGGCGAAGCCGCACTTGTCGGCGTAGAACGCCTTGGCCCGGTCCACGTCGGCCACCGGCAGCAACACGAGCTCCAGCTTGAGGTCCACGCGGCCAGACTGCCACATTCCGCCGGGATCAGCCCGCGTCCGGGCCGGTGAGCATCTTCAGCGTCGTGACGGTGTAGGACAGCGAGCCGCGGAAGCCGGCGCCGGTGCGCACGACGGCCAGGTCGGCCAGCTCCTCGCCGGGCGCGGCGAAGAAGCTCAGCGAGCTGGTGCCGGTCCAGTTGTTGCCGACGACCGGTGTGTCCAGCACGGACTGGGTCAGCTCGTGCACCGACGGGTTGCGGTACTGGCCGGCGAGCAGGCGCGGGAAGTGGCGGAGGTTCACGATCGGCCGACTCAGCGCGGGCAGCGTCGCGGACGGCGACTGGAGGGTGATCTGCGCTTCGGCCAGCCGCCGACCGCCGGCCGACAGGCTGGCGCCGAACTGGCCGCCGGGGCCGACGACCGGCGATGCCTGGCCGGGCACGGAGAACGCGCGGGTCTGCCGGATCGAGCCCATCTTCTTGGGGAAGCCCTGGAACCAGCCCCGGGCCAGCGCCGCGTCGTTGTCCACCCAGATGAACGGGCACCAGGCCACGGCCCTGCCCTGGAACTGGGCGTCCAGCAGGATCAGGAACTCGGAGTACTGGCTGCGCACCGGATCCAGGTACTCCTGGTGGGAACCGGCCCACTGCCAGTCGATGAACAACGCGTAGGCGTGGCCGCCGGTGGTCGGGTCGGGCGTGAGCCCGGCCGGCAGCGCGGCCTGGGCGGCGGCCGGCGTGGTCCAGAATTCGACGCCGACCACGTCGCCGGCGTAGTGCCACGGCGGCTCGGACACGATGTTGGCCGTGCCCTTGGCGCTCAGCGGCAGGCTGTAGCCGAGCAGCTCGTTGGGCGGCAAGGGATTGGTCGCCGTGTCGGCCAGCGTCGTGTCGGCCAGCGCCGGGGCCGCCATCGCCGCCGTGCCGACAGCAGCGATGCCGCTCGCGAGCAGGCTCCGTCTCCCGATCTCGGACACGCGTTCCTCCTGGTGCGGGTGGGACAACGCCTGCGAAGCTACCCGCGACCGCGGCTGCCGCCGGCGATGATCGACTGCCCGATGCCTTACCAGTGCCCGAAAAGCCGATCGAACGGCAGAACCGGCCGGGTCAGTCCACTGGCGGGAAAACGCGATCCAGGTTGTAGTCCAAGGTGGCCAGCACCTCCCGCGCCGTCACCGTCCCCACCAACACGTCCGGCCCCATCCCGTTGGCCACGGCCATCAGCGTCGCCACCTCGCGTTCGGGCTGCAGCCACGCCGGCGAGGCGCCGGCGGCCTGGGAATCCCTGATCAGGCCGGCGAAGAAGGCGGCCAGCTCGTCGGCGCCGTCGCCGCGGAAGGCCTCGCCCAGCGCCGGATCGTTCAGGGCCCGCACGAAAAAGGCGATGAACACCAGGGAAACCATGCGCCCGTGCTCGTCGACCGGCACCAGCTCGATCAGCGTGGCCCGGATGATCTCGCGGGCGGTCGGCTCGCGGCCGAGGTCCAGCCGCGACCGCACCCGCTGTTCCAGCACCTCGTTGAGGTGCTTGAGCGCGTACAGCAGCATCCCGTGCTTGGTCTCGAAGTAGTACTGCACGAGCCGCATCGAGATGCCGGCCTCGGCCGCGACCTGCCGCAGGCTGACCGACTCCAGCCCGGACGTGCTGGCCAGCCGCCAGACGGCCGCGGCGATCTCCCGCCGCCGCTGCTCGTGGTCGACCACTTTCGGCACGCGGGCTCCTCACGATCTGTTATGGTGCGATCGCATCATAAAACACGGTGCTGATCAACTTCGGGGGACACGCCATGACCAAGCAGACCGGTGACGCGCTCCAGACCGTCGCGGCCCTGATCGGCATCCACAGCGGCGTCCTGCCGTTCGTGTTCAAGCTGATCGGCCGGGGACCGTCCGGCCTGGCCCTGCCGCTCTACCTGCCGGACCCGGCCGCGTTGATCGTGGCCGGGTCCGTGGTGGTGGCGAGCATCGCGGCGCTGTGGTTGCTGGAGAACGCCAAGAAGGGCGCGACCTCCTAGACCGCCGCCGTCGGTTCCTCGCGGAACTGCGTGTTGTGCAACTCCGCGTAACGGCCGTCGGCGGCCATCAGCTGGGCGTGCGTGCCCCGCTCCACCACCCGGCCGTCCTCGATCACCAGGATCTGGTCGGCGGCCCGGATGGTGGACAGCCGGTGCGCGATGACCAGCGCGGTCCGGCCGTGCAGGGCCTCGGTCAGCGCGGCCTGCACCGCGACCTCCGACTCGGAGTCCAGGTGGGCGGTCGCCTCGTCGAGGATCACCACGCGGGGCCGGGCCAGCAGCAGCCGGGCGATGGTCAGCCGCTGCCGCTCGCCGCCGGACAGCCGGTAGCCGCGCTCGCCGACCACGGTCTCCAGGCCGTCGGGCAGGCTCCGGATCAGGTCGCCGAGCCGGGCCCGCTCGATGGCGTCCCACACGTCCTCGTCGCTGGCGTCCGGCCGCGCGTAGCGCAGGTTGGCGTCGATGGTGTCGTGGAACAGATGCCCGTCCTGGGTCACCACGCCGACCGCGCCGCGGACGTCGTCGAACGACAGCTCGCGAACGTCCACATCGGACAGTCGGACCGCGCCCGAGCTCACGTCGTACAGCCGCGGCACCAGCGAGGCCAGCGTCGACTTGCCGGCGCCCGAGGACCCGACCAGGGCCACCAGCTGCCCGGCCTCGGCCCGGAAGCTGATGCCGTGCAGCACTTCCTGGCCGCCGCGGGTGTCCAGGTTGGCCACCGCCTCCAGGGAGGCCAGCGAAACCTGGTCCGCCGACGGATAGGCGAACCGCACGTCGTCGAACTCGACCGACACCGCGCCGGCCGGCAGCGGGGTGGTGCGCTCGGCCTCCGTGATCATCGGCCGCACGTCCAGCACCTCGAAGACGCGCTCGAACGACACCAGGGCGGTCATGATGTCCACCCGGGCGTTGGCCAGCGCGGCCAGCGGCGTGTACAGCCGGGTCAGCAGCAGCGCCAGCGACACCACGGTGCCCGCGGCCAGTTGCCCGGTCAGCGCCAGCCAGCCGCCGACGCCGTACACCACGGCCTGGGCCACGGTCGGCAGCAGCGACATGCCGGTGAGGAACCAGCGGGTGGCCATCGCCGACTTCACACCGATGTCCCGCACCCGGCGGGCCTTGTCGCCGAACTCCTCGGCCTCGGCGCCGGGCCGGCCGAACAGCTTGACCAGCGTGGCCCCGGGCGCGGAGAAGCGCTCGGTCATCTGGTTGGTCATCGACGCGTTCAGCCCGGCGGCCTCACGCTCCAGCCCGGCCATCCGGGTGCCCATTCGCCGTGCCGGCAACAGGAACACCGGCAACAGGACCAGGGCGAGCAGCGTGACCTGCCACGACAGCGACAGCATCACCGCGAGCGTCAGCACCAGCTGGATCACGTTGGTGACCAGGCCCGACAGCGACGAGGTGAACGCGCGCTGCGCGCCGATCACGTCGTTGTTCAGACGGCTGACCAGCGCGCCGGTCCTGGTCCGGGTGAAGAAGGCGATCGGCATCCGCTGCACGTGCTCGAACACCGTGCGGCGCAGGTCGTAGATCAGGCCCTCGCCGATCCGTGACGACTGCCAGCGCTCGATCAGGCCGGTGCCCGCGCTGACCAGCGCCACCAGCGCGATCAGCAGCGCCAGCCCGACCACCATGCCGATGGCGGCCTTGTTGATGATCGAGTCGACCACCCGGCCGGCCAGCACCGGCGTGCTGACCGCGAGGAACGCGTCCACCACCGTCAGCCCGAGGAACACACCGAGCTTGCCCCAGTGCGGGCGGGCGAACTCCAGCACCCGCCGCAGGGTCCCGCGGCGCACCTGGCTGGGCGTGTCCGCCCTGGCCATCGCCCCGCGCATCAACATCCAGGAATCCATGATCCCCCGACCTCCGAGTGTTCTGACGACCGGGGAACCGGGCCGTCTACCCTTCTATTCCATGTACCTCGGCGTCGACGCTGGCGGCACCAACACGAGGGCGGTGCTCGTCGACGCGGACGGCGCCGTGCTCGGCACCGGCAAGGCCGCCGGAGCCAATCCCGTGGCCCACGGCGTCGAGCACGCCGGCAAGCAACTGGAGTCCGCGCTCCGGCAAGCCCTGGGAGACCATACTGCCGCGCGGGTCTCCTCGGCGGTGATCGGTCTGGCCGGCGGGCCCACCGCGGGTCGCCCGCTGCTCGACGAGGTTGCCCGCGTCGCCCGTGACTTGGGCATTGTCGTGCCGCGGGTGGTGAGTGACGTTGAGGTGGCCTTCGCCGCCGGCAGCGAGTCGCCCGGTGGGGTGGTGGTGCTGTCCGGCACCGGCGCGGCCGCCGCGGAGCTGCGGGACTGGCGCATCGTGCGGCACGTCGACGGCAACGGCTGGCTGGTCGGCGACGACGGCTCCGGCTTCTGGCTCGGCCGGCAGGCGGTGCGTGCCGTGCTGCGCATGCTCGACGGCCGCGGCCGGCCGACCAAGCTCGTCGACGTCATCTGCTACGCGTTGGCCGCCGAGCCGGACATCGCCTCGCTGGAGGCCGCTGTCTACAACGAGCCGCCGCTGCGGCTTGCCGCCCTCGCGCCGCTGGTGACCGCGCTGTACCACGACGACTCGGTGGCCGCCGAGATCGTCACCGAGGCCGCGGAGTTGTTGCTGGCCGCGGTCTCCGCGCTCGCCCCGGTCGCCGCCGGCCATCGCGACGCCGTGCTGGCCGGCGGCCTGCTGCTGGCCCGCGGCCCCCTGCGCGACCTCGTCGCCGGCGGCATCGAGGACCGCTTCGGCCTCACCGCCCGCTACGCCGACGACGGCGCCTTAGGCGCCGCCACCCTAGCTCGCCGTCTGTAACCGCCCCGAAGTTCGGAAGGGACCATTCCTCCACTCCGAGTGGAGAAATGGTCCCTTCCCAACTTCAAAAAGACGCGGGTGGCTACTGAGGGTTACTTGGCTACGGCTCCGGTCTTGGGGTCCAGGATCAGCTTCTTGTCGCTCGGGCGCTGCCAGAAGTTGAACATGTTGAACAGGGATCCGGCGCGCTGGTCGAAGGAGTGGTCGCCGATCTGGCCGGTCCGCCAGTTCTCCTCGATGAACTTCAGCACCGAGGTCTGGTCGGTCAGCGTGTGGTCGACGTGGTTGGTCTTGGCGTAGGGCGAGACCACGAGCAGCGGCAGGCGCGGGCCGTAGCCGCAGCGGTCGGCGTAGCCGCCGGACACCGGCTTCTTGCCGCACAGCGCGGCCTGGTCGAGCGCCGCGTCCTTGGAGCCGTTCACGCTCGGCGGCGTGACGTGGTCGTACCAGCCGTCGGAGTCGTCGTAGGCCAGGATGACGGCCGTCGAGGACCAGTCCTTGGACTTCTGCAGCTGGTTGATCTCACGCACGATGAACTGCTGCTCGTCCAGCGGGTCCGAGTAGCCGCCGTGACCGTCCTGGTATTCGCCGGCCTTGAGGAAGCTGACCGACGGCAGGTTGCCGGCCGCCAGCGCCGCGTCGAAGTCCGAGGTGTCGTACTGGTGGTTGGCCTGGTCGGTGCGACCGATGGCGTTCACCGACGAGGGCGGCAGGTGCTTCGGGTTCGACGTCGACTTGTAGTACATGAACGGCTCGTGGTGCGGGCTGTAGTCGTTGGACGAGTTGCCGCCGATGTTGGCGTGCGTCGTGCCGCAGACCGCCTTGCCGTCGGCGCTGGTCGAGGTCGGCTTGAAGCCGCCCTGGAACCAGCCCCACGTCACGTGCTTCTGGTTGAGCAGGTCGCCGATGTTCTGCCCGTGCATGACGGCCAGGTTGTTCGACGACTTGCCGTTGTTGTTGGAGCAGTCGTCGTAGAACGGGTCGGGGTCGTTGGTGATCGTCCCGATGCCGTTGCTGTCGGGCGACTGCACGGCGTACGCGTCCGTGGTGGGCTTGCCGGTCTTCGGGTCGAACGCCTGGCCGCCGTGGGTCTGCCCGGAGATCAGGTTGAGCGCGCCCGGGGTGGACGGGCCGTACACCGTGTCGAAGGAGTTGTCGCTCAGCGCGTAGTGCTGCGCGTAGTTCCACAGGCCGGTGACGGTGTTGCCGTCGTAGTAGTCCATCACCAGACCGGGCTCGCCGAACAGCACGGGCTGCCCGGTGCACTTGTCGGTCTCGGTGTTCTCGACAAACTTGTCGTCCTTGCCGCCGTTGACGGCCTTCTGCTCCGGCCCGTAGCTGTGGTTCTGGTCGCAGGTCAGCGCCTGCGACGGGGCCAGCCGCTTCGGGTTGTAGGCGTTGGGGTTGTTCGTCAGCAGCTGGTGCGACAGCCCGTTGACGTGCGGGGTGCCCGGCGCCGCCTGGAACGGCGTGCCGTCCGCGTTGGTGGCGTTCGGATAGGTGCCGAAGTAGTGGTCGAACGAGATGTTCTCGCCGAAGATCACCACCACGTGCTTGATGGGCGTGGTGGGATGGACGATCTGGTACGACTCGGCGGCATTGGCCACCTGGTTGGCGTCGCCACCGCTGCACGCGGCCAGCAACAGCCCCGTCGCGGCCACGGCGGCCGTGGCCAGGACACGGCGTCTAGGCATGCCTTTTCCTCCTGAGTGACTCATGCGAGCAGCGACCGTCCGAAGTGGTCGCCGCGGTCCCGAACACCGGGAAGCGCGAAGAAGTAGCCGCCGCCGACCGGCCGGATGTAGTCGACGAGGGGCTCGTCGGCCAGCCGGGTCTGCACGGCTTCGAACTGCCGGGCGATGTCCTGCTGGTATCCGCAGAACAGCAGCCCCATGTCCAGGTCGCCGACGGAGTCGGTGCCCTTGTCGTAGTTGTAGCCCCGCCGCAGGAACTGGCTGGACGCCGTCTCGGCGGTGCGCGGGTTGGCCACCCGGATGTGGCTGGTCAGCGGGATCGCGGTGCCGGTCGGGTCGGCCGGGTAGTCCGGCACGTCGGTCTCGGTGTTGCCGTCCAGCGGCGCGCCGGAGTCCCGCCGGCGGCCGAACATGTTCTCCTGCTCGCTGACGTCGACCCGGTCCCAGAACTCCACCAGCATGCGGATCTGGCGCAACACCTGGTAGCTGCCGCCTTCGGTCCAGGCCGGCTCGCCGTTGCCTTTGCCGACCCACACGAGCTTGCCGAAGTCTTCGGGCACGGGCTTGACGATGCCGTCCTTGAAGCCCATCAGGTTGCGCTGCGTGCCGGACGGGCGCGGCGGGCTCTGGAAGCCGTCCACCCGCCAGCGCAGCTGCATGCCGCCACGGGTGTGCCGGGCGATGTCCCGCAGCGCGTGCAGCACGGTGTCGGTTTCGGTGGCGCAGAGCTGGAGGCTCAGGTCCCCGTGGCACTGGCTGTCGTCCAGACTGTCGTTGGGGAAGGTCTTCATCGCCGTCAGCTTGGCCGGCTTGCGGTCCTTGAGGCCGTAGCGGTCGTCGAACAGCGAGGCGCCCACGCCGACCGTCACGGTGAGGTCGTCGCCGGGCATGTCCGGGCCGAGCACGCCGGAGTCGGCCGGCGGGGCGGTGATGCCCAACGGCGGCAGCGCGCCGCCGGCGGTGAGCAGCCGGGCCCGGTCGGTCAGCGTCTGGAACAGCGCGGTCAGCTCGGCCTTGTCGGCGGCGATCACGTCGAAGCTCGCGAAGATGGCCTGTCGCTGCGGCGGGGTGTCGATGCCGGCCTGGTGAACACCGTGGAAGGCAACAGCATTGGACGTCGCGGCATCGGCGGTCACCGACAGGCCGGTCACCGCCGCCGCACCCGCGCCGACGAGCGCGCCGCGCAGGAAGGAACGGCGGCCGACGCCGGTCATGAGCTTCTCCGGACTTCGCAGATGGCGGCGACCGGGGCGAGCTTCTCCAGCAGCTCGCCGACGGCCCCGTTGAGCTGTTGCCGCGTGGACCGGTCGAGCTGGCCGACCGGCGTGTTCAGGTGCGCGGTCAGCAGCGCGCGGGTCCGGTCCGACCACTTCTGCACGGCCGGCAGGTCCGGGTAGCGGGGCTTGAGCACCGGGTCCAGGATGGCCAGCACCTTGGCGGTGCCGTCGAGGTTGGCCAGCGCGGTGTTCAGCGAGGTGCCGCTGCCCTGGTCGTGCTCGCCGGTGAGTTCGAACTGCAGCGCGTTCTCCATGATCTCGTGGGCCCGCAGCCCGAGATCGTTCGGGTCCACCTGATCGTTGGGCAGCTCGTCCCGCAGCCCGTGCACGTCGGTCGACAGCTGGTCGGCGATCGGCTTCAGGTCGGCGGCCGACGCGTTGTGCCACAGGCCCTTCTCCAGCGGGTGGAAGCCCGCGTCGGGGCTGTCGATCTTGTCCGAGAAGTCGCCGAAGGCGTCGTAGGCGGCGCCGAGCGAGTTGTAGGCCAGGTGCGCCGGCAGCCAGTCGGCCCGGGCGGCGTCCAGGTTGCCGGCGTCGACGTCGTCGCGCAGCTTGTCGGTCTTGACGGCGAGATCGGCGACGCCCGTGGACACCGCGGCCTCGTACTGCTTGACCAGCGGCAGCAGGTCGTTCTTGGTCACGGCGACAACCGCCGGGCCGCCCTTGGCGTCGCCCTGGAGCTGCGTCACCGGGCCCGTGATCGGATCGGTGTCCTCGATCAGGCAGCGGAACGCGAACTGCCCGGCGCCCAGCTGCACGTCCATCGGCGCGCTGGTGTTCGGGCCGAGCCCCTCGACCTCGCCGTACACCTTGTCGCTGGTCAGCTCGACCAGGTCCACCTCGGCCGCCGCGTCGCCGGTGTTGTGCAGGGTGAAGGTCTGCCGGCCGGTCTTCGCGTCGGACCAGCCCTGGCCGCACTGGCTGCGGGACACGGTGATCTGCGACGGGCTGCCGGCGGCGTCGGCCGTCGACTCCCAGGGCCGCCAGACCGCCACCGCCACGACCGCGCCCACACCGAGCAGCGCGATGGCCGCCGGCAGGGGACGGGGAGTCCGCACGAGGTCGCTCCTGGTCATCGGAGGTTTCTATCGTGGGGAATCCTAGGCGTGCCGTCCGCGGAGTCCAGCACTGTTGGTTCGCTCGTCACTCAGAGTTCGTCCTAGCCGGACACAATAGGCATTGTGCCCTCGAATGGACGCACCACTCATCGACTGTCGGTAACTGGTTCGGTACGGGATTGGGTGGTGCGGCCGGTGATCGCCGCGCCGGTGCCGGAGGCCGATCTCGGTTTGGCCGCCTCGGGATCGCCCTGGGGAGCCGATGGCCGATGGGTCCTCACGAACGGTCCGGACGTCACCACGCTGAAGCGCCGGCTCTATCTCGCCCGGCCGCTGCGGCGGTGCCGGAAGTCGTTGAAAGGCTAGATTTTCGTCGTATTCATACCGGCCTAGATGGTTTGGCCGATTGGAGCGAATTCTCCGACCTATATCGCACCGCCGTCGCCGGCACCGCGTTCGAGGTCGACCAGCCGAGTGGCGGACCCTGCGGGTGGCCAGCACGGGGCCGGTGTTGCTGCACGTCAACGGTGAACGCCTGCTGCACGCCGACACCGTCAGCTACATGGAGCCCATCGAGCACGAGGTTCGGGTGTGGCTGCCGTCGGGTGTCTCGCCGGTCGTGATCACGTCCTGACAGGTCGGGTTCCGGGAGTGCCGGCAGGTGGTGCGGCTGCGGGTCGGCGGGCTGCCGGTGCGGGTGGTGATCCCCAGTCCCGGCGCGGACGAGCGGGCTTCGGCCGAGGCGGAGCGGATCCTGTCGGCGGTCGGCACGTCCACGCGGGGAACGGTCAACGGCGAAGTGGAATTGACCGGTCCTGACGGCGCTTCGCTGCGGGTCGGCCGCGAGGTCGTGACCTTGGTCGGCGGCGGGCCACGGTCCGGCTGGACTCCTCGGCCGAAGGCGCCGTCGGGTCGGCGTCGATGCTGGCCAGCGGCGAGGTCGTGCTGCGGGTGTCGGTCGACGGCTCGCCGGTGTTCCGTGAGTTCCCGGTCGCGGTGCTGCCTTCGCTGTACCGGGCCGAACCCGTTGGGACGCCGGAACAGTGGCGGTCGGAGCTGCTGGACCACGTGCGATCGACGACGCCGAGCGTGGCGACCGCGCTGGCCACGGCCGTCCGGTACCAACTCCCGCCGGCGTCTTCGGTGTCGGAACTGGCCAGGATCAGCTCGGCGGGGGAGGACCACTTCGTGCACGACCTGCTGTCCCGGCCCTACCACTCGGACGTCGTGGTGTACAAGACGTCTGACGTGATGTTGTCCATAGTGGAGGATTACCGGCCGGGGCTGCCCGGATTGCAGGAGCACGTCTGGGGCGCGACGCTCGGCCCGGAGACCCAGGTCTACGTCACGCACGCGGCCAACTCGTCGGCCCGGCCCAACGGATCCTGCCCCGGGCCCGGCAGTTCCGCGACGTCGTGCTGGTCCTGTACCGGATCCCGCCGGACGACTCGACGGTCACCCGGAAACCCGGGGAATCGTCGAGACCTCCGCCACAGCCGGCATCGCCGCCGCCCTGTTCCGGGCGGCCAACCTCGGCGTGTTTTCCGCTGAAACGTTCAGGTCGTCGGCCTGGCGGGCGATCGGCGGCCTGCATCCGTACGTGACGGACGACGGCACGGTTACCAGGACCAGCGCCGGAACGGTGTTACAGCTGGTGCCTTGCGGGTACTCCGTCATCCGTGACGACCGCATTCAGCCATGGGGTCAGGGCCTCGGGCTGCACGCGTACGCCGCCGCCCTGGTCACCCGGACGTGTTCGGGATCCCGTTCGCTACGGTGAACCAAGGCGAGGCGCGCGGCGTGATCCCCACCGGGAAGCCTGGGCGTCGGCTGTCGAGATGCTGAAGGTCACCTGTCCGGCCCAGCGCCATGGGTCGGCGGGAATCCCCTGGTCAGAAGGGACGCGCGCGGATCATGGGCGAGCTTGCGGGACCATCGAAAGCTTATCGACAGGCAACAAAACGCCCATCCTTAATCCACTCTCAGGTCGAGGTTGTTAGCTAGTCACCGATCACGAGAGGGACGAGGGAGGACACGCCCGATGAGCGTTCAGATGCTCCCCGCCGCGCCGGCGGCCACCACGCCGGCGAAGGCGGGCAAGGGACACCTCAACCAGGTCGACCTGGTCCGAGTGCTGACCTTCGCCAGCGTGATCGCCGTGCACGTCATCACGTACACCAACGACGGCGCCAGCGTCACCGCGTACGGGGCGCTGACCCTGCTGCACTTCACCCGGTCCGTGTTCTTCTTCCTCACCGGCTTCGTGCTCGTCTACACCTACCGCAGGCGCCCGCTGGCCACCGGCAACTTCTGGCGGCGGCGGATGTCGCTGGTCGGCATCCCGTACCTGGTGTGGACCGCGTTCTACTTCGGCGTCATCCAGCAGGTCGGCATGCCCGGGCTGCCGATCGGCGAGTTCCTCGACGACCTGTGGGGCTGCATCTACAAGGGCATCGGCTGGTACCACCTGTACTTCCTGCTGGTGTCGCTCCAGTTCTACATCCTGTTCCCGTTCGTGCTGGCCGCGCTCAAGGCCACCGTGCGGCACCACAAGAAGATCCTGATCGGCTCGGCCGTGCTCCAGCTGGGCATCTCGCTGGCCGAGACCTACCTGCCCGCGCCGTCCGACCCCGACTCGCTGCTCGGGCAGCTGTGGGGCAACCAGGGCACGCTTGTCGTCAGCTACCAGTTCTTCCTGATCGCCGGCTGCATCGCCGCGTTCCACTACGAGGCGTTCCAGGCGTGGATCACCGCGCACAGCAGGTTCATCTGGTGGGGACTCGGCCTGTCCGCGACGTTCGCCCTGGCCTGGTACGGAGTCAACCTCGCCTACGGGCACACCCCCGGCGACGCCACCGGCGTGCTCCAGCCGGAGATGCTGCCCTGGTACGGCTTCGTCGTGCTGTCCCTCTACCTCGTCGGCTCCCGCTGGGCCGACCGTCAGGCCACCGGCTCCCGCTGGCAGCGCATCGTCGCCGCCGCCTCGCAGCGCTCCTTCGGCGTCTTCCTCGTGCACCCGGCCATGCTCTGGGTGTTCCTCAACGAGTTCGACATGTGGTTCCCCAACCACCTCGACCAGGGCCTGCCGCTCACCCTGTCGGCCTACGTCTTCGCCGTGGTCACGTCGCTGATCTTCGTGGAGATCGTGATCAGGACCCCGCTGGCCAAGGTCCTCATCGGCCGGGCCCGCATCCCCTTCACCAAGCCGGCGCCCAAGGTCAACCCCGAGCCCCACCCCGCCGCCGCCTGACCCCGGCGAGTCGCGCTCCCAGACACACCGAATTCGCGTCTCAGGCAGCAGTGGCCCAGGCCGCTATCAGCTCCGGGGAGTAGAAGACGCCATCGACCTCGGCCATCTCGGCGCGCATGCGCTCGTAGAGGGTGTCGGGGGCGATCTCCTCGACGGTGGCCAGGCCGGCCTTCTCGATCATCGGGACCAGCGAGACGGTGGTGGCGGCGGCGTGCACGACGTTGACGGAGTCGGCGTTGCCGGCCGGTCGGGACCCGGCCACGCCGACGACGGAGAGGCCGGCGTCGCGGAAGATGCGGTACAGGGACTCGCCGGGATTCGGGGTGATGCCGGCGGCCCGCATGGCGCCCCGGACCCAGTCCATGCAGAGCGTGGCCAGCGGCGTGGGCGGCGCGGCCCGGCAGGTGTCGAGCTCGAAGTCCTGGAACGTCACGACGCCGCCGGGGCGCACGTGCCGAGCCAGCTCCCGCACCGCGCCGGCGGGGTCGGCCAGGTGCATCAGGATCAGCCGCCCGACGACGGCGTCGACCGGACCGGCCAGCTCCACGTCGGGCAGCACGGCCTGCCGGAACTCGATGTTGGGCAGCTCACGAGCCCGCGAACGGGCGACGGCCAACACCGTCGGATCGGCGTCGACGCCGAGCACGGAACCGGTGGGACCGACCAGGTCGGCGATCAGCAGACTGATGTCGCCGGCGCCGCAGCCGACGTCGAGGACCCGCATGCCGGGCGAGATGCCGGCCAGGGTGAACAGGTGCCGGCTGTGCGGCCGGTAGATCTCGGCCTGCAGCATCAGCCGCTCGGTCTCCCGGTCGTTGCGGCCCATCGCGTAGTCCATACGGCCCATTCTGGCCCCGGCCGCGCCGTTCGCGCTTCCGGACAACCTTGTCGTCAACTGGCAACGGATGGCCCTACCGGCGAGCGCTGATCAATCCCTAACGTCGACGGCATGCGGGCGTGGATGCTGGCGACGGCGCTGGTCATGACGGTTGCGGGCGCGCCGGCGGTGGCGGCGCCGCAGGCGGCGGCGGAAGTGTCGGGCACACCGGCGCAGTCGGTGCAGGGCTTCGGCGCGTCGGGGGCGTGGTGGGTGAACGACCTCGCGAACTTTGCCCCGACGGTCCAGCAGCGGGTCGGCGATCTGCTGTTCGGCCCGGACGGACTCGACCTGAGCGTCTACCGCTACAACGTGGGCGGCGGCGGGGTCGGCGTGACCAACCCGGCCCGCGCGCCGCAGACGGCGCTGGTCAGCCCGGGCGTCTACGACTGGTCGAAGGACCCGGGCGGCACGACGTTCGTGAAACAGGCGGCGCAGCACGGCGTCCCGGACCTCCAGGCGTTCGTGAACAGCGCGCCGCCGGTGTGGACGACCAACGGCAAGAGCTGCGGCGGATCGCTGAAGAGCGGCAGCGAGGCGGCGTACGGCCGGTTCCTGACCGACGTCGTCACCCACTTCCAGCAGCAGGGCGTGACCTTCTCGCAGGTCAGCCCGATGAACGAGCCGGACAACAGCTTCGGTGACTGCGGCCAGGAGGGCATGTCGGTCGGCACCGGCCAGCGCGGCCCGATCGTCCGGGCGCTCGGCGCGGCCCTGGCCGACGCCGGGTCGCCGGCCCAGGTGCTGGCCGACGAGACCAGCTGGGCGCTGCAGGACATCTTCGAGCTGCCGGCCTGGGCCGGCGACGCCAACACCCAGCGCTACCTGGTCGCGCTGGCCCACCACACCTACGACTTCCCGACCAACGCCACCCTGAACACGTTGCGGGCCAGCGCCAAGAACTACGGCAAACCGCTGTGGGCCACGGAGATCTGCTGCTCCAACGGCGGCGGCTACGGCCAGGGCTACGACCCGACGATCGACGGCGGGCTGCGGATGGCTGACCTGATCCACCAGGACCTCACCGAGGCCAATGACGCCCAGTTCGACTGGTGGACGGCGCTGTCGCCGGTACTGGGCTGCGACCCGGCAGCCGCGCCGAGCTGCCCGACCGCCAAGAACGGCCAGGGCTGGAACGACGGCCTGATCTACTACGACCCGAACTACGCGGCCAACGGCGACCAGAACCTCTATGTCACCAAACGGTTCTGGGCGCTGGCGAACTTCAGCCGGTTCGTCCGGCCCAACGCCGTCCGGTTCCCGATCACCGGCATGCCGGCCAATGTCTGGCCGGTGGCGTTCGAGTCCGGCGGCACGTGGACCGTCGTGGCGATCAACGACAACACCAGCGCCACCACGTTCCCGCTGCGCTTCGGCGCGACGAACGGCCCGCTCACGGCCACCGGCGCGTACCGGACGTCCGCCACCGAGGACCTCGCTTCGGTGACTCTGCCCTCGGTCAGCGGCAGCACCGCGACGGCCACGCTGCCGGCCCGCAGCATCACCACGTTCACCTTCAGCCAGCCGACAACCGTTGCACCGGGCCACAACTACCTCATCCAGGCGGCGAACGGCTCATCGGCCGACATCGCCGGGGCGTCCACTTCGGACGGTGCGGCGGTGATCCAGTACCACACCACCGGTGACGCCAACCAGCGCTTCACCGTGCAGGCCAACGGGACGATCGCCGGTGTGCAGAGCGGCAAGTGCCTGGACGCCAGTGCGACCGCCGTCGTGCAGCGGACCTGCAACGGCTCCGTCGGCCAGCAGTGGACCATCGCCGGCGGCGTGCTCTCCAACCAGGGCAGGGGATTGACGGCAGCGTCCACAGTGGACGGCGCGCCGCTGACCGTCGGTGCGAGCCAGCAGTGGACGCTGGACGCTACCGGTTGACGATCGTGTCCTTGTTCATCGACAGCAACCTGTTCGTGGTGCTGTCGATGACCAGCTGCAACGACAGCGGGCCGACGTTGGCCACGTACAGCGAGCCCGTCCGGCCGGCCAGGTCCGGGACGTTCGAGGGGTCGAGCAGGCCGACCTGGGGCTGGGCCAGCAGCATCTTCATCGCCAATGCACGCATGTCCGCGCTCAGCCCGGGCTTGCTGAGCAGGTCGGCGAGCACCTCCCCCTCGTACTTGCCGGTCTGCTTGGCCACCTGTGTGACGACGGCGGCCAGGTCGTCCTGGGTGTGCGGTAGGCCGGCGACGACCGTGCGCTGGTCGGCCGCCAGCACGTCCGGCGACATCCGGGCGAACTCCGCCGGCATGCCGGGCCGGTTCAACGCGATCGGCTCCGGCACGTTCGTGAAGGTCTGGTCGAAGTCCGGCGACTTGAGCCGCACCGTGTGGTGCGTGTCGTCGATCCACACCTCGTCGGTCCGCCCGTGCTCCGGCTGCTGGTTTTCCCAACGCAGGTAACGGATCGACGGCGCGCTCGCCACCGGCGCGTCGGTCGGACCGACCGGGGGCCGGATCACCGTCAGCACGAGAACCGCCGCCGCCACGGCCGCCGTGCCCACCGCGGGCAGCCACCGCCGCCGGCGCCGCGGCGGTTCGGCCTGCCGCAGGCCCTCCAGCATTCGCTGCTCGAACGGGGTCAGGTCGGGCACGAGGACCCCTTCTCGGCCAGCGGCGCCAACTTCCGCCGCGCCCGGGTCAGCCGCATGCGTGCCGCGGACGGCGAGATGCCGAGCACGTCGGCCGCCTCGATCGGCGTCAGCTCGTCCACGCTGACCAGCAGGAACAGCTCCCGCTCGGCCGGCGGCAGGTCGTCGAGGCCGGCCAGCACGGCGGTCGCGGCGTTGGCGGCGTCCACGCGTGCCTCCAGTTCGGCGAAGTCGTCGGCGGCCAGTGTGCGTTGCCCGTAGACCCGCTGCAACGCCCGGTATTCGGCGCCGCGTCGCCGGCCACGGGAGGCGATCACGTGCGCCGCGATGCCGAACAGCCAGGCTTTCGGCGTGCCGCGGGCCGGATCGTAACCGCCGGGCCGCTCCAGAACGGCCAGGAATACCGCCGCGATCACGTCGGCGGCCTCGTTGGGATCGCCGAGCCGGCGCGCGGCGTACCCGAGCAGCGCGTGCACGTGCTCCCGGTACAGCGATTCCAGGTCCTCCACGGTGTGGTCGACGAACGAGTGGCAGGAGAAGTTGCGCGGCGGCACACTTGTGCCAATCCCCAGTGACGCCGTTCGTTCGCTCAAGGGGTCCGTGTTCATGTCTCGAAGCGTGAAAGTGCTGGTCGCAGGCTCGGCAGTGCTGCTGGCGGCCGCGTGCGGCCAGGCCGAGTCGGCCCCCGCGCCGGCGGCGCACATTGTGACGCCCACCACAACGACGACCACGTCACCGCCCAAGCCGGCCCTGCCGTCCACCTCCGAGGTGCAGCGGGCCCTGTCCACGCTGGGCTACCAGACCCGTCAGGTCACCGGTCAGCTGGACGACGAGACCAAGCACGCCGTCATCGCGTTCCAGAAGGTCCAGGGCCTGCCGCGCACCGGCGTCGTCGACGACGCCACCGCGGCCGCGCTGCGGGCGCCGAAGACGATCACGCCTCGCGCCACGTCGCCCGGCACGCACCTCGAGGTCGACATCGCGCGGCAGGTCGCCTACGTGGTCACCGACGGCCAGGTCGGCAAGATCTACGACGCCTGCACTGGCGACAACGTCGGCGACCGGGTCACGCCGCTGGGCGACTTCCACGTCTACTACCAGATCAACTTCATGGAGTACGCGCCGCTGGGCAACCTCTACCACCCCAGCTACATCACCACCACCGGCATCGCCGTGCACGGCGGCGAGCCCGTCGAGTCCGTGCCGGCCAGCAACGGCTGCGTGCGCCTCACCGACCCGTCCATCGACGAGGTTTTCCCGCTGCTGCACCCGGGCGCCGAGGTGCTGATCTTCTAGCCGAGGCCGAGCGGCCGATCGGCGTTCCCGTGAGCGATCCTGGTGCGGTCCACTTCGGACAAAGGTGAGCCGGTCGCGCCCTCGTTGCCGATCATCGGGAAGTCGGCCGCCGGCCGGAACGCCGCGAATGCTCTTCAGCGCCGTCGGCGTCGAAGCGGTGGCGAACGGTGAATGCGCGCGGACCTGGACCGTGAGCCGCGAGGTACTCCAGGCGGGCAAGGCCTTCCGACGGTGTCGGGCGATGCGCGGCGGGCACCCACCATAGCGCGATCCTCGGCGCGGGAAGCGTGGTGAACCACTCCGCGCGGCGGCGCACGAAGTGGCCATGCCGAGAGCGATAGGTGAACATGTGCAGGTGCTGGTAGCTGGCCCAAAGGGATAGGTTGATGATGATCAGCGGGTCACCGAGCAGTTCTGTGCCGTCGAGATGTCCGTCGCCGGCGATGTGGCGCCAGATGAAGCCCGGCGAGCGTTCGGCGAGAGCGTTGACCCTCTCGAGTGCGTCGGTGAATTCCCGTACGCGTGGATCACCCATCGGCTGGCGTAGTCGTGCGATATTGATCTGCGCCAGCACGCGGGGCGCCTCGAACGGCGAGGTCAGCGCGAATCCTGTGGGCCAGCCGGGTGCGGACCGACCGCGAGTGCGATCGGATTGCCGTCTGGGTCACTGACGTAGGCGACGCGTTCGCCCCACGGCATGTCGGCCGGCTCCCGCAGGATATCGACGCCACTGGCGCGGAGCGTTTCGACGAGCGCGTCCACCGCCTCGACGTACACGAAGAGTTCGAATTTGACGCCGCCGACGGCCATGGGTTTGTCGTACTGCTGTCGGGGCCAGTCCGCGGCGACCACCGCGAGTTCGTAGGTTCCGCGGCGCAGCCCGACGTAGCCGGGTTCGCCGTCGGGAGGTAGTTGAACATGTCGCTGGAACCCGAGACTTTCGTAGAACGCCGCCGAAGACTCGACCACTTCGGCGAAGACCACCGGGAACGCTCTTTCGGTCATGACGTGACCCTACACGTGCCCAACGCGAACCTCCGTGGTCGAAGTGGTGACCATTCACCAGCTCCGATCGCCATCGCGATCAAGCTATTGCCGGTGTGCTCCGGCCGTCAGGTGACTGGTCACGCGCCACCTGCTTGCGATCTCCGAAGCCGTCATCTACGTTGCCAGTGTCGTCATCTTAGATGACAGAGTGGAGACTTTCAAATGACACGCTTCCTACCCACGTCGCCACCGACCAGGGTGCGTCGCGCGCTGACTCGCGGCGGCGCCGTGCTGGCCGTCGCCGGCGTGGTCGCGGCCGGCGCGAGTACGGCGCAGGCCTCCGCCGCACCGCCGCGCACCGAGCCGGTCGCCGTTCACTGCGATACCGCCCACTACTTCGCGAACTACGACCAGGCCGCGGACAAGTTCTTCGGTGAGCAGTCGGACACGGTGTCGCGCGGCGGCCTGATGAATCGGCGCATCATCACTCCGTTCGAGGGGCGACGCGGCGTCGTCGTCTTTCACGGCACCGGATGGTTCTTCACCACCAGAGCTTGCCTCGGCTGATCCAAGGAGCCTTCGTCATGCCCTATCGGAATAGAAAGTTCGTCGCCGCCGCCCTTTCCGTCGCCTGTGTGTCGATCTCCCTGCTGAGCTCGGCGGTCGCGTCGGCGAGCGACGACGTGCTGTACGTGTGCCACGCGCAGGACACGTACGTTCGCAAAGCGCCCGTCGGCGAGATCGTCGGCCGGATCTACCACAACCAGAAGTTCGACCGAAGCGAGCCGACCACACCGCACGGCTGGATCAAGGGCGTCGCTCCAGCGGTGAGCGACGGGCCGGTGGAACAGCGGCACGGCGTGATTTCCGGTTACGTCGACCACGACTACGTCTGTACCGGGCCTCAGACCTGAGCATCGCGATGATGTCGCGGTGAAATACGAATAGTCCGCCCCTAATTGGACCGCACCATACTTCGCCAACGGAGATCATGGTGCGGTCCAACACGGCGTCGAATGAGAAGGGTGCCGGCGCTGCATCGCGGGCGGCTGGGAGACGGTTCGACGGGCGGCGGGCGCCCGCCAGTGCGCCACAACTGCGGACGGGCCCGTCAACAGTATGGCTTGTGGCCATTCGGCAGCTGAGGGTACATTGCCATGATTATGAGATGGTCGTCCCCGATCCGGCCGCAACTGGTTCGAGAATGATTCATGGGATGTTTTGCTCACCGTAGATCACTTCGCGCCCGTCCTTCGGAGGAG
>DASWRQ010000172.1:0-3274 GCA_036403095.1 Kutzneria sp. | reverse complement strand
GGAATCGACCACCGGGGAGCGACTGGGAAACGGTGGCGTCGCGCGCCTGGGTGTCAGCTGCCACAACCGACTCGGGAGTTTGACGATGCATCAGCCCGCACTCACCGCACTGGCCGCGAACGACCCCGAACTGGCCGGACTCGTCGAGTCCGAGGCCAAGCGCCAACACGACAAGATCCGCCTGATCGCCTCCGAGAACTACGTCTCCACCGCCGTGCTCGAGGCCACCGGCACGGTCCTGACCAACAAGTACTCCGAGGGCTACCCCGGCAAGCGCTACTACGAGGGCCAGCAGTTCATCGACCCGATCGAGCAGCTGGCGGTGCAGCGGGCCAAGGACGTGTTCGGCGTGGAGCACGCCAACGTGCAGCCCTACTCGGGCTCGCCGGCCAACCTGGCGATCTACCTGGCCTTCCTGAAGCCGGGCGAGACGGTGATGGGCATGGGCCTGCCCTCGGGCGGCCACCTGACCCACGGCTGGACGGTGTCGGCCACCGGCAAGTGGTTCAACGCGGTCCGCTACGGCGTGACCAAGGAGACCGGCCGCGTCGACATGGACGAGGTGCGCGACCTGGCCCTGGCCGAGCGGCCGAAGGTGATCTTCTGCGGTGGCACGGCCATTCCGCGCACGATCGACTTCCCGGCCTTCGCCGAGATCGCCCGCGAGGTCGGCGCGGTGCTGGCGGCGGACGTGGCGCACATCGCCGGCCTGATCGCCGGCGGCGCGCACCCGTCGCCGGTCGGCCACGCGAACGTGATCTCCACGACCACGCACAAGACGCTGCGCGGCCCGCGCGGCGCGATGCTGATGTCCGACGCCGAGCACGCCTCCGCGCTGGACAAGGCCGTCTTCCCGGGCCTGCAGGGCGGCCCGCACAACCACACCACGGCCGGCATCGCGGTGGCGCTGAAGGAAGCGGCCACCGACGAGTTCCGGACGTACGCGCACAACGTGGTGGCCAACGCCGAGGCGCTGGCCGAGGCCCTGGTGGAGCGCGGCTTCGACCTCGTCTCCGGCGGCACCGACAACCACCTGCTGCTGATCGACCTGACGTCGAAGAACGTGGCCGGCAAGCCGGCGGCCAAGGCGCTGGACCGGGCCGGCATCGAGCTGAACTACAACACGGTGCCGTTCGACCCGCGCAAGCCGTTCGACCCGTCCGGCATCCGACTCGGCACGGCCGCGATCACCACGCGTGGTCTCGGCGTCGAGCAGATGCCGCAGCTGGCGACGTGGATCGACCGGGTCGTCACGGCCGCGGCCGACGGCGACGAGTCCGTGGTCGAGGGCACCGCGGCCGAGATCTCGGAGCTGCTGGCCGGCTACCCGATGCCGGGCTGGGCCTGACCGATGTCCGCCGAGTCCCTCGGCTACGCCGTTGTCGAGGGCTCGCTGGAGCGCATCACCTACGCCAACGAGGAGACCGGGTACACCGTCGCCAAGGTCGACACCGGCCGTGGCGGCGGTGACCTGCTCACCGTCGTCGGAGCACTGCTGGGCGCGCAGCCGGGGGAGAGCCTCCGGCTGCGCGGCCGCTGGGGCAGCCATCCCCAGTACGGCAAGCAGTTCATGGTCGACTCGTACAGCACGGTGCTGCCGGCGACCGTGCAGGGCATCCGGCGCTATCTGGGTTCCGGGCTGGTCAAGGGCATCGGGCCGCGCATCGCCGACCGGATCGTGGAGCACTTCGGGCTGACCGCGCTGGACGTCATCGAGACCGACGTCGGCCGGCTGATCGAGGTGCCGGGGCTGGGACCCAAGCGCACCAAGCTGATCGCCGGCGCCTGGGAGGAACAGAAGGCCATCAAGGAGGTCATGCTGTTCCTGCAGGGCGTCGGCGTGTCGACGTCGCTGGGCGTGCGGATCTACAAGACGTACCGGGACGACTCGATCCGGGTGGTCAAGGAGGAGCCGTACAAGCTGGCCGCGGACGTGTGGGGCATCGGCTTCAAGACCGCGGACGTGCTGGCCAAGGCCGTCGGCATCCCGCACGACAGCCCGCAGCGGGTCAAGGCCGGCATCCAGTTCACGTTGTCGGAGGCCAGCGGCGACGGGAACTGCTTCCTGCCGCAGGACGAGCTGGTGGCCAAGGCGGTGGAGATCCTGGAGGTCTCCAGCGTGCTGGTGGGGGAGTGCCTGCGGGAACTGGTGGCCGAGGAAGGCGTGGTACGGGAGGAGCTGTTCGAGGGCGATCCGGCGGCGATCTACCTGGTTCCCTTCCACAGAGCTGAAATATCGCTGGCCAACCAGCTGGCTCGGCTGCTGACGTCCGATGTGGACCGAATGTCGGCGTTCGCCGCCGTGGACTGGGCCAAGGCGCTGGACTGGCTGCGGCGGTCCACCGGCACGGAGTTGGCGCCCGAGCAGGAGCAGGCGGTTCGGTTGGCGCTGACCGAAAAGGTCGCCGTGCTGACCGGGGGTCCGGGCTGTGGCAAGAGTTTCACTGTGCGGTCCATCGTGATGCTGGCGAAAGCCAAGGGCGCCAAGGTGTTGCTGGCCGCGCCCACCGGGCGGGCGGCCAAGCGGCTGGCCGAGCTGACCGGCGTGGACGCGGCGACCGTGCACCGCATGCTGGAGCTCAGGCCCGGTGGCGACGCCGCGTACGATCGCGATCGGCCGCTGGATGCGGACCTGCTGGTCGTCGACGAGGTGTCGATGCTGGATCTGTTGCTGGCCAACAAGTTGCTCAAGGCGGTGCCACCCGGCGCGCACGTGCTGCTGGTCGGCGACGTCGATCAGCTGCCCAGCGTCGGGGCCGGCGAGGTGCTGCGGGACCTGCTCGCCGCCGAGCCCGTGCCGCGGGTGCGGCTGACCCGGATCTTCCGGCAGGCCCAGCAGTCCGGCGTGGTGACCAACGCGCATCTGATCAACTCCGGCCGGCAGCCGGTGACCGACGGCCTGCCCGACTTCTTCCTGTTCGCCCAGGACGACACCGAGGCCGTCGCGTCGCTGACCGTCGACGTCGTGGCCAATCGCATCCCGCGCAAGTTCGGCCTAGACCCCCGCCGCGACGTCCAGGTGCTGGCCCCCATGCACCGCGGTCCGGCCGGCGCCGGCGCGCTGAACACCTTGCTGCAGGAGGCTTTGACACCGTCCAAACCCGGGTTGCCCGAGCGCCGCTTCGGCGGCCGGGTCTTCCGGGTCGGCGACAAGGTCACCCAGATCCGCAACAACTACGACAAGGGCGTCGCCGGCGTGTTCAACGGGACCGTCGGCGTGGTCACGGGGCTGTCGGCCGAGGATCAGACCCTCACCGTCCGGACCGACGAGGAC
>DASWRQ010000171.1:0-17329 GCA_036403095.1 Kutzneria sp. | reverse complement strand
TTGGCCCTGCTCGTCCGCTCCCAGATCTGCGCCACCGCCTCCACCTGCCACACATACTCCGCCCGACGCCGATCCTCCGACTCCTCGACAAACCTCCACAGCTCCCTCTCACTCCGCCGCCACTGGGCATCGAAGGGAGCTTCCGGGTTCGCTGACATACCCCCATCCTACCCCTTCCTGATGATCGATTCCCGTTACGCCCCAACACATACACGATCGTGGCACAACCTGAACTCGCCTTCAGGAAAGCGCTTTCCAGGCCCCCACCCACCCGCACCATCCCCGTTACGCCAACCCCTCCCCTTCCAAAGCCGCCGTAAACGCACGCCCCCACTCAGTCCGCGCCGCTCCACCCGCCGCCACCATCCACCTGACCCGTGCATCCCTTGCCCCGCAAGCAGGATTGGGGTCGAAAGGGGATGGTGAACAGTGTGGTGCTGGTCGCGCGGCGCGGGCACCCGACGCGACCACGGGGGAGGCAGGTCGTGGAGAAGGGGATGGCGGACAGCGTGTTGTTGGTCGCGCGGCGCAGGTACCCGACGCGACCACGGGGGAGGCAGGTCGTGGAGAAGGGGATGGCGGTCAGGGTATTGCCGGTCGCATGGCGCTGGCGCCCGACGTAGCCACGGGAGGCGGGTTGGTGGAGAGGGGGATGGCGGTCGGGGTTTTGTTGGTCGCGCGGCGCGGGCACCCGACGCGACCACGGGGGAGGCAGGTCGTGGAGAAGGGGATGGCGGACAGCGTGTTGTTGGTCGCGCGGCGCAGGTACCCGACGCGATCCTGACGTGGAGATTGGCCCGCGTCGTTGGCCATCCGTCGCGGAACCCCAAGCACACGGGGCCTCCGGTGAAGCGCCAGCCCAGGTGTAGCTAGCCGCGCGGCGCGGGCACCTTACGAGCAACCTCCACCCGCACCACCCCACGTGGCTACCCATCCCGCCCCCTCCGGCGCGCCCACCTCCACCCACCGCCGAAACCGAGCTATACACGCCCCTATGACCGAGGCACTCGACTTCCCCTTCGGCGACTACGACCGTCTGAATCCGTCGAGCACCGAATCCGCCGACGACCCGGTCCGAGTGCGGCTCCCTCACGGCGGCGAGGCCTGGCTGGTCCGCCGTCACGACCACGTCCGCGCAGTACTGTCCGACCCTCGCTTCAGCCGCGCGCGGACCATCGGCAGCGACATCCCACGGTCGACGGAGGCCATCCCGAGCGACACCTTCCCGAACCTGCTCAGCATGGATCCGCCGGACCACACCCGCCTTCGCCGCATCGGCGCGAAGGCGTTGTCGGCCCGCGGCATCGCCGCGTACGAGCCGCACGTGCAGCGGGTGATCGACGACTGCCTGGACCGAATGACGGACCTGGGGCCGCCGGCCGACCTGATGGCCCATTTCGCGTGGCCGGTGGCGATCACGGTCATGTGCCAGTTCCTGGGCGTGCCGGTCGAGGATCGGGCCACGTTCGGCCACTGGGCCGACGTCGAGATGACGGTGACCCAGTACTCGCGCGCGGAGATCATGGCGGCGCGCCACCAGATGCAGGACTACATCAGGCAGCTGGTGAAGCGCCGCCAGAGCGAACCGGCCGATGACTTCTTGACAGTCCTGGTTCAGGCCGGCCACGAGGAGGACCTGTCGGAGGACGAGATCGTCGGTTTCGGCTCGGCCCTGCTGACGGCCGGCTACGAGACGACCGCCAACCAGTTCGGCCTTTTTCTCTACGTGCTGCTGACGCACCCCGACGAGCTGGCGCGGCTGCGGAGCGATCCGGGTCTGCTGGACGCTGCGGTGGAGGAGTTGTTGCGGTTCGTCCCGTTCTTCGAGTCGGCGGTGATCCCGCAGCCCCGGATGGCGACGGCGGACGTCGAGGTCGGCGGTGTCACGATCCGGGCGGGCGAGTGCGTGTACGCGGATCTCGGGATTGCCGGCCGGGATCCGCTCGTGTTCGAGCGGCCCGACGAACTGGACCTCGCCCGGCCGGTCAATCCGCACGTGGCCTTCGGGCACGGCATCCACCACTGCATCGGCGCGCCGCTGGCCCGGCTGGAGCTCCGCATCGGCCTGGGCACGCTGTTGCGGCGCCTGCCCGGTGTGCAGCTGGCGGTCGAGGAGTCGGACCTGACGTGGCTGCGCGGCGGCCTGATGCGAGGTTTGGAAACCCTGCCGCTCACGTGGTGACAAGACGTATGGTGCGGTGATGCCGACCCTGTCCACGATCCTGCTGTTCGTTGCCGCGACCATGGCGCTGCTGGTGTTTCCCGGCCCGGCGGTGCTCTACATCGTCACCCGTTCCGTCTCCCAGGGCCGCGCGGCCGGCCTGGTCTCGGTGCTGGGCGTGCACACGGGCACGATCTTCTTCGTGCTGGCCACGTCGTTCGGGCTGTCGGCGCTGCTGGCGGCCTCGGAGACGGCGTTCCAGGTGGTGAAGTACCTCGGCGTGGCCTACCTGGTGTGGCTGGGCGTGCAGAAGCTGTGGCTGTCCCGCGGCGCGGCCGACGACACGCAGGACCCGCCGCGGGCGTCGTTGCGGCGGATCTTCGCCCAGGGCGCCGTCGTCAACCTGCTGAACCCGAAGACGCTGATCTTCTTCGCGGCCTTCCTGCCGCAGTTCGTGGACCCGGCGCTGGGCTCGGTGACCTCGCAACTGGTGTTCTTCGGCATCGGTTTCATCCTGCTGGGCATTCTCAGCGACGGCACGTACGCGCTGGCGGCCAGCGCGATCGCCGGGCGGCTGCGCCGCACGGCCCGGGCCCGCCGCCGGCTGGACCGGTCGAGCGGGGTGGTGTACCTGCTGCTCGGGGCGTTCGCGGCGACGGTCCGCCAGGCCTGAGCCTCCCTCGATAGGGGGACGCCGGTTGCCGGCGTCGCCGAGCAGGTTCACGCTCGGCGGCGGGAGGCCGTGATGATGACGAGTGCCGAGAAGCGCGCCGCGGTCGGCGGATTCCTCTGGATTGTCGCGATGGTGCAGTACTTCGTCGCGCAGTGCGTGGTCGCGGCGCAGTGGCATCCGCCGTACAACTGGCGGGACAACTACATCAGCGACCTCGGCAACACGGCCTGCGGCGAGTTCATGGGCAACTACGCCTGCTCGCCGATGTACGGGATGATGAACGCGTCGTTCATCATCGCGGGCCTGCTGACGATCACCGGCGTGGGCTTGCTGCGCTCGGTCTGGCCGGACACGGGCGTGGCGACGGTCGGTGTGCTGCTGGTGATCCTGACCGGCGCGGGCAAGGTGCTGGTCGGGGCGGCGCCGGAGAACGAGAACCTGGCGCTGCACATGATCGGCGCGGTCAACCTGCCCCTGGGCAGTGTGGCGATTCTGTTGCTGGCCTTGACGATCCGGCACACGAGACTGGGCATGTTCGGCATCGTGTGCGCGGTGTTCGGCCTGCTCGGTCTGGCGATGACGCTGTTCGCGCCGGCGCTGCTGGGCGCGGGCGGCGCCGAACGACTGGCCGGATATCCCGCGGACATCTGGCTTTTTGTCGCCGGTGGCGCCGCCCTGCTGCCGAGGCGCCGGTCAGCCGAGGTGCTCGCGCAGGTGGCGTAGCTGCCGCTCGACGTGCCCACTCGGCACGTCGTGGCCGCCGAACGGGGACACCGTGATCTCCTTGGGCGCGGTGATCTCGTTGTAGGCCGCGTACACAGTGGACGGTGGGCACACCGGGTCCATCAGCCCCGCGCTGAACAGGGTGGTGGCGGTGATCCGCCGGGCCAGCAGCGCACAGTCAACGTACCGCAGGGTTTCGAACACCGCCGGCACCAGATTCACGTGCTGGGCCAGGAAATCGCTGATCTCGGTGAACGGCGGCTTGGGCGTGATCTTGACGGCCCGGTGGAAGTCGCACAGGAACGGGATGTCCGCGTGGCACACCCGGACCCGGTCCCCGCACAGCGCCGCCGCGGCCAGCGCCAGCCCGCCGCCCTGGCTACCGCCACTGACGGCGATCCGCGTCGAATCGACACCGTCCAATTCGGACGCAACGTCGACCGCTCGCACCGCGTCCACGAAAAGCCGGCTGTAGTAGTACGTGTCCGGGCTGGCGATGCCCCGGGTCATCACGCCCGGGTACTCCGGACCGGCCGGCGTCCGCCCCGGGTCGCCGGTCGCGCCGATGGCCCACTTCGCGCCCTGCCCCCGGGTGTCCATCACGAGCACGGCGTAGCCGGCGGCGGCCCACAGCGTGTGGTCCAGCGGCAGGCCCCGCCCGCCGCCGTAGCCGATGTACCGCACCACGACCGGCAGCCGCCGGCCCTCAGTGCCGGCCGGCCGCAGGTGCCAGCCCCGGATCCGGTCGCCGCCGTCGCCGGAGAACTCGACGTCCCACACCGGCATCGGCCCGTACGCCAGTTCTTCGTGCCGCACCAGCGAAACCGGCTCGGCCACGGCTCGCGCGGCGGCGATCCGGGCCGCCCACCACGCGTCCAGGCCGTCCGGCTCGGTCGCGGTCACCCTGTGCTCGGCCAGCTCCGACGGTTCCGAGAGGTCGAACAGGGGCATGTTTTCCTCCTACTGGCAACAGGTCAGGTCCTTGGGCGAGTATCGCAGCAGCACGACATCGCCGACCTGGGTGCAGCCGAGGAGTTTCATCCGGGCGGAGGTCCCGCCGGGATAGTTGGCCGGGCCGAGGAAGCGCGGCGCGTCGACCTGGCCGACGACCAGCGGCGCGACCGCCACGTGCAGCTCGTCGGCCAGGTTGAGCGCCACCAGCTGGGTGTGCACGGTGCCGCCACCCTCGACCATGAGCCGGTCTACGCCGCGTTCGCCCAGCCGGGCCAGCACGGTGTGCCAGTCGAACACCGCGCCGGTGCTCACCACCTCGGCCAGCTCGCCGAGGTTGTCCCGCAGCTTTTCCGCCGCCGAGTCCACGGTGAACACGAGCTTCTCGCCGCCGCAGCCCCACACCGCGAGATCCGCGTCGAGGTCGCCGGAGCCGGTGACAATGACCTTCATTGGATACGCGGGCAGGCCTCGGGCCTCACGCCGGGCTCGTCGTTGCTCCGAGCGTACGATCAGTCGTGGGTTGTCACGGCGGATCGTGTTGGCTCCCACCAGCACGGCGTCGGCTTCGGCGCGGACCGCGTCGACCCGGTCGAAGTCCTCCGGACAGGACAGCAGGAGGCGCTGGCACCCGGCGTCGTCGAGGTAGCCGTCGATGCTCACGGCCGCCGACAGCACGACATACGGCAGTTTCATGGGCCTCAACTCACGAGACTGGACAGCGTGATGGTGTGTCCGGTGTGGTCCACCTTGGCCCGCAGGTAGCGCAGGTTGGTCTCGGTGGCGAACACACCGGTCGGCACGCGGCGGCGCACCGAGACGCCGAGCGCGCGCAGCTGCTCGGCCTTGTCCGGGTTGTTGGAGAGCAGGTCGATCTTGTGCACGCCCAGCGCGGCCAGCATCTGGGCGGCCGGGGTGTAGTCGCGGCCGTCCTCGGGCAGGCCCAGCGCGGCGTTGGCGGCGTAGGTGTCCAGGCCGGTGTCCTGCAGCGCGTACGCGTCGAGCTTGTTGTACAGGCCGATGCCGCGGCCCTCCTGGCGCAGGTAGAGCAGCACGCCGCCGGCCACGGAGATGCGCTCGGCGGCCTCGCGCAGCTGGGGGCCGCAGTCGCAGCGGGCGGAGCCGAAAACGTCGCCGGTCAGGCACTCGGAGTGCGGGCGGACCAGGGGAGTGCCCGTGGTGGGGTCGCCGAACACCATGGCCACGTGCTCAAGGCCGTCGACCAGGCCGTGGAAGGTGACCGCGTCGGCAGTGACGGAGAAGCCGTCCGCGAAGCGCAGCGGGATGCGCACGCGGGTGCGGACGGTTGCCTCGGCGCCGCTCGTCGACATGGTGGACTCCGATCTGCCAGTGGCCGCGCTACGACCGTGTTCCTGTTCAAATTTCAACAACATCGCGGCGGCCCGGTATGGTTTCCCGGACAGATGTGACCTGCGTCGCATGTGCTGCGCCCTGGTGAAGCATCGCCGAGCCTAACTCCTTTCCCTCTCCCCAGAACACGATCACCGCAGGCTCCTGGTTCATCCCATGGTCAGGGATTTTGTTGACACGAGCGCGGCCAGGAACAACTCCAGGCTGGTCTCGAAGGAGCTGCCGTCGCTACGTCCGGCCAGGTGGCGGGCGGTGCCGGCGATGCTCGAACGGGTGTCCGCTGACAGTTGACGGAAGTTCTCGCGCCACGCGCTTCGGTCCATCTCGCGAGCCGCCGACGGCGGAGACAGTGCCGCTGCGTCGAGCGCGTAGCGACCGAGAGTCAAGTCGATGGCGCGCCTCGTCGGGGCCGCGCGGGACGCGGGCGGTCGCCATCAGCGCCACTCGAGGGTTCGTCCGATATATCCGCATCGCGAGGTCACGAACGGTGGTTACCCAGTCCGGGCCGGCGGCAAAACCGTCGGATGTGCTCGTCCGCGCTGGGCGTCACGGCGTCGGCCACGTGGGGACCGTGGGGTGCTCCAGAATGCTCGGATGGAGATCACTGACGCCAGCCGCCGCCGCATCGTCGTGGTCCTGGTGCTGTCCGCCTTGATCACCGTCTCCTACATCCTACTGTGGATCTTCGCCCGGGACGTGGTGGCCAGCGAGACCCGGCCCGGCTACGTCGAGTTCGAGAACTCCTTCCCGCTGGCCGACACCTGGTTGCTGGTCTGTCTGCTCGGCTCCTCCTACGCGCTACTCACCCACCGACCGGCCGCCCTGTTCTGGCTGTTGGCCGGCGGCGGCGCCGGCATCTACCTGCTGTGCGTCGATTCCTTGTACGACATCGAGAACGGCATCTGGTGGCTGCCCGGCGGGGCCGGCCTGATGGAGCTGGGCATCAACCTCACCACGCTGATCGTCAGCGTCGGCCTGCTCCGCTGGGCCTGGCGCCGGCGCTCGGCGCTGCTGTGAACTCAGTGGTGGCGGCCGGCAAGGCTCCGGCACGATGTCCCGGGTGTGGCAGATCCGGGCGTACGAGCCCAGCGACGAGGAACTCTGGCTGCGCTGCCGCGTGCTGAGCTTTCTGCACACGGGCTACTACGACGACGTGCTGGTGACCAAGCCTCACTACGACCAGCCCGCCGTCGAGCTCGTGGCGGTGGTCGACGGGCTCGTGGTTGGCGTGCTGGACGCGGCGGTGCGGGACGACCTCGCCACCATCGAGACGATCGCCGTCCACCCCGACCACCAGGCCATGGGCATTGCCACCGGCCTGCTGAACCACGCGCTGCCCCAGCTGCGTGACCTCGGCGGCACCGAGCTGGACGCCTGGACTCGGGAGGATCGGCCCGCCCTGCGCTGGTACGCCGGCCAGGGCTTCGTCGAGACCGAGAAGTACGTCCACGTGTATCTGTCCGGGGAGGAAACCGCCAAGGCCGTCCGGCACACGCAGGGATTCGCCGTCGTCGGGGCGTTCCTGCACGCGGCCACGGACAGCGAGCCAGAGCTCCGCGCCCAGTTCGAGCGGGTCTACGTGTGCCGACGGATGTTCCGTTCCCTGTAAGGACTTTCAGCGCAGGATCGCCGCGAGCATCAAACCCCGGATCTCGGCGGCGATGTCGGCGACCGGCCACGGCGGTTGGTGCGCCTGCCATTCCCGCAGCAGGCCGGTGATCGCGCCGACCAGACCGATGGCCGTGAGGCGATAGTCGCGATCGGGCGCGACGCCGTGGGCGGCGGCGTGTCGGGCTTCGGCCTCGATGAAGTCGGCCCAGCGGGTCACCCACGCCTGGTGCTGCCGCTCCAACTCCTCGCTGACGCCGACGGCCTCCACGTAGTTCAGCCGCGGCAGCCGGGGATCAGCGGTGACGCTGGCGACGAAGGCGTCCAGCAGCCGTGAGATCCGCGTGACGACGTCGTCCGACGCCAGTGCCTCGAGCGCGCCGCGGACGCGGTCGAGGGCGGCGGAGTTGATCAGGTCGTGCAGGGTGAGCAGCACCTGCTCCTTGCCGGTGAACTCCTCGTAGAAGTTGCGGGTCGACACGCCGGCGCCGGCGCAGATCTGGACGATCTTGGTCTGCCGGTAGCCGACCGTGGTGAACAGCCCGAGGGCGGCCTCGAGCAGCCGCTGCCGGCGCTCGGCCCGGCGCTGCTCGGCTTCCACTCCCGCGTAGGCGCGTCTGGCGATGGCCCGCTCCTCACCCGCGTGACAAATTCTGGTAATCGGGATTGCCAGATTACCCGACGCGGCTCTACCTTGTGAAAATCCTGATTACCACTTCAGCTCGGAGGCAACGATGCTTCGCCGAGTGCTCGTGCCGCTGCTGGGCCTGGCCCTGCTGATGGCTCCAGCTGTCGCCAACGCCGATGCCCGGCCGGTGGCGCCGGCCCAGGACCCCTTCTACACACCGCCATCGCCGCTGCCCGGAAAGGCCGGCGACCTGATCCGCCAACGCCAGGTCGACTGGTATCCGGAACCGTTCCGCGTGTTCCAGGCGCCGGTGCATACCTGGCTGGTGCTCTACCGCTCCACCTCCGCCACCGGCACGCCCAACGCCGTGTCGGGCATGGTGCTGGTGCCGCCGATCCCGTGGACGGGCCCCGGTCCGCGGCCGGTCATCGCGTACGCCATGGGCACGCAGGGCCTGGGCGACGACTGCGCGCCGTCGTATCACCTGCGCACCGGCACCGAGGTGGAAATCGCCTTCCTCGCGCAAGCGATGCTCAAGGGCTACGCCGTCGCTCTGACGGACTACGAAGGTCTTGGCACGCCTGGGACCCACACCTACGCCGTCGCCAATTCCGAGGGACACGCGCTGCTCGACGTCGCCCGCGCGGCGAGCAAGGTCGACGGGGCCGGCCTCAGCCCGTCCGCACCGGTCGGCATGTTCGGCTACTCCCAGGGCGGCCAAGCCGCGGCGGCCGCGGGGGAGTTGCAACCGTCGTACGCCCCCGATGTGCCCGTCGTCGGCATCGCCGAAGGCGGCGTCCCGGCCGACCTCAACGAAGTCGCCGTCTACAACGACGGCAACGCCGGCTTCAGCCTCGTCGCCGGCGCCGCGGTCGGCTACGCGGCGGCGTATCCCGACCTGCCGTTCGCGAACGCCTTGAACGCCAAGGGCCGCGAGGTCGTGCAGAAGGTCGAGACCTCCTGCATCGTCGAACTCGCCCTGGCGGATCCCTTCGACCGCCTCGACAACCTGACCACCGTGCCCGGCATGATCAAGGATCCGCGCTGGCAGGACCGGCTGGCCGAGAACCGCCTCGGCACGCACAAACCGACCGCGCCCGTGCTGCTCTATCACGGCACGCTCGACGAGCTGATCCCGTTCCACGTCGGCGAAGAGCTCCGCGACCGCCTCTGTGGGCTCGGCGCTTCCGTGCAGTGGCAACCGGTTCCGCTCGCCGGGCACATCGTGGCCGTGAGCGTCTACGGCACCGCCGCACTGAACTGGCTCGGGGACCGCTTCGCCGGAAAGCCGGCCACCCCGAACTGCTGACCGTGATAGGCAGGACGGGTGGAACTGTTCACCCGTACCTGGGGTCCACTCGCCGCGCCGGCCATGGTCCTGCTGCACGGCGTTACCGTGGCCGGCGCCGAGCGAAGTCATCTGCCACAGGCCGAAATCGCCACCATGGCGGATCTCATGTCGGCCGAGTTCGTCACGATCGACGCCGGCCACCTCGTGCACGAGACCCGGCCGGCCGAGTTCGCCGCCGCCGTCGAACGGTTCCTGGCCGACACCAACAGGTGAATCACCGTGCTCCCACCGGCCGCCTGGCCTAGCGTGACGGCGGGTGAGGACGGTACAGGTTGTCGCCGTGGGCGTGGTGATCGCGGTGCTCGCCGCGGGCGGCATCGTCGGCTTCCGGATCGACACCGGCACCCGCAAGGTCGACTACATCGTCGGCAGCGACGATCCCAACCGGGTCGAGCTGGACGTGACCCTGCAACGGGTCGACGTCACCGGCCGCGAGCTCGATCTGCGGATCATCCCGATCCTGCACGGCAGCCTGGCCGACGGCTTCGACGCGGTGCCGGCCAAGGACATCGAGGTCGACACCAGCTCGCTGACCACCGGCCTGCTCCGGTTCAAGGCGCACGACCGGGTGTCGCTGCAAGACGTGCGGATGGGCGTGGACGACGGGCTGGTGTCCTCCTACCCGTTCGACAGCTACGCGGCCGTGATCGGCTTCTTCGTCACGGCCGGCGACCAGAATGTGCCGGTGTCGCTGCGGTTCCGCGGCTACGACGCGCTGTTCACGGCCGAGGTGACCGACGCCGAGTGGCCCACCGGCCAGCTCAAGGCCAACGTGTCGGCCGGCCGGACGTTCAGCTCGTCGGTGCTGGCCTGGTTCCTGATGGCGGCGATGTGGGCGCTGGCGCTGTCCGTGCTGGGCGCGGCGCTGACCATCGTGTCCAGGAAGATGGGCCTGGTGTGGCCGGCGATGGGCTGGATGGCCGCCACGCTGTTCGCGTTGGTCGGCTTCCGCAACGCCGCGCCGGGGTCGCCGCCGATCGGCGGGCTGATCGACTACGGCGCCTTCTTCTGGGCCGAGCTGCTGACCACCGTCGCCCTGGTTTACGTGACAGTGAACGGGATCCGGCAGGCGCGACTAACGTGAGCGCCGCTCGAGAAGCGGGCTGATCCGGTAGCCGACCAGCTCGCGCATCACCAACGCCGTGCTGGTCCGCTCCACCCCCGGGATGGCCAGCATCAGGCCGGCGATGCGGTACAGGTCGTCGCCGTCCTGGGCGACGACGTGCACGAACAGGTCGGGCTGGCCGCTGATGCCGTGCACCTGAAGCACTTCCGGCACGTCGGCCAGCGCGGCGGCGACCTCGTCCAGTCGCTGCTGGGTCACGACCATCGTCACGAACGCCGTCAGCGGATAGCCCAGCGCGCGGGGCGGGATGCGGTGCTCGAACGTGTCCAGCACGCCCGGCTGTTCCAGCCGCAGCAGCCGCGCCTGCACGGTGTTGCGAGACAAGCCGGTCTGCTCGGCCAGCGCCACGGCGGTGGCCCTCGGCTGGTCGGCCAGCGCGCGCAGCAGGCGGAGGTCGGTCTGGTCGAAGCGGTCGTCGTTGCGCACTCTGCTCGCTTTCGCCGGTCGGTGCGGGGGCTGGTTTGTGCGATCTGCGCAATCCACCGTACTCGCATTGTGCGTCGTGGGTATCGATGCTGTCATTTTGGCACGTTGTGCACGTGCGGAGGGTGGCGAGATGACCAGGCAGAGCCCGGCGGCGCTGGCGGTGCTGACCGAGATCGAACAGCGGCTGCTGTGGCTGTCCACGGCCGTGATCCACCACGCGAACCTGGTGCGGCCCAACCCTTCCGGCCTCAAGGTCGGCGGACATCAGGCGTCCAGCGCCTCGATGGTGTCGATCATGACCTCGCTGTGGTTCCGGCACCTGCGTCCGCAGGACCGGGTCTCGGTCAAGCCGCACGCCTCGCCGGTGCTGCACGCGATCAACTACCTTCTCGGGGAGCTGGACGAGTCGTACCTGACCACGCTGCGCGACTTCGGCGGCCTGCAGAGCTATCCGAGCCGGTCCAAGGACCCCGACCCCGTCGACTACTCGACCGGATCGGTCGGAATCGGCGCCACCGCCCCGATCTGGGGCGCGATCGCCCGTCGCTACGTGGGCGCGGGGACCGGTCGGCAGTACTCGCTGCTCGGCGACGCGGAGCTGGACGAGGGCGCGGTCTGGGAGGCGGTGCTCGACCCGTCGGTGGCCGAGTTGGGCGAGATCGTGTGGATCGTCGACCTGAACCGGCAGTCGCTGGACCGGGTCGTGCCGCAGATCGCGGGGGACCGGCTGCGCGACATGTTCGCCGCTGCCGGCTGGCAGGTGATCACCCTCAAGTACGGGCGGCTGCTGGAAGAATTGTTCACTCGTCCGGGTGGCGCGGCGCTGCGCGGGCGCATCGACTCCATGCCCAATCCCGAGTACCAGCGGCTGCTCCGCTGCGACGCCGCGCAGCTGCGGGATCGTTTGCCCGCAGGGGATCCGGCCATCGCAGAGCTACTGTCCGACGTGGACGACGGCACGCTGCTGGCGGCGATCCGCAACCTCGGCGGGCACGACCTGGCGGCGCTGGACGGGGCCTTCGAGGAGATCGACGACACCCGGCCAACAGTGATCTTGGCGTACACTGTGAAGGGCAACGGGCTGCCCACACAGGGCCACCCGCAGAACCACTCATCTCTGTTGACCGCGGAGCAGCTGGCCGAGCTGGCGCGGCGTCTTGGGAGGGACGTCGACGACCCCTGGCAGGCATTCCCGGTCGGCTCCGATGCGGCCGTCCTGTGCGAGGACACGGCGAACCGCTTGCGGCGCAAGGGCGTCGCGACCGTGGAACCGCCCGTGGTTCCGCTCGATCTCGGTCGAAACAACAGCGGAACCGCTACTACACAGGCAGCCTTGGGTCGAACCCTGCTCGACCTGACCCGCCGCGCGCCGGAAGCCGCCCGGCGCGTGGTCACGGTCAGCCCCGACGTCAGCTCCAGCACCAACCTGGGCGGCTGGGTCAACAAGGTCGGCGTGTGGTCGCCGCACGAGCGCGTCGACTGGTTCGCCGACGACACCGACACCATCCTGCATTGGAGGGAAAGCCCTGGGGGACAACACATCGAACTCGGCATCGCCGAGACCAACCTGGTCGGCCTGATCGGGGAGCTCGGCGCGACCTGGAGCCGCTGGGGCCAGCCGCTGCTGCCGATCGGCGTGCTCTACGACCCGTTCGTCTCGCGGGCGCTGGAGCCGTGGTCGTTCGGCATCTACGCCGGCGGACAGTCCATTCTGGTCGGCACGCCGTCCGGGGTCACGCTGGCGTCGGAGGGTGGGGCGCACCAGTCGATCACGACGCCGTCCATCGGACTGGAGCAGCCCGGCTGCGTCACGTACGAGCCGGCGTTCGCCATCGACGTCGAGTGGACGCTGCTGGCCAGCCTGGCCCGGCTGGGCAAGCCGGACGGCACCTCGGCCTACCTGCGGCTGTCGACGCGGCCGGTCGACCAGTCGCTGGCCGACGTGCCGACGGATCCGGCCGCCCGGGAACGCCGGCGTCGTCAGGTCGTTGCCGGCGCGTACTCCTTGCGGCGCAAGGAGAATCCGGCGATCACCATCGCCGCGATGGGCGCGGTCGTGCCCGAGGCGCTGGATGCCGCGGATCGGCTCGACCAGGTCGGGATCGCGACGGACGTGGTCTGTGTGACCAGCCCCGGCCGGCTGTTCCAGGCACAGCAGGCGAGGCAGGGTCGCGCCGACGGCCCGTCGTGGATCCTGGACCAGGTGCTGCGGCCGACGCCGCTGGTGACCGTGCTGGACGGCCATCCGCACACGCTGGCCTTCCTGGCCACGATCAACCGGGTGCCGTCGATATCGCTCGGCGTCACCCGGTTCGGCCAGGCCGGCTCACTCGCGGACGTCTACCGCTACCACGGTCTGGACGCCGACAGCATCGTGCGCGCGGCCCTCGACCTGAGCTGAGCGACCTCGGCCGAGCTCGACCTCAGCCGAGTTCGACGACGCGCTTGTCGAACCCGACGTAGCCGGCGAAGTCCTGGCCGACGCGCCTGACCGCCTCGGCCGGCGGCTGCGGATAGCTCCAGCCGGCATCAGTCTGGCCGGCCACGGTGTGGTACTGCGCCACGCCCTTCCACGGGCAGGTGTACGGGGTCGGGCTGTCCTCGAACTCGCCGGCCGCCAGGGATGACGGCGGGAAGTACCAGTTGCCCTCGATGGAAACGAGCTCGGACTCGGGGGCCTCGGCCACGACACGGCCGTTGATGGTTGCCTTCATGGTGTCGTCAACGGTCGGCCGTGCGCCGGTAATTCCGTCGTGTGTCCGAACGGGCAGCAATACGCTCGGTCCGGTGACCCTGCCCCGGCGCCTGCTGGTCGATGTCGCCCCGTTCCGCCGGTCGCCGGACTTTCGCCGGTACTGGATCGGTTCCGGGCTCTCGGCCATCGGCACCCAGATGACCCTGTTCGCCGTCACCTATCAGGTCTTCACCCTGACCGGCAGCTCGCTGGCCGTCGGCGGCGTCGGCCTGTGCGCCGCCGTGCCGGCGATCGCCTTCGGCATGCTCGGCGGCAGCATCGGCGACGCCGCCGACCGGCGCAAGATCGTGCTCTACAGCAGCCTCGGGCTGGCCGCCGTGTCGGCCCTGTTCGCCGTGCAGGCCATCCTCGACCTGCGGCAGCTGTGGCTGCTGTACGTGCTCGCGGTTGTCGAGGCCCTGATCGTGTCGATCAACGTGCCGGCGCGCCGCACCTTCACGCCCCGCCTGCTGCCGGCCGAACTCCTGCCGGCCGGCGCCGCGCTGAACATGATGACCATGCATCTGAGCAACACGGTCGGCCCGCTGCTGGCCGGGGTGGTCGCGGCGGCGGGAGGGCTCAAGGCGTGCTACCTGATCGACGTGCTCAGCTTCGGGGCCGCGCTGTACTGCGTGTTCCGGCTGCCGCCGATGCCGCCCGACGGCGTCCTGGCCAAGCCCGGCCTGAAGGCCGTCGTCGAGGCCGTCGGCTTCATCCGAGGCTCCCAGGTGCTGACCGGCGCGGTGCTGGCCGACCTGTTCGCGATGACCCTGGGCTCGCCGTTCGCCGTGTTCCCGGCGATGAACGCGGCGTTGTTCGGCGGCGGGCCGCAGACCCTCGGCCTGCTCAACGCCGGGCCGGCGATCGGCGGCGTGCTCGGCTCGATGCTGTCCGGGCCGGTCGGGCACGTGTCCCGGCAGGGCCGCGCCATGCTGTTGGCCGGCATCGGCTGGGCGGTCACGCTCGTCGGCTTCGGGCTGTCGACCACGCTCTGGCTGTCGGTCGCGCTGCTGGTCGTCGGGGGTGCGTGCGACGTGATCAGCGTGGTGTTCCGGACGACCATCCTCCAGACGGCCACGCCCGACCGGTACCTCAGCCGGGTCGGCGCCGCCGAGTACGTCGTCGGCTTCGGCGGTTCGCAGTTGGGCAACTTCCGGGGTGGCGCGGTCGGCACGCTGACCACGCCGGGGCTGTCCGTCGTGATCGGCGGGCTGTCCACCATCGCCGGCGCGGCGGTGTTGTGGCGCCGGCTGCCCGGCTTCGCCGCATACCGCGCCCCATAACGGATCGGATCGGTTTCGGGTGGCGTTTCAGGCAACAACACCGTGACAGTTGTCCCGAGCAGGTTTGAAACGCTCGCGTGCGCGCCGGGTAAGCGCTCGCGCCGGCAGCGTGACCTGCGGATGGAACCGTGACCATGCCAGATTTTCACGCCTTCTACCGGTTGCGGACCGACCACTTTGGCGGTAGATCTCTAAACCTGCTCGTAACCGGTCGGCCACATGTGCGCGAACGTTTCGGCAACGCACGCGACATCGGGGAGAATTCCATGACAGCTGCCAGTGCCGCCGGGACGGCGACGCCACAGGTGAGCCTCGTTCCCGCCAGAATGGACCGGTTGCCGTGGACCCGGTTCCACTGGTCGATCGTGATCGGCCTGGGCGTCTCGTGGATCCTGGACGGCCTCGAGATCCAGATCGTGTCCGCCGCCGGCTACCAGCAGACCCTGCACATGAGCTCGGTCGAGGTCGGCTTCACCGGCACCATCTACCTGATCGGCCAGGTGGTCGGCGCGCTCTACTTCGGCCGCCTCACCGACAAGATCGGCCGAAAACGGCTGTTCATCCTGACCCTGGCGATCTACCTGGTGGCCAGCGGCATCGCCGGCTTCTCGTTCAGCGTCTGGTTCCTCTGGGTCTTCCGCTTCATCGCGGGCCTGGGCATCGGCGGCGAGTACACGGCCATCAACTCGGCGATCGACGAGCTGATCCCGTCCCGCTTCCGAGGCCGCGTCGACATCGCCGTCAACGGCACGTACTGGGGCGGCGCGATGATCGGCGCCACCGCCAACCTGTTCCTGCTCGACCCGAACATCCTGCCGGTGGACTGGGGCTGGCGCATCGGCTTCTTCATCGGCCCGGTGCTCGGCCTGATCATCATCTACCTGCGCCGGCACATCCCGGAGAGCCCGCGGTGGCTGATGACCCACGGGCGGCTGCCGGAGGCGGAACAGACCGTCGACGACATCGAGGCGCGCGTGCAGCGCGAGGGCAAGACGCTGACGCCGGTGCCGTCGGAGAAGGCGATGTCCATCGTGGAGGCGCCGCGGCTGGGCTTCCGCACGGTGTCGGGGATCTTCCTCAAGAAGTACCCGCAGCGGTCCTTCCTCGGCTTCTCGATGATGGTCACGCAGTCGTTCCTGTACAACGCGATCTTCTTCACGTATGCGTTGGTGCTGCACAACTTCTACCACATCAGCGACAGCGACACGTCGTGGTACTTCTTCCCGTTCGCGGTGGGCAACCTGCTCGGTCCGCTGATCCTGGGACCGTTCTTCGACACCGTCGGCCGGCGCAAGATGATCCTCGGCACCTACGGCTTCGCCGGCATCGTGCTCGCGATCTCGGCCGCGTTGTTCAGCGCCGGCTCGCTGACCGCGACGACCCAGACGGTGTTCTGGTGCGTGTCGTTCTTCTTCGCCTCCGCCGGCGCCTCCTCGGCGTACCTGACGGTCAGCGAGATCTTCCCGCTGGAGCTGCGGGGGCAGGCGATCTCGTACTTCTTCGCCATCGGCCAGGTCGCGGGCGCCATCGCGCCCACGGTGTTCGGCGCGCTGGTCGGCAACGGCGTCGAGCGTGGACCGCTGACGATCGGGTACTACTTCGGCGCCGGGATCATGATCCTGGGTGGTCTGATCGCCTGGTTCTTCGGCGTCAACGCCGAGGGCCAATCGCTTGAGGACGTGGCCGATCCGCTGTCCAAGGCGCCCGCCGCCGAGGTCAGTTGAGATTCGCGACGACGAGGAGGTAGCCGTGGCTGATGTCATCGTCGTGGGCGTGAGTGTCCGCAGTGGATCGCCCACCGCGCTGCGCTGGGCCGCCGACGAGGCCCGTCGTCGGCGGTGCGGCCTGGTCGCCGTCCGGGCCTGGCGGGCGCCTCGCCCGCCGGCCGCTCCCGGCGGGCATCCGCCCGCCGTCAGTCGTGACGTCGACGCCGTCTTCGCCGACGGCGAGGAGAAGCTCCGGGCCGACGTCACGGCGGCGCTCGGCGCGGACGCCAAGGTCGAGTGCCGGCTCGTCAAGGGCACCCCCGTCGCCGTGCTGCTCAAGGAGAGCGAGGGGGCGGTCATGCTCGTGCTCGACGCCCCCAGGCGGACCGATATCAAGGCCAACACCCTGTTGGCCCATCGGCTCATGTACCACGTCGGCTGTCCCGTCGTGGTCATGCCGCCGGCCCTCACGCTGCCCGGTCCGGGCCGGGCCGCCCGCATCGGCAAGGAGGTCGGCACCCGCCTGGCCAAGGCCGCCGCGTCCGCCGGCCGTCCCGGCATCAGAATTCCCCGTCAGGCCGACTGATC
>DASWRQ010000170.1:0-23227 GCA_036403095.1 Kutzneria sp. | reverse complement strand
CGCGCCGGCGTCGGTCGCGCTGTGGCTCGACCTCGCCGGCGCGTCCGGGCTGCTCGGACCGGTCGAAGCGGGCTTCGCGCCCACCACGGACTACCCGAAGTGGCGGGACAGCAGCCCGGCCCGGCGGTGGACGCAGCTCGCCATGGCGTGGCATTCGTGGTCCGAGGGCGGTCCGGTGCCGCAGGCTCTGCTGACCGCGTGCGCCGGCGGCGTGTCCGTACGCGCGGCCCTCGATGAATTCGACTGGTTCTGCCCGGTCCTCGACGAGCAGGACGACCTCGGCGAACTGCTCCAGGACGCCGAGGCGCTCGGCCTTGTCGCCCATGACGTGCTGACCGAACTGGGCGAGTTCCTGGCCGGCCGCCGGGCCGACGTCGACGACCTGCTGCCCGAGCAGGCGAGCGGCGTGATCCTGCAATCCGATCTCACCGCGATCGTGACGGGGGCGCCGCCGCGTGTTGTGCTCGCCGCCGCGGTCCGCGAGTCCGGCGCCGTCTGGCGGTTCACCACGGCGAGCGTCCGGTCCGCGTTGGACGCCGGTTGGTCGGCCGAAGACCTGGGGCGTGAGCTGGGCGATCTGAGCCCGGTGCCGCAGCCGCTGGCGTACCTGCTCAACGACGTCGAGCGCCGGCACGGCCACATCCGGGTCCGGGAGGTGCGCTGCTGCGTGCTGGCCGACGAGGCGACCGCCGCCGAGATCGCGCACCGGCTGCCCGGCTTCACCCTGCTCGCGCCGACTGTGCTGTCCAGTTCGGACGGTCCAGCGAACGTGTTGGCAACGCTGCGAAAAGCCGGCTACGCCCCGACCCGCGAGAACAAGGCCGGCGCGGTCATGGTGGAACGGCCGAAGGCACACGTCGCCGAGGCCACCGTGGTCGAGCGCCGGTCGGTCGGCGCGGCGGAACTGGCCGCGCGGCTGATCGCCGAGCCGCACGTGCCGCTCAAGCGCGGCCCGACCTTCCGGCTGCTCGCGCGGCTCAACCAGGAGCTGCCCGAACCGGAGCTGGCGCTGCTGGCCGACGCGATCGACAGCGAGGGTGACGTGGTGATCGGATACCGGGACCGCGCCGGCACACGCACGGTTCGCCGCATTCGCCCGGAGCAACTGCTGGGCGAGTGGGTGGACTCCTGGTGCTACCTGCGGGAGGACGAGCGCAACTTCGCGGTGGCCAACATCGAGTCCGTCGAGGCCGCCAGGTGAACCGTGGACGACAGGCGGCGCTGATCGCCTGCGCCGTGGTGCTCGGCGGTGTCGCCGTGCTGGCCGTCACCCGCATCTTCGGCTTCGACGACGGCACCTACCTGGCCGTTCCCATCGCGCTGCTGCCGCTCGTGGGGCTGCTCACGGCCGCACTGCTGGTGACGCTGCTCGCACTGCGCGGCCGGTGGCTGACCGTGATCGCGGCGGTGCTGCTGGTGTTGCAGGTCGCCTGGTTCGTGCCCCGGTTCGTACGCGACCATCTGGCCGTGCCGGTGGGCGCCCCGCACCTCCGGGTCGGCACCGTCAACACCCACCGCGGCGGGGTCGAGCCGCTGGCCCTCATGGCGCTGGCCCGCGACCAGCACCTCGACGTGCTGGTCACCGAGGAGCTCGACGCGCCCGCCATCAAGGGCCTGGACGCGGCCGGCCTGGCCAAGCTCATGCCGTACCGGGAGCTGCACCCGGAGAACGACACCTCCATCTTCTCCACGCTGCCGATCGTGCGCGGCGGGCCGGTGACCCTGCCGACCACCTGGCCCCAGACCCAGGCCACCGTGAGCGTGTTCGGCCACGAGATCCCGATAACCGGGGTGCACACGTACTATCCTGTCGGAGGCCCGGGGCTCTGGGCCCAGGACATGTCGGCACTGCGGGCCGTGGCCGGCCGGGACGCGATCGTGCTCGGCGACTTCAACGCCACCGTCGATCACTCGCCGCTGCGCTCGCTGCTGGCGGCCGGGCTGGTCGACACGCACGCCGAGCTGGGCCGGGGCTGGGCGCCGACCTGGCCGGCGGCATTCCCGCTGGTCCAGATCGACCACGTGCTGCACGGTCCCGGTTGGGCCGCGGTGTCGGCGAGCGAACACCTGCTGCCGGGCACGGACCACCGGGCGGTGGTGGCCGAGTTGGCGCTGCTGGGCTGAACTGTCAGAGCCGGGGACTACTCTCGGCGTTGTTTGGGCATCGGGCTAGAGACGATCTGGGAGAAAGACCCTGTGACCGCTGAGACTCTTTACGGGGCCGACGACCTGACGCACCTGGAGGGTCTGGAGGCGGTCCGCAAGCGGCCCGGCATGTACATCGGGTCCACCGACAGCCGGGGCATCAACCACCTGTTCACCGAGGTGGTCGACAACGCCACCGACGAGGGCATCGCCGGTTTCGCCACCCGCGTCGTGGTCACCCTGCACGCCGACGGCAGCGTCCAGGTCGACGACAACGGCCGCGGCATCCCGACCGGCGTGCACGCCAAGTCCGGCCTGTCCGGCGTCGAGCTGGTGTTGACCCGGCTGCACGCCGGCGGCAAGTTCGGCGGCTCCGGCTACAAGACCTCCGGCGGCCTGCACGGCGTCGGCGCGTCCGCGGTCAACGCCCTGTCGCACCGGTTCGAGGTCGTGGTCAAGCAGCTGGGCAAGGTGCACCAGATGTCGTTCGCGCACGGCGTGCCCGGCGTCTTCGACGCGCCCGGGCCCAAGGCCAAGTTCACCCAGCAGTCCGGCCTTCAGGTCACCGGCAAGATGAAGCGCGGCGAGTCCAGCGGCACGTCCATCCGGTACTGGTACGACGCGCGCTACTTCGAGAACAACGCCGCGCTGGACCGCGAGGCCGTGAAGGCCAAGCTGCGCAACACCGCCTTCCTGGTGCCGGGCGTGACGTACGTGCTGCGCGACGCCACCGAGGGCGCGATCACCGAGGAGTCCTTCCACTACCCCAACGGTCTGTCGGACATGGTGGACTTCCTGACCCCGTCCGGCGAGAAGCCGGTCTCCGGCACCATCCTGATCAACGGCGGCGGCACCTACTTCGAGAACGCCGCCGACGAGAACGGCGTGATGCGGTCCAAAGTGGAGCGTCAGGCCGAGGTCGAGGTGGCGCTGCGCTGGGGCACCGGCTACGAGCGCATCGTCGAGTGCTTCACCAACACCATCCGCAACGTGCACGGCGGCACCCACCGCCGCGGTTACGACCGGGCCGTCACCAAGGCCGTGCAGGACGCCATCTCCAAGACCCGCGGGCTGCTCAAGCCCAAGGAGGACATGCCCACGCTGGAGGACGTGCTCGAGGGCATGACCGCCGTCATCCACGTGCGCATCCCCGAGCCGCAGTTCACCTCGCAGACCAAGGACGAGCTGTCCACCGCCGGTATCACCAAGGTGATCCAGGGCGTTGTCGAGCGGCACATCAAGGCGTGGACCGAGGACAAGCGGACCAAGACAGAGGCGAAAACCGTGCTGCAGAAGGTGGTCGACGCCGCGCGCGTACGGCTCACCCAGAAGCAGCAGAAGGACGCCGCCCGCCGCAAGACCGCCCTCGAGGGCGCGGCCATGCCGCCCAAGCTCGTCGACTGCCGCACCACAGGTGTTTCGCGTAGCGAACTTTTTTTGGTGGAGGGCGACAGCGCCCTCGGCTCGGCGCGTATGGCCAGAGTGTCGGAATACCAGGCACTTCTGCCGCTGCGGGGCAAGATTCTCAACGTGCAGAAGGCCAACCTGGCCGACACCCTGCGCAACGCCGAGATCGCCTCCATCGTGCAGGTGCTCGGCGCCGGCACCGGGCGCACCTTCGACCTGGCCGCGATGCGCTACGGCCGGGTGATCCTGATGGCCGACGCCGATGTGGACGGCTCGCACATCCGGACCCTGCTGATCACCCTGTTCGCCAAGTACATGCGGCCGGTGATCGAGGACGGCCGGCTGTACGCCGCCATGCCGCCGCTGCACAAGCTCACCACCAAGGGCCGCAATCCCGAGACCATCTTCACCTTCACCCAGCGGGAGATGGAGACCAAGCTGGCCGCGCTGGAGAAGGCCGGCAAGCAGGTCGTCACGCCCGTGCCCCGGTTCAAGGGCCTGGGCGAGATGGACGCCGACGAGCTGTGGCACACCACGATGAACCCCACCACCCGCTCGGTGCGGCGGATCACGCTCACCGACGTCGAGGCAGCCGAGCAGACGCTGGAGCTGCTGATGGGCGAGAAGGTCGAGCCGCGCCGCAACTGGCTGGTCGAGTCGGCCGCCCGCGTCGACCAGGCCGCGATCGACATCTGACCGGTCCGCTTCCGGAGTAGGAGAACAGGCAAGACATGGCACGCCGCAGCAAGGGCTCCGTGACCAAGGTGGACCCGTCGGCCTTCGACCGCGCCGGCGCCACCGTGCTGGACACGCCGGTGACCAACGAGATCGAGGACTCGTACCTGGAGTACGCCTACTCGGTCATCCACTCCCGCGCGCTGCCCGACGCGCGCGACGGCTTGAAGCCGGTGCACCGCCGGATCCTCTATTCCATGCACGAGCAGGGTTATCGACCCGCCCACGCCTATGTGAAGTCCTCACGTGTCGTCGGTGACACGATGGGCAAGTACCACCCGCACGGTGACCTGGCGATCTACGACGCCATGGTCCGAATGGCGCAGGACTTCTCGCTGAACGCGCCGCTGGTCGACGGGCATGGAAACTTCGGGTCTCCGGACGATGGGCCGGCCGCAAGTCGTTACACCGAAGCAAGAATGTCCAACGAGGCGATGCTGCTGGTCGGCGAGCTGGGCGAGGAGACGGTCGACTTCCGGCCCAACTACGACGGTTCGCTCGAAGAGCCGACGGTGCTGCCGGCGGCGTTCCCCAACCTGCTGGTCAACGGCACGTCCGGGATCGCGGTCGGCATGGCCACCAACATGATCCCGCACAACCTGGGCGAGGTCGTGGCGGCGGCGCGGTGGCTGGTCAACCACCCGGACGCCTCGCTGGACAAGCTGATGGAGTTCATCCCCGGGCCGGACCTGCCGACCGGCGGCATGCTGCTGGGCCTGGACGAGGTGCGCAAGGCCTACGAGACCGGCCGCGGCGTGGTCCGGATGCGGGCCCGCGCGGAGACCGGGCCGCTGGAGGGCAGCCGGGGCCGGCAGGCGATCACCGTGACCGAGCTGCCCTACGGCGTCGGCCCGGAGAAGATCATCGAGAAGATCACCGACGAGGTGAACAAGTCCAAGCGCCTCACCGGGATCGCCGACGTCAAGGACCTGACCGACCGGGAGAACGGCACCCGGTTGGTGATCGAGTGCAAGGTCGGCGTGAATCCGCAGGCGCTGCTGGCGGATCTCTATCGGCTGACGCCGTTGGAGCAGTCCTTCGGCATCAACAACCTGGTGCTGGTCGACGGACAGCCGCAGACCTTGGGGCTCAAGGCGCTGCTGGAGGTGTTCCTCAAGCACCGCTACGAGGTCGTCACCCGGCGCACCCGCTACCGCAAGCGCAAGCGTGAAGAGCGGCTGCACCTGGTCGAGGGCCTGCTGAAGGCGTTGCTGGACATCGACAAGGTGATCCGGCTGATCCGCAACAGCGACAACGCGCAGGCCGCCCGCGACGGCCTGATGAAGCAGTTCAAGCTGTCCGAGATCCAGGCCTCGTACATCCTGGACACGCCGCTGCGCCGGCTGACCAAGTACGACAAGATCGAGCTGGAGTCGGAGCAGGAGAAGCTGACCGGCGAGATCGCCGAGCTGGCCAAGATCCTCGACGACCCGGCGGTGCTGCGCAAGGTCGTGTCGACCGAGCTGGCCAAGGTGACCAAGGAACTGACCTGGGAGCGCCGGACCGCGCTGATCGACGGGGACCTCAAGGAGGTGCTGGCGGCGTCCAAGCCCGCCGGACCGCTGGAGGTCGCCGACGACCCGTGTCAGGTTCTGTTGTCCGCCACCGGTTTGGTCGCCCGCACCGCCGCCGAGTCGGAGGAGGCGTCCGAGGCTCGTCGCCGCAACGGCCGGGCCCGCAACGATGCCGTCGCCGCCGTGGTGCACACCACCGCCCGTGGGCAGATCCTCGTGGTCACCAGCAAGGGCCGGGCGTTCAAGACGGATGTGTTGCCACTGCCCGTGTTGCCCGAGCAGGTCGGCACCGTGTCGCTGAGCGGCGGCATGGCCGCCAGCGAGCTTGTCCCGTTGGAGAAGGGCGAGCGGGTCGTCACCATCGCGCCGCTCACCGACACCACTTCGCCCGGTCTCGCCGTCGGCACCCGTCAGGGCGTGGTCAAGATCTGCTCGCCGGAGTGGCCCGTGCGGTCCGACGAGTTCGAGGTGATCACCCTCAAGGAGGGCGACGAGATCGTCGGCGCCACCTGGCTGACCGACGGCAGTGAGACGCTGGTCTTCGTGTCGTCCGACTCTTCCCTGCTGCGCTACGAAGCCGGCCTGGTTCGGCCGCAGGGCCTCAGGGGCGGCGGTATGGCCGGCATCAAGCTGGGCGCCGACTCGCACACCGTGTTCTTCGCCGCCGTCCGCACCGACGACGACGAGCACGGCGCGCCGATGGTCGTCACCGCCACCGGCAGCACCGTCAAGGTCACGCCGTTCGCCGAGTACCCGGCCAAGGGCCGCGCCACCGGCGGTGTGCGGACACACCGTTTCCTCAAGGGTGAGACCGCGTTGCGCCTGGCCTGGATCGGCTCCCGGCCGGCCGGTTCGACCGACACCGGCTCGTCCGTCGAGCTGCCCGAGGTCGACCTGCGACGGGACGGTTCCGGCCACCCGCACCCGGGTCCGGACGTGGTGGGGCACCTGGTCGAGCGAGGCTGAGTCGCATCGGGACGCGCCGGTTTCACACCGGCGCGCCCCGACTCCTCTCCCCCTGGCTCAGGCAGTCACCTTGGCTTCCCAGTCGATATGGTGGCGGTGCAGCCAGCCGAACATCTTCTCCGGCTTCATGAACAGCTTCATCGCGATCGGCGCGATCAGGCCCATGAGGGCTTGGGCCGCACGGCCGTTGACCTTGTCCTGGTTGGCCTTCTCGCCGTACGCGGCGACCTTCTCCACCCGCGGCCGGCGGAGCTTCTCGTACGCTTGAAACGCTTGCGGCACCGGCAGATCACGCAGGCAGCGGGCCAGCTCGATCGCACTCTCGATGGACATCGAGGCGCCCTGGCCGGTGCTGTTGGACGGCACGTGCGCGGCGTCGCCGACCAGCACGATGCGGTTCGTGTGCCAGACCGGGGCGCTGGGCATGATGTGCATGCCGCCCAGCACGATCATGCCGTCCGTGGTGGCCCTGGCCAGCATCTCGCGGGCCGGGTGGTCGTCGCCGTAGAGCTCACGCATGCGGCGCAGCCATTCCGCGGCGCCGATGCCGCGGGCTTGCTCCCCGGTCATCGGCTCGGCACTGGGCACGTTGGTGAACCAGCCGGTGTCGCCGTGCTCGGTCAGCGCGTAGCCGAGGAATCCTCGCTTGCCCTGGGCGAAGTAGAACTCGTCCTCGGCCAGGCCGAAGTCGTTGCCCGGCAGCGAACCGCCGAAGCCGAGCAGGCCGGTGTAGCGCGGCCCTGGGGCGTCCGGGTCGATCAGCTTGCGCACCGTGGAGTGCACGCCGTCCGCGCCGAGCAGGATGTCGCCGTCGGCGGTGCTGCCGTCGGCGAAGTGCGCGGTGACGCCGTCCGCGGTCTCGGTGACGTCGACCAGCCGCTTGCCGTGGTGGATCTTGATGCCGGTCGCGGTCGCACGTTCGGCCAGGACCCGGTACAGGTCCGGCCGCAACACCAGCTGGCTCGGGTTGGCCGCGTCCAGCTCGTCGAACGCCGCGAACCGCTTGCCCCGGCCGTCGGTCATCACCATCCGCCGGTTGGGCCGGCCGACGGCGCGGACGGCGTCGGCCGCGCCGATCACGCCGAGCGCGTTGATGCCGTTCGGCGCGATCATGAGCCAGCCGCCGACGCCGTCCGCGGCCTGCTGGTACGCCTCGAAGATCTCGGCCTCGATGCCGGCCCTGTGCAGCGCGAGGGCCGCCACCGGTCCGGTGACGCCGCCCCCGATGATCAGTGCTTTCATGTTCTCCCCCTGAAGAATTCGTGCCACATCCGTTGGTAGTCGGGTCCCCCGACCCGTTCGGCCAGGCGCGCGACGTAGCCGCGCTCCGCCTCGCGCATGGCCAGCCGGTACTCCTCCTCGATCAGGAACCACCAGTCCAGGCCCTGCTCCGTGTACTGCCGAATGGCGTCGCCGGTCGCCGTGACCTCGGCGGTCAGCGCTTCCAGTCGTCGCCCGAGGAGCTGGACCGTCTCCTCCGGCGGCAGCACGGTCAGCAGCGACAGCGCCACCCCGAAGCTGGGGTACTCGTGCACCGGCGTCGCCACCAGCTCGCGCATCCAGTCGTACAGCTCGGTCCGCCCGGCGTCGGTGATCGCGTAGATCGTGCGCTCGGGGCGCTGGGTGTCGCGGACCGTCTCGTGCTCGGCGATGAAACCTGCCTTGGTCAGCTGCTCCACGACCATGTAGAGCGAGCCGCGGTTGTACTTGATGTCCCGGTCCTTGCCCTGCTCCTTGAGCCGGCGCCCCATCTCGTACGGGTGCATCGGCTGCGCGAACAGCTCCGCCAGCACGGCCAGCGCCAGCGGATTGGACACCTTGCGTCGTTTCACCGTCACTCCAGTTGGTCAGGTTCGACTATCCAACGTCTGACTAGCCAGTGTCAACTATGTGTTCTGGGCCACGCGGCCGTCACCACCGCGACAACGTGCCGCCCGGCGGCGTCATGACCGCGTACACACCCCTCCCCACCTGCGCGTTCCGGAGTCTGCTTGGGATCGACGGACCGATCCGCGACACCGGAGGACACGATGACTCTCGCCGAGCTGATACCCACGCTGGGTGGGTCGCTGCGGGGACACCTCGAGCCCGGGATCTGGCCGCAGTCCGCCGCGCCCGGCGTCGACGGCGACCTGCTGCTCGGCGGCGTCGCACTCACCCAGCTCGCCGCCCGCTTCGGCACTCCCGCCTACCTGCTCGACGAGATCACCGTTCGACGGCACTGCCGCGACTACCGGTCGGCGCTGCCCGACGTCGAGATCGCCTACGCCGGCAAGGCCATGATCAATCGTGGGGTGCTGCGGTGGATCGCCGAGGAGAGCCTCTCGCTCGACGTCTGCTCGGCCGGCGAGCTCGCCGTCGCGCGCGCCGTCGCCTTCCCCGCTTCGCGAATCATCTTCCACGGCAACGTGAAGACCCCCGAGGACCTCAAGGCCGCCGTCGCGTACGGCGTCGACCGCATTGTCGTCGACTCCCTCGACGAGATCGAGCAACTCGGCGCCGTGGCCCGCTATCCGCAGAACGTGCTGATCCGCGTCACCCCCGGCGTCGACGGGCATACCCACAAGGCCATCGCCACCGGCGTCGAGGACCAGAAGTTCGGTTTCTCGCTGGCTTCCGGCGCCGCTGCCGAAGCCGTCGGCCGGGTCCTCGCTCAGCCCAGCCTGCGCCTCGTCGGCCTCCATTGCCATATCGGCTCTCAGGTCTCTCGTGTCGCCTCTTTCGAGGAGGCCGCCCGGCGCATGGTCGGTTTTCTGGCCGCTCTGCACGTCCAGTACGGCATCATGTTGCCCCAGCTCGACCTCGGCGGCGGTCATGCCGTTCCGTACCGTCTCGGCGACCCTTCCTTCGACCTTCGCGGCTACGCCGACCGCATCCTTCGCGCCGTCAATTTCGAGTGCTCCTCATACCGACTTCCCTTGCCACGCCTCACCATCGAGCCCGGCCGGGCCATCGTCGCCGCCGCCGGTGTCACCCTCTACCGCGTTGTCACCGTCAAGCACGGCGTTTCTCGCACCTTCGTCGCCGTCGACGGCGGCATGAGCGACAACCCTCGGCCTTCCCTCTATGGCGCCCGCTATTCCGTCCGCCCCGTCGGCCGCCCCTTCTCCTGCCTCGCCCGTCCGGCCACCGTCGTCGGCCGCCACTGCGAGGCCGGCGACATCGTCGCCGAGGACGTCCCCCTCCCGTCCGACCTCCGCGCCGGCGACCTCCTCGCCGTCCCTTGCACCGGCGCCTACCACCATTCCTTGGCCTCCAACTACAACATGGTCGGCCGCCCTCCCGTCGTCTCCGTCCGCGACGGCATCGCCCGCCTGCTCATCCGTCGCGAAACCGAGGACGACCTCCTGTCCCGCGACCTCGGCTGACCCCAGTTGTCCGCAGCTCCTGCCCTACCTCCTCACGATCTCGGGTACCAGGTCTGTTCGACGGCTGTCGTAGGGTCTTCGCAGCTCAGGGGCATCTGGCGTGGCTGCACGCACGTCGCCGACACGGCTGGCGGGAATGGCCCGGTGCTCACGACGAGAACGACCGGGTAGAGGCTGGCGGTCAGCCGAGTAGCTGCTCGACGGCGAGCACGATGCCCATCACCACGAGCACGACACCGGCGAGGCGTTCGGCGGCCTCCCGGAACCGCTCGGCGACCCGGGCGCCCAGCCACAGCCCGAGGTGGGCGGCGATGAGCGCCTGCGCGGCGATGCCGACGATCACCGGCGCCAACGGCAGGTGGGCCAGGCCCAGGCCGAAGCCGATGGCCAGCTCGTCCAGGCTGATGCTCACGCCCAAGCCGAGCAGCGCAACGCCCCGGGCGGTGACCAGCCGTTCGGCCTTCTCCTCGTCGTCGCCTTCGTCGTGCAGCAGCATCCACACGCCGATCGCGACCACCGCGGCGGCAGCGATGTAGTTCGCGACCGGCCCGATCGCCCGCGCCAGCGGCGCACCCAGCGCCAACCCGACCAGTGGCATCCCGGCCTCGAACACCACGAACAGCGCCGCAATCCGCCACCGGGCCGCCGCGGGCAGCGTCCCGGCCGCCCCGACGGCGGCCGCGACGGCGAACGAGTCCAGCCCGAGCGGCAGCACGAACCCGAGCACCGCCAACACCTCGATCACCGCGTGCCTCTCGGGAAGAACAGGCGGACCGGCAGCAGCAGGCCGGTCAGCGACAGCACGATGAACACGACCTGGTGCACGTGATCGGTGCCTGGCGGCAGGCCGAAGAGCAGGTGCGCCAGCCAGAACACCGGGTAGAACCACAGCGCCGACCAGGCCCACCGTTCCCGGCGACGGAGCGGGATCACCGCGAGCAACAGCCCGAACACGCCCAGACCGACCGAGGCCAGCCCATCGGCGCGGTAGAGCAGGCTGTCGCCGCCGCTCGGCGGAGCCGCGATCACGACGAGGCCGAAGCCGGTGATGCCGACGCTGACCAGGGTCAGACAGATCCAGCTGGCCCGCATGACGCCGTTCTGCTGCTGCACGCGGCGAACCTACCGGCGATGTGGGCGGCGGTCAGGCCGTTTGGCGTGACGGGCAGGCCGGCGCGGTGCGGGTGTTCGACACCACGGGCTTGACGGAGGGCATCGGGATTCCCCTCTATCCACAGCCCCCGCCCCCACTTTCCCGTTATCCACAGGCAAGTCGCCACCAAGATCCACAAGCGACCACCTGCGATAGAATGGGACCGGGACGCCTCCCCAGGGATAGGAGGGGGCTGTTTTCTGCCAGACGAGTCGACCGATCCTTTCGCTCGCAGCGGATCCGCCCACGGCGAATTCGGCGGCCTGAGCCCGGAACCGCGGCGAGGATTCGTCCATGGCCGTCATCGAAGTCGTGCTCGGCGACATCACCCAGGAACGTGTCGACGCCATCGTCACCGCGGCCAACGAGTCTCTGCTCGGTGGTGGCGGCGTCGACGGCGCCATCCACCGTGCCGCCGGACCCGAGCTGGCCCGCGCCGGCGGGGCCGTCGGTCCGTGTGATCCCGGAGACGCCAAAGCCACCCCCGCCTTCGCCCTCGCTCCCGTGCGGTACGTCGTCCACACTGTCGGCCCCGTCTGGGACGGCGGCGCCTACGGCGAAGCCGACATCCTCGCCTCCTGCTACCGCCGCTGCCTCGAAGTAGCCGACTCCCTCAGCGTCCGCAGCATCGCCTTCCCCGCTATCGCCACCGGCCTCTACGGCTACCCGACCGACGAAGCCGCCCACATCGCCCGCGAAGTCCTCGCCGCCACCCCCACCAAGGTCGAGCTCATCCGCCTGGTCGCATTCGACGAAGCGACCTACGAGGCGCTTTCCGGCTGAGCGGGCACGACCTCATTCGGGCGCTGTGGTGCAGTAGCGTCGTGGATCTGCCGGGCGGCTGATCGCCACACCGGCGTGCCGTGCGTCGCCGGTTAACCTAGGTGCATGCCTGCCACGAGGACTCCAGCTCTGCGGATCGGCCCGCACATGGTCGACCCGCCGGTGGTGCTCGCGCCGATGGCTGGGATCACCAACACCGCCTTCCGCCAGCTCTGCCGCCAGTACGGGGCGGGCCTCTACGTGTGCGAGATGATCACGACCCGCGCCCTGGTTGAGCGGGACGCCACGACGATGCACATGATCACCTTCCACCCGGACGAGCAGCCGAGGTCGCTGCAGCTGTACGGGGTGGACCCGGTGACCATGGGCAAAGCGGTCCAGATGATCGTGGACGAGGATCTGGCCGACCACATCGACATGAACTTCGGGTGCCCGGTGCCGAAGGTGACGCGCAAGGGCGGGGGCGCGGCGCTGCCGTACAAGAGGCGGCTGTTCGGCGACATCGTGGCGGCGGCGGTCAGGGCGGCGGAGCCGGCGGGAATTCCGGTGACGGTGAAGTTCCGGATCGGCATCGACGACGAGAACCTGACGTACCTGGACGCGGGGCGGATCGCGGAGGCGGAGGGGGCGCAAGCGGTTGCGCTGCACGCCCGGACGGCATCGCAGCGGTACTCGGGCCAGGCGGACTGGTCGGCGATCGCCCGCCTGAAAGAGGCCGTGACCACGATCCCGGTGCTGGGCAACGGGGACATCTTCAAGGCCCAGGACGCGCTGGACATGGTGGCGAAGACGGGCTGCGACGGCGTCGTGGTGGGCCGGGGCTGCCTGGGCCGCCCCTGGCTGTTCGGCGAGTTGCAGGCGGCGTTCCGGGGGGAGCCGCTGCCGGCCGGGCCGAAGCTGGGCGAGGTCGCCAAGATCCTGCGCCGCCACGCGGAGCTGCTGACGGAGCACTACGAGGAGCACAAGGGCCTGCGTGACCTGCGCAAACACATGGCCTGGTACCTGCACGGCTTCCCGGTGGGCTCGACGCTGCGCCGGGGGTTCGCGATGGTCTCGAGCCTGCAGGAGCTGGACGACCTGATCGGCGAACTGGACCACGAGGTGCCGTTCCCGGTGGAGGCGGAAGGCCCCCGAGGCCGGCAGGGCTCGGCGGCGAAGGTGGTGCTGCCGGAGGGCTGGCTGGACGACCCGGAGGACGCGAGCGTGCCGGCGGGCGCCGAGATGATGCACAGCGGTGGCTGACCGAGCCGGCAGGCTCGTTGCCCTGGCGGCGCTGACGCTGACGGGCTGCTCGATCGCCGGGCAGGCGCAGCCGTCCCCGGATCCGACGCTGGTGACGGCCTACTTCCACGATCTGGATTCGGCGGCGGCCCAGGGCGTGCAGCAGGAGCAGAGCTTCCTGACGGCCACCCAGGTGCCGGCGTTCGCGGACCGGGTGTGCAGCCTGAACGGGGTGACGATCACGGCGGAGCCGACCCTGTCGACGCTGCGGGTCGACCCCGGTTGGACGCCGCCGGGCTCGGACAAGGGGCTGAGCGGCCGCGTCTACGTGGTGGCGGTGACGCTCACGGTCCGTCAGGGAAACGCGGTGGTGGGCACGCAGATCGGCTCGCAGCGGGTGGTAGTCGACGGGGGAAGGGCATACAGCTTCGCCCCCTGTCCGGCCCAGTGACGGTACTCACATACGCCCATCCGTGTTACCGACGGTCAGCGTTTCGGGCCAGGGCGCGGTCAGCCAGTAGAGGGAAAAGCACCCCGGCCGGCGGAATGTGACTCAAGGCGCGCCGTCGCCAGGACGACACCACCTTCGTGAGGAGGTGAGCGCGGTGACCGCGTCATCACAGCCCGACGTCTCCGAACCGGACGGCCAGCAGGCCGACGGCGGACTGGTCAACCTGCACGAGAAGCTCGCGGGTCTGCTCGCCTCCCGGGGCCAGTGGCGCGAGGCGTACGACCACCTGCGCTCCGCCCTCGACCTGATCTACCAGGACTCGGCGGGCGGCAAGCCGGTGGTGCCGGAGCAGCTGCGCCGCGAGGTGGACCGGCTGCGCCGGGAGCACGCGGAGGCGCACGAGCAGAGCATCCGCGACAGCCTCACGGCCAGCTACAACCGCCGCTACCTGGACCAGCGCCTGGTGGCGATGCTGACGGAGCAGACGGGGGCGCTGGCGGTGGCCCTGGTCGACCTGGACTGGTTCAAGCAGGTGAACGACCGCTACGGGCACCTGGTGGGGGATCGGGTCCTCCAACAAGTCGTGGAACTTCTACAGGTCGAGGCGCCGGCCTTCTGCGCCCGCTACGGCGGCGAGGAGTTCGTGCTGGTGCTGCCGGACACCGACCAGGCGACCGCGGTGGACATCGCGGAGGCGGCCCGGGACCGGGTGGAGCGGCACGACTGGTCGGCGATGGCTCCGGGCCTGCGGGTCACGGTCAGCGTCGGCGTGGCCCACGACGTGGGCGGCAGCTGCGAGAACGGCGCGGAGCACCAGCTGCTGCAGGCCGACAGCCTGCTGTACTCGGCGAAGCAGTCGGGGCGCAACGCGGTCGCCTACCGCGAGAACGGCCGGGTCCGGCTGGCCGGTCCGGCGGCCGGCCGGCGGGCGGTGGCCGACGTGCGGGTGGCCGAGCACTTCTGAGCCCGTCGAGGGCTACTTACAGCAACGCGGTGCGGCTCAAGTGCCCGTTCGGCCTAATGCCATGGGCGGTTTCGAGTACGAACCGTGTCAGAATTCCGGCTGCCTGTCGCTAGAACTAGCGGTCGTCCGTACTATCGCGTGCGCTGGGTGCCACGCCGCGATGTGCAACCCCTGTGGCCGCACCGACGTCAACTCGTGATGAACAGCCCGTATGGGCCGTGAGCCGGAAGGGAGCCTGGGTGCCCGACGATCCCCGCTTCGGCGGCACCGGTTCCGATGGTGCCGCGGACTCGTACGACGCCCCGGACCAGGAGCCAACCGGCCGCCGCAGCCGCAGGCGCAGGTCGATGGAGTCCTCCGGCGGCCTGAGCGTGTCCGACCTGGTCCAGCGGCACACCGGTTCGCGCCCGAACCTGCCCCGCCCGACCCCGCCGGACCCGGAGCCGCCGGTGGCGCAGCCGCCACGCCGCCGCGCCGCGCCGCCCGAGCCGCCGCAGGCCCAGCCACCCGTTCCGCCTACTTCGGCCGGTCACCGGGCTGACCCCGGAACGGGTCAACGTTTGTCGCCGGTCATACCGCCGGCCGATCAGCCGACGGGACGACGGGCGCGGCGCGAGGATCCGATCGCCGCCGCGCGCTCGGGCCGCCAGGCCGCGCTGGACGGCGTCCGCCCGGGCGAGTCGACGGGCCGCCGCGCGCTGCCGGACCCGGAGCCCGAGGACGACGACGAGACCACCACCCTGCGCCCCGGCCGCCGCGCGGCCGAGGCGGCGGGACGCCGGGGCGCTACGCCGCCTGGAGAGGCCACCGGCCACCGTGCGGCCGTCACGCCCCCAGGGGAGGCCACGGGCCGCCGTGCGGCCGTCACGCCGCCCGCTGAGGCCACCGGCCGCCGCGCCATGGTGTCGCCCCCGCCCGGAGAGGCCACGGGTCGCCGGGCCGCCGTCACGCCGCCAGGCGAGGCGCCGGGCCGTCGCCCGGCGGGACCCCCGCCCGTGGATCGACGGGGCATGCCGCCGGCCGGTCCTGGACCGCGCCCCGGCGAGTCGAGCCTGTCCAACATGCGCCGCCCGGTGCCGCCCGGCGGTCGACCCGTGCCGCCGCCCGGTGAGGCCACCGGACGCCGCCCTGTCGTCCCCCCGCCCCTGCCAAATGGAGCGCCGCCGAACGGAGCGCCGCCCAACGGCGCCCCGCGCCCGGGCGAGGCCAGCGGCCGCCGCCCGATGCCGCCCCGCCCAGGGGAGGCCAGCGGCGCACGCCCGGTGCCGGAGCGCCTGATCGAGAGCAGCGGTCCCCGGCCGGTGCTCCAGCCGCCGCCCAACGGCATGCCGCCGCGTTCCCAGGACAGCCTGCGCACGCGGCTGGAGCAGCCGGACGCGGACCTGGAGCAGACGACGATCGCCCCGCCCGACGAGCCGCTGGTCGGCGAGCCGGTCGACGAGGTGGACGCGCCGTCGAGGCCGGAGCGTCGCGAGGACATCGAGCCGGCCGCGATGACCACCGAGATGGAGCCGATCGGCGAGGACGTGCAGCGCCGCCGCAAGGTGGACCAGACGCTGGCCCGCTTCTCCGCGGTGCACGACGAGATGGCCGCCGAGGAGAGCAAGCGGCGCAGCCGGCAGAAGAAGTACATGCCGTGGATCGACACCGATGACGAGCTGCCGCCGGAGCCGCCGGCCGCGGCCGAGGTCGAGGAGCCCGGGGACGACCCCGAGTTCGACATGGACCCGGCGGAGATCGAGCGGGCCAGGGCCAAGCGCCGGATGATCGGCCTGGCGATCAAGGTGGTGGCCATCGCCGCCGCCGCGATAGTGCTGATCGTCTGCGGCATCGCGTGGGGCTCGGTCAAGCAGTGGACCGCCTCGGACATCAAGCAGGTCGACGCGCTCGACCCCAACTCGTCGGCGATCCAGGCGGTCGACAAGCAACGTGGCGCCGACAACTTCCTGCTGGCCGGCTCGAACATCGTGCTCGTCGCGCACGTGCCGGCCGACCGCAAGCGGGTCGTTTTTGTGTCCTTCCCGGCCGGCCTGCAGCTGAGCCAGCCGTCCTGCGGCCCGGCGCAGCTGTCCGGCGCGCTGTCGGCCGGCGGCCCGCAGTGCGTGACCCAGGACGTGCAGAAGATCTCCGGGCTGCTGATCAACCACTTCATGACGATGAGCTCGGACGGCCTCAAGGGCATCGTCGACGCCATCGGCAATGTCGAGCTGTGCGTGAAGAACCCGTTGCAGGACGGGCAGTTGGGCTCGCTGCTGTCGGGCACCGGGCCGCAGCCGGTCGACGGCGACACCGCGGTGAAGATCATCAAGGCCCGCAGCGTGGCCGGCGACCCGTCGCCCGACCTCGGTCAGATCCGCCGCCAGCAGCGGCTGATGGGGGCCATCCTGCGCTCGGCCATCCAGGGCCAGGTGCTGTTGGACCCGACCAAGCTCAACGGGTTGCTGTCCGCGGTGTCCAAGAACGCCACCGGCGACAACGTCGGCGTCGACCAGCTGTCCTCGCTGGCCCAGTCGGTGCAGGGCGTCGGCCCGGACCAGGTCGTCTTCACGAGCGTTCCGGTGAACGGCACGCCCGAGGCCACGAAGTCGTTGTTCAACGCGGTGATCAACGGAACCCCGCTGCCGTCCGAGGGCGCGACGGCCAGCGGTCCGCTGGTCGACCCGAAGTCGATGAAGATCCAGGTGGTCAACGGCACCGGCCAGGGCAACCTGCCGACCAACACGGCGAACTCGTTGGGACACCAGGGTTTCCAGGTCGTCTCGGTGGGACGGGTGGACACCGTGGACCACACCACCGTGAAGTACGCGCCGGGTCGCGAGGCGCAGGCCCGCACGCTGTCGGCCGCGGTGCCGGGCTCCAAGCTGGTGGAGGACTCCTCGCTGGCCGGGGCCGTGCAGCTGGTGACCGGGCCGGACTTCAACGGCGACGTGGTGGCCCCGCAGCAGCCGCAGAACACCCAGCAGGCGTCGGATGTGTCCACCATCAGCGGAGCGGACGGCTCCTGCCAGTGACGTTGCCCTTTTCGTCGCCGGTGGTTCACGTCGGGTTCACCCGGCGATGCCGCTGGCGCGACCACGAGAACGTAGGCTGACGGCCATGCGTGAGGCTTACCACGACCAGCTCGGCGACCTCGCTGACCAGCTGTCGAACATGTGCGGTTTGGTCGGCGACGCCATGGAGCAGGCGACCAGGGCGTTGCTGGACGCGGATCTGGCGATCGCGGAGCGGGTGATCGGCGGCGACGCGAAGATCGATGACGCACGGGCCAAGTGCGAGGAGGACGCCTACTCGCTGCTCGCGCTGCAGGCCCCCGTCGCGACGGACCTGCGCACGGTGCTGTCGGTCATCCACGCAGCGGAAAGCCTGGAGCGGATGGGCGATCTGGCCCTGCACGTGGCCAAGGCCGCGCGCCGGCGGCACCCGGCGGCCGTGCTGCCCGAGGAGGTGCGCGGCTACTTCGCCGAGATGGGCCGGATCGCCGTGGAGCTGGCCCGCAAGGCCCAGCAGGTGATCCGCACGCAGGACGTGGAACTGGCCCGTCGCCTCGACGAGGACGACGACGCCATGGACGACCTGCATCGGCACCTGTTCTCGGTGATCATGGACAAGGACTGGGCCCACGGCGTGCCGTCGGCCGTCGACATCACCCTGCTCGGCCGGTTCTACGAGCGCTTCGGCGACCACGCCGTCTCGGTGGCCAAGCGCACCGTTTTTGTGGTCACCGGCCGCATGCCCGGCTACGCCAGCGGCGGCGAAGACCTGTAGAAGGCGAAAAACAGTGGGCCCGCCGGAGAATCCGGCGGGCCCGCTGTCTTCTGTGGATGGTGCGGTGGTCGGTCGACCCCTGCCGCCGACCGACCGCCGCACCGGGCCGATCAGCCGAAGCGGCCCGAGATGTAGTCCTCGGTGGCCTGCTGGCCGGGGTTGGAGAAGATCTTCTCGGTGTCGTCGATCTCGACCAGCCGGCCGGGCTGGCCGACGCCGGCGAGGTTGAAGAACGCCGTCTGGTCGCTCACCCGCGCGGCCTGCTGCATGTTGTGGGTGACGATGACGATCGTGTACTCCTTCTTCAGCTCGCCGATCAGGTCCTCGATGGCCAGCGTGGAGATCGGGTCCAGGGCCGAGCAGGGCTCGTCCATCAGCAGCACGTCGGGCTGCACGGCGATGGCCCGGGCGATGCACAGACGCTGCTGCTGGCCGCCGGAGAGGCTGCCGCCGGGCTTGTCGAGCCGGTCGGACACCTCGGCCCAGAGGTTGGCCCCGCGCAGCGAGCGCTCGGCCACCTCGTCGAGCTGCTTGCGGTTGCGCATGCCGCCCAACCGCAGGCCCGCGACCACGTTGTCCCGGATGGACATGGTGGGGAACGGGTTGGGCCGCTGGAACACCATGCCGATGGTGCGCCGCACCTCGACCGGGTCCACAGTGGACGCGTAGATGTCCTCGCCGTCCAACAGCACCTTGCCCTCGACGCGGGCGCCGGGGGTGACCTCGTGCATCCGGTTCAGCGAGCGCAGCACGGTGGACTTGCCGCAGCCCGACGGGCCGATGAACGCGGTCACGCTGCGCGGCGGCACGGCGAGGGTGACCCGGTCCACGGCGTGGAACTTGCCGTAGAAGATGTTCAGGTCCTTGACGTCGATCCGCTTGGCCATTTTGTCAGCTCACTTCGTCTTGATGGCCGAGAACCGCGACACGAGGGCGGCCACGAGGTTGAACAGCATGATCAGGATGATCAGGGTCAGCGCCGCGCCCCACACCCGCAGCTGGCCCGCGGGGTTGGGGTTGTTCAGCTCGTTGTAGATCAGCAGCGGCAGCGAGGTCATGTTGCCGTCGAAGATGTTGAAGTTGATCGACTTCGAATAGCCGACCAGCACCAGCACCGGCGCGGTCTCGCCCATCACCCGGGCCATCGCCAGCATCACGCCGGTGACCACGCCGGACAGCGCCGTGGGCAGCACGATCCGCATGATGGTCTTCCACTTGGGCACGCCCAGCGCGTACGAGGCCTCGCGCAGCTCCTGCGGCACCAGCCGCAGCATCTCCTCGGTGGACCGGACCACCACCGGCAGCATCAGCAGCACCAGGGCCAGCGACACGGCGATGGCGCTCTGGTCCAGCCCGAGGGTGCCGATCCACAGCGCGAAGATGAACAGCGCGGCCACGATCGACGGCACACCGGACAGGATGTCGACCATGAACGTGGTGGTGCGGGCCAGCCGGCCCCGCCCGTACTCGACGAGGTAGACCGCGGCCAGCACGCCGATCGGCACCGCGATCACCGCGCACACCAGCGTCTGCAACAGGGTGCCGATGATGGCGTGGTACGCGCCGCCGGCGAACTCCTTGGGCAGCACGCCCTTGAGCGAGTGGCTCCACCAGTCGCTGGACAGCACGGCCGAGTAGCCGCGGGCGATCACGGTGACCAGCAGCCACACCAGCGGCACCAGCGCGATCAGGAAGGCCAGCGTCACCAGCACGGTGGCGAGGATGTTCTTGAACTTGCGGGCGCCGCTGATCGCCTGGAAGGCCGGCGGCGTGGCCGGGCGGTCCAAAGTGGACGCTGTGGTGGTGGTCATTGCGCCGCCTTCCCGCGCGCGATGGACCGGGCCACCGCGTTGACCACGAAGGTCAGTACGAACAGCACGAGGCCGGCCGCGATGTAGGCGCCGGTCGGCAGCGGCTGGCTGAACTCGGACGCGGCCGAGGCGATCTTGGACGCGAACGTGTAGCCGCCGTCGAACAGGCTGAACCCGGAGGACTTGGGCGAGGCGTGCAGGATGAGCAGCACGGCGACGGTCTCACCGAGCGCACGGCCGAGGCCGAGCATGGACGCCGCGATGTAGCCGCTGCGGCCGAACGGCAGCACCGTGGTCCGGATGACCTCCCACTTGGTGGCGCCGAGCGCCAGCGCGCCCTCGACCTGCATCACCGGGGTCTGCCGGAACACCTCGCGGGTGACCGAGGTGATGATCGGCAGCAGCATCACCGCGAGCACCACGCCCACGGTGAAGACGGTGCCGGCGCCGGCCAGCGGGATGTTGCCGGTGGCGAACAGCGGGAACCAGCCGAACACGTGGTTCAGCCAGGTCTCGAACGGCTCCAGCGCGGGGCCGAGCACCAGGATGCCCCACAGGCCGTAGACGATGGACGGCACCGCGGCCAGCAGGTCGACCAGGTACGCGAACCCGCGCGACAGCCGGACCGGCGCGTACTGGGTGAGGAACAGGGCGATGCCCAGCGAGACCGGCATCGCGATGACCAGCGCCACCAGCGAGGTCAGCACGGTGACGATGAGCAGGTCCCTGATGCCGAACCGGAGGTTGGTCGGGTCGGTGGTGAGGAAGTTCGCGCTCGCCAGGAAGTTGTCCTTGTCGGCGAGCAGCGACGGCACGGCCTTGATCAGCAGGAAGATCCCGATCAGCGCGATCGCGATCACGATCGCGAGGCCGGCGCCGGTGGTCAGCATGCGGAAGATCGTGTCGCCGGGGCGGCGCGGGGCCGCGGGCCGGGCACCTGGTTGACCGCTGTCGGAGGTCATGGCACCAATCATGCGGCTACCGCCCCGATCGTCCAGAGCGGACTCTGGACGATCGGGGCGGAGGCGCGTCGGTCGGGTGTCGCTCATCGGGGTGAGGCGGTCAGCTGATGGCGTCGATGGCGGTGGTCAGCTTGGCCTTGAGCGTGTCGGGCAGCGGCGCGTAGCCGTTGGTGGCGAGGTCCGCCTGGCCCGCGTTGATGGCCGTGCTCAGGAACGCCTTGACCGCCTTGCCGGTGGCCGGGTCCGCGTACTTGGAGCAGACGATCTCGTAGGTGGCCAGCAGCAGCGGGTAGGCGCCGGCGGCGGTGCTCTTGTGGATCGAGCTCAGGTCCAGCGAGAGGTCGTTGCCGGTCGGGTTCTTGAACGCGGCGCCGGCGATGGCCTTGCCGACGCTGTCCGCGCTGACCTTGACCGGGGTGCCGCCCGCGGTGGTGACGATGGAGGCGATGTTGAGCTTGTTGGCCTGCGCGAAGGACCACTCGACGTAGGCGATGCCGCCGTCGGTCTGGCCCAGCGAGGTGGCCACGGCCGGGTTGCCGGACGCGCCGGAGCCCACGCCGCCGTTGAAGGTCTTGCCCGCGCCCTTGGTCCAGCCGCCGGCGCTGGTCAGGTACTGCTGGAAGTTGTCCGTGGTGCCGGACTGGTCGGACCGGTAGACCACGCTGATCGCGGTGCCGGGCAGCGACGCGCTCGGGTTGAGCTTCTTGATCGCGTCGTCGTTCCACGTCTTGATCGCGCCGCTGAAGATCTTCGCGGTGGTGGCGGCGTCCAGGTTGAGGTCGGACACGCCCTTCACGTTGTAGACCAGGGTGATCGGGCCGAACACGACCGGGAGGTCCCAGGCCGGGCTGCCGCAGGAGGCGGCGGCCTTGTCCGGCTCGCCCTTCTTCGGGTCAAGCGCGGAGTCCGAGCCGGCGAAGTCGGTCTGCTTGCCGGTGAAGTCGGACACGCCGGCGCCGGAGCCGTTGGCCGTGTAGTTGACGTCGTTGCCGTCGCAGGCGTCGTTGTACGCCTTGACGAACAGGTCCATCGCGTTCTTCTGCGCGGTGGAGCCGCTGGCCTTGAGCGTCTTCTTGCCCGAGCAGTCGACCTTCGGCGCCGCCGAGGTGGAGCTGGTGTTCGATGAGCCACCCGTCGCGCCTGCGTTGTTGTTGTCGCTGCCACAGGCGGTGAGCAGGAGGGCGCCTGCCGCCATGATGCCCAGCGCGACGCCGTGCCGCTTCATGTTCACCTGGATCCTCCGTTTGGAGACTCGACTTCGAGCGCGACGGGTTCCGCCGCTCGTGAGCCGACCGTAGGCAGCGAGGGTGGACGACAGCCCTTAGCTGAATGAACGGCAGATGAACAGGACACACGATGTGACGACAACTACTCCGTCAGGGTGATATCGCGACCATTGCGTGACCCGGTCGATGGGAGTTCGTGACGCACCGCAGCGTAACGCGAAAATCAGCGTCCGTACTGCACATCCGCGTCCCACACGGTGAAGCCCAGCTTGCTGTAGACGGCGAGCGCGGCGGCGTTGTCGGACTCCACATAGAGCATCACGCTGCGTAGTCCCGCCGCCCGCAGATGCTCCATGCCGACCACCGTCAGGGCCTTGCCGAGGCCGCCGCCCTGCGCGTCCGGGTCCACCCCGACCACGTAGACCTCACCGATGGCCTCCGGCGGCCCCGGGTGGATTTTCGTCCAGTGGAATCCGAGCAGCCGGTCGGTGGCGTCGACGGCCAGGAAAAAACCGGCCGGATCGAACCAGGACTCCTGCTCCGTCGCCACCAGATCCTCGACCGTCAGCGCCCCCTGCTCGGGGTGCCAGGAGAAGGCCTTTCGGTTGACGGCAATGACCGCGGCCTCGTCCTGCCCTGGAACGAAGGTGCGGATGCGGACGCCCTCACGCACCGACGCCTGCGGCACATCGCCGACCATCCACCGCATCCGGCGCATCTCGCGGACCCGGTTCAGGCCGAGCCTGGCGGGGGGGG
>DASWRQ010000169.1:0-11515 GCA_036403095.1 Kutzneria sp. | reverse complement strand
CCTCGGGAAGGTGCCCGGGGAAGGTGCAGTCCAGCACCACCAAGGACTTCGCGCCCATCGCCAGCGCCTGCCTGATCGGCACGTTGGCCAGCACGCCCCGTCGTAGAGCACCCGGTCCTCGCGACGCACCGGCGGATAGATGCCGGGGATCGCCGCCGACGCCACGATGGCCGGCACGAGCTCGCCGGAGGTCATCAGCACCGGCAGCCCGGTCACGGCGTCCACCGCGACGGCGCCGAACGGCAGCGCCAGCTCGGCGAAGTCCGTCGCGCCGCCGAGCCCCACGGTCAACACGTCGACCAGCCCCGTGTTGGGGAACAGGTACGTCCGCTCGCGGCGCAGCGTGCGCAGCTGGGCCAGCGGCCCGCCGGGGAACACGCGCGCCCGGGTCATCCCGGCCCACATCTCGGTGAGCCGGTCGGCGGCGTGCTCGGGGTCCAGCGCGACGAGCGAGCCGTTCACCGAGCCGACGGACGTGCCGGTGACCAGGTCGGGGACGATGCCGCGCTCGGCGAGCGCCCGCAGCATGCCGACCTGGATCGCGCCGAGGCTGCCCCCGCCGCCGAGCACGAAGCCGACCGGGGCGGGCAACAGGATCCGATCCACCGCCGCATCGTGCCAGCTCAGACGTCCGGCCGCCGGGAGCGGCCCGACCGGCCCCAACTGGCCGTTGACGAAGGCGACACGTCTCTGTAACGCTGTGAGTCCTGTCACGCAAAAACTTAACAGACTGCCGTTAATTCCTGGCATCAGCTCGGAAGAACCGGCCTTCTCGCCATCAACCCTGCCGCCGGACGAGAGGTAGACCACCCGATGCGCGCACCCCGACCTGCGCCGAGACTGGCAGCAACGCTGCTCGGTCTCGCCCTGCTCGCGATGGGAGGGCCGGCGCTCGCCGCGAGCGCGCCGACCACCGCCGCCTTATCCGCCGGGACGACCCCGACCGTCACGGCCAGCAGCGCAACCACCGGCCAGTCGGCCAGCAAGATCGCCGACGCCGACCAGAACTCGTACTGGCAGAGCTCGGGCGCCGCGTTCCCGCAGTGGGCGCAGGTCGACCTGGGCAAGATCACCCGCATCGGCGGCGTGGTGATGAAGGTGCCGGCCGGCTGGGCCAGCCGCACCGAGACGCTGTCGGTCCAGGGCAGCGACGACGGCACGGGCTACAGCACCCTGGCCGGCTCGAAGAAGTACACGTTCGACCCCAAGTCGGACAACACGGTCCGGGTCGACTTCGGCACCCAGCTCTCGCGCTACGTCCGCGTCGAGATCACCGACAACTCGGCCGGCTCGCAGGCCCAGCTGTCCGACCTCGAGGTCGTGCCGGCCGCGGTCGCCGCCACCAACCTGGCCACCGGCAAGGCCATGAGCTCCAGCGGCTACGTGCAGAACTACGCGCCCGGCAACGCCAACGACGGCAACCAGGGCAGCTACTGGGAGAGCACCAACAACGCCTTCCCGCAGTGGTTGCAGGTCGACCTCGGCGCGTCGGTGAGCAGCACCCAGATCGTGCTCAAGCTGCCGACCTCGGGCTGGGGCGCACGCACCCAGACGCTGGCCGTGCAGGGCAGCACCGACGGCAGCAACTTCTCGCAGATCGTCGCGTCCGCCGGCTACAGCTTCGACCCGGCGGCCAACAACACCGTGACGATCAACTACACCCCGGTCACCACCCGGTACGTGCGGCTGAACATCACCGGCAACACCGGCTGGCCCGCCGGCCAGATCTCGGAGTTCGAGGTGTACGGCCCGGCCAGCGGCGACACGCAGCCGCCGACCGCGCCGAGCGGCCTGGCCTACACGCAGCCGGCTTCCGGGCAGATCAAGCTGACCTGGAACGCCTCGACCGACAACACCGGCGTCACCGGTTATGACGTCTACGCCAACAACTCGTTGCGCACCAGCGTTTCCGGCACCACGCTGAGCTACACCGACAGCCAGCCGGACACCGCGACCGTCAGCTACTTCGTGCGGGCGCACGACGCCGCCGGCAACCAGTCGGGTAACAGCAACACCGTCACCCGCACCGGCACGGGCACCGGCGACCCCGGCTCGAACCTGGCCGTGGGCAAGCCGATCACCGCGTCCTCGACGACGCTGAACTTCGTGGCCACCAACGCCAACGACAACGACGTCACCACCTACTGGGAAGGCGCCGGCGGCACGTACCCGCAGACTCTGACCACCCAGCTGGGGTCCAACGCGGACACCAGTTCCGTCGTGGTCAAGCTGAACCCGGCCAGCGCCTGGGGTCCGCGCACGCAGACCATCGAGGTGCTCGGCCGCGAGCAGAGCGCCACCGGCTTCACCAGCCTGGTCGCGGCGCGGTCGTACTCGTTCGACCCGGCCTCCGGCAACACCGTCAGCATCCCGGTGTCCGCGCGCGTCGCCGACGTGCAGCTGAAGTTCACCGCGAACTCCGGCGCGGGCGGCGGCCAGGCGGCCGAGTTCCAGGTGTTCGGCGTGCCCGCGCCCAACCCGGACCTGACCGTCACCGGGTCCTCGTGGACGCCGGCCTCGCCGGTCGAGACCGACTCGATCACGGCCAGCGCGACCGTCAAGAACGCCGGGCCGCAGGCCGCGGGCGCGACCGACGTCAACTTCTACCTCGGCACCACCAAGGTCGGCACCGCGCAGGTCGGCGCGCTGGCCGCGGGCGCGTCCAGCACCGTGTCGGCGTCCATCGGCACCCGCGACGCCGGCTCGTACCAGCTGACCGCCAAGGTGGACGAGTCCAACAAGGTCATCGAGCAGAACGAGGCCAACAACTCCTACACCAACCCGACCGCGCTCGTGGTCACACCGGTGCAGAGCAGCGACCTGGTGGCCACCACGAACTGGACGCCGAGCAACCCGTCGACGGGCAACCCGGTGCAGTTCTCGGTGACGCTGAAGAACCAGGGCACCGTCGCGTCGGCCAGCGGCGCGCACGCCATCACCGTCAAGGTCGCCAACGCGTCCAGCGGTTCGACCGTGGCCACACTGACCGGCTCGTTCAGCGGCGTGATCAACGCCGGCGCGACGGCCAGCCCGGTGAGCGTCGGTAGCTGGACCGCGGCCAACGGCAACTACACCATCACCACCACCGTGGCCAACGACGCCAACGAGTTGCCGGTCAAGCAGGCCAACAACACCAGCACGTCCAGCCTGTTCGTCGGTCGCGGCGCCAACATGCCGTACGACTCGTACGAGGCGGAATCCGGCGTGCTGGCCGGCGGCGCGGCCGTGCTCAGTCCTAACCGGACGATCGGCGACCTGGCCGGCGAGGCGTCCGGCCGGCAGGCCGTCACGCTGAACTCCACCGGCTCCTCGGTCGAGTTCACCACCCGTGAGGCCACCAACACCCTCGTCACCCGCTTCTCCATTCCCGACGGCACCACGTCCACTTTGGACATCTACGTGGACGGCACGCTGCTCAAGCCGATCAGCCTGACCTCGCAGTACGCGTGGCTGTACGGCGCGGAGGCGGGGCCGGGCAACGACCCCGGCGCCGGGGCCCCGCGGCACATCTACGACGAGGCCAACGTGCTGCTCGGCACCACCGTGCCGGCCGGTCACAAGATCAAGCTGCAGAAGGACGCGTCGAACGCCGGGAACTTCGCGATCGACTTCGTCAACCTGGAACTGGCCACCGCACAGGCGAACCCGGATCCCACGCACTACGCCGTGCCCACCGGTTTCACCCAGCAGGCCGTGCAGAGCGCGCTCGACAAGGTGCGCCAGGACACCACCCTGACCGGCGTGTACCTGCCGGCCGGCGACTACTCGATCAGCTCCAAGATGACGATCTACGGCAAGGCCGTCACCGTCGTCGGCGCCGGCCCCTGGTACACCCGGTTCCTGTCGCCGAGCGGGCAGACCAACACCGACGTCGGCATCGACATCCAGAGCAGCGCCAACGGGTCCAAGGTGTCCGGCCTCGCCTTCTTCGGCAACTGGAACAGCCGGCAGGACGGCCCGGGCAAGGTGTTCAACCTGTCCAACGTCTCCAACATCACGTTGGACAACATCTGGATCGAGCACCAGATGTGCCTGTTCTGGGGCCAGAACGTGCAGAACATCACCATCTCCAACTCGCGGATCCGGGACACCTTCGCCGACGGCGTGAACATGACCAACGGCAGCTCCAACAACCACATCGTCAACGACGAGGCCCGGTCGACCGGTGACGACAGCTTCGCCATGTTCGCCGCCACCGACGCCGGTGGTGGCAACGAGACCGGCAACGTGTTCGAGAACCTGACCGCCGTGCTCACCTGGCGGGCCGCCGGCTTCGCCGTCTACGGCGGCGAGGACAACACGTTCCGCAACCTCTACGTGGCCGACATGCTGACCTACGCCGGCATCACCGTCAGCAGCCTCAACTTCGGCTACCCGATGAAGGACTTCGGGCCGGATCCGACCACCATCCAGAACGTCTCCATCGTCCGGGCCGGCGGCCACTTCTGGGGCGCGCAGACCTTCCCGGGCATCTGGATGTTCTCGGCCAACCAGAAGTTCCAGGGCATCCGCGTCAGCGATGTCGACATCGTCAACCCCACCTACAGCGGCATCATGTTCCAGACCGACTACGTCGGCGGCTCGCCGCTGCAACCCATCACCGACACGGTGCTGACCAACGTGTCCATCAGCGGCGCCCAGCAGTCCGGCGACGCCTACAACGCCAAGTCCGGCTTCGGCATCTGGGCCAACGAGCTGCCCGAAGCCGGCCAGGGCCCGGCGGTCGGCTCGGCCACCTTCACCAACCTGAAGCTGTCCAACAACTTCATCGACATCAGGAACACGACCAGCACCTTCACCATCACCCGCAACTGACCACCGCAAGGGCGGCCCCCGGACACCACCGTCCGGGGGCCGCCCTTTTTGTGTCACATGCGGTCCGGATGTGGCTCAGAGAGGCAAGTACGACGCGCATGTGACATTCGAATCTATGCTCGGCGTGGCGGTCAGCGGGAGGCGCCGGGGGTGTCCTTGGGCGGGCGGCCGCGGCGGGGAATGCCGCCCACGCCGGAAGGCATGCGGCCGGCGTCGACGAGGGCCTTGCGGAGCAGGAACTCGATCTGGGCGTTGGTGCTGCGCAGCTCGTCCGCGGCCCAGCGGGCCAGGGCGTCGTGGACGGCGGGGTCCAACCTGAGCAGCACGCCCTTGCGCTCGGCCACCGCACCTCCCCTGCTCGCCAGTGATACTGCCACTCTAGCATGTAGATATCACCTTCCTCGAAAGGTGACTAATTCACCGAAACTCTGGCCCTGTGGTTGCCGATCGGCCACGATGCGATCAACGCGGCCGCACACCCCTGCCGGCCGCGCCGGACTTGGGGAGTCGCACATGCGCACCAGTCGAATCGCCGGCGTGCTGGCCGGCCTATTACTCCTGACCACAGCCACCACGGCCACCGCGGCCACGGACCCGGACGACCCGGCCCTGCACTGGGCGGGCTCGGAGGTGGCCAAGCACGAAGGCGCGGGCAAGACGGGCTTCGCGCCGCTGGCCGGCCTGCCGGGCCTGGACGTCAGCCACTACCAGGGCACCGTGGACTGGGCCTCGGTCGCGTCGAAGGGCGCGAAGTTCGCCTACGTCAAGGCCACCGAGGGCACGACCTACACCGACCCGACCTTCTCCCACCAGTACAACGGCTCCTACAACGCGGGCCTGATCCGCGGCGCCTACCACTTCGCCCGCCCGAACCTGTCCGGCGGCGCGGCCCAGGCGGACTACTTCGTCGCGCACGGCGGCGGCTGGTCCAAGGACGGCAAGACCCTGCCGCCCATGCTGGACATCGAATACGCCCCCAGCGGCGACCAGTGCTACGGCCTGACCCAGACCTCGATGCGCAGTTGGATCACGGCGTTCAACAACGAGGTGCACGCCAAGACCACGCGCTGGGCCACGGTGTACACCACCACCGACTGGTGGACCAAGTGCACCGGCAACTGGAGCGGCCTGAGCCAGACCAACCCGCTGTTCATCGCCCGCTACAGCACCAGCGTGGGCACCCTGCCGGCGGGCTGGGGCACCTGGACGTTCTGGCAGTTCGCCGACAGCGGCACGTTCCCCGGCGACCAGGACCAGTTCAACGGCTCGGCGACGCGCCTGGTCGCGCTGGCCAACAACACGCCGTGAGACAAGGGAAGGCCCCCGCGGCAGCGGGGGCCTTCCTCACGCCAAACCTCAGCAGGACACAGGTTTCAGGGCGAAATCGGCGGTCACCGACCTGCCCTTGGTGATCTTCACCTGCCGTGTCTGCGGCTGCCAGCCGTTCCGCGCGACGATCAGCGTCAGCGGGTTGTTCCGGTTATCCAGCCACAGCAGGTAGTTCCCGCCGGCGTCGGTCTTGAGCGTGTACGACGCCGCCCAGGTGTCGATCTGCACGGTCGCCCCCGGAATCGGTGGCGCGCCGGGCTGGGCCAATGAGGCGGCGTCGAGCGTTGGTGAGGCTGCCGTCCTGGATGCCGCCGGACACCAACAACCGTCCATTCGCGACGGTGCTGGACGCCGCGAACACCGACACCGGCAGGCAGAAAATGAGGTCGGACGGCCCAACGGCGCCGGGCCGTCCGACCGGGACATCAGTCGTCGGCGGCGGCGCAGGAGACGACGGACTCGAAGTTGCTCATGCCGGTGTCCTCCAGCAGGTCCGCGCAGGCGGACGTGTGACCGGCCTCGCCCAGGTCGCACGCTCGCTGGCGGTCGTCGCTGTACAGCCAGCCGAACGCCTCCACCCACTGAATGCAGTCGTACGAGCTCTGCGGCGCCATAGCCGACGCCGTGGTCGCGGTGGCCGCCGGCGCGGCGTTGGCCACCCCGCCACCCAGGACGACCGCACCCACGCTCAGCGCTGCGACGCTCAGCGACGCAGTGACGAACCTCAGATTCATGGTGTGCCCCCTTCCGATTCGCGTCCCGCCCCCTGCGGGACCCGAGCCTTTCGGCGTATCCACGCTAGCGCCGCCGGGAGCGGTTGGAACCAGCAAGTTTCGTGCCGGAGCCGCTACTTACCGCCAGGTTCGTACCGCCGCAACACCCGGTCCACCAATGCCGGCGCGTCGCCGATGTACTGCGCGGGATCCAACAGGTCGTCCAACGGCAGCTCGGCTTCGATGCGGCCGGCCAGGGCCTCGCGCAACGACTTCCCGGTGGCCGCGGCCTCGCGGGACGCCTCGGCGAGCACCTTCTTGGCGGCGGCCTTGCCCAACACCGGCGCCAACGCGACATTGAGGCGTTCGCTGACGATGGCGCCGCCGGAAAGGGCGAGGTTGGCCGCCATGCGCTCGGGGAAAACCTCCAAGCCCTCCAACAACTCCGCGGCGGTGAAGGTCGCGCCGCCGACCAGACGGAGCGCCTCCCGGAGCGTCTGCCACTCGGCATGCCAGGCCCCGCCGGGCCGCTCGTCCTCGGCGACCATGCTGGCGGCCAACACGGACACCTGGGCGGCAACCTGCCGCGCGGCGGTGACGATCAACGTGGCCAGCACCGGATTTCGCTTCTGGGGCATGGCCGAGGACGCACCCCGACCGTCGGCGGCGGGCTCGGCGACCTCGCCGATTTCCGTACGGGACAGCACCTGCACGTCGATGCCGATCTTGCCCAGGGCGCCGGCGGTGAACTGGAGTGCGTTGCCCACATCCATGATCGGCGTGCGAAGGGTGTGCCACGGGCCGACCGGCTCGGCGAGCCCGAGCTCCTCGGCGAAGGGGGCGATCAGCGGCACACCACCGGAAACACCGGCCTGGCGGCCGTACTCCACATACGCGGCAAGGGTTCCGGCGGCGCCGGCGAGCTCGGCCGGCAGCACCAATGCCTCAAGGCGGTCGATGCAGTCGAGCACGAGCGACAGCCAGCCGGCGGCCTTCAACCCGAAGGTGGTGGGCACGGCATGCTGGGTCAGGGTCCGCCCGGCGATCAGGGTCGAGCGGTGATCGGCCGCCAGCCCAGCCAACGCCGCGGCGCAGCGCCGGAGGTCGGCCAACAGCAGAGTCCGAACCCGCTGTACGACCAGCATCGTCGCGCTGTCGAGGATGTCCTGACTGGTGGAGCCCCGATGCACGTGCTCGGCGACCTCGGGCGGCACCAGCTTCATGAGCGCCGGCACGAAGGCGACAACGGGGTTGGCGGCCCCGCGCGAATCGACGGCCAGCTGGACGATGTCCAACTGGGACGCGGAAACGGCCGAGATGGCCTTGGCGGCGCTGTCGGGCACGATGCCGAGCCGGGCCTGGGCCCGGGCCAGGGCGGCCTCGACGTCGACCATGGCCCGCAGCCACGCCTCGTCGTCGGTCTCGGCCGCCACCGGCGTGCCGGCCCAGGTGGGCGCCAGCAGTCCAGAATCGGTACCGGTCACGCCAGCCTCCCAACCTCCGCCATCCGCCCGTCCTGCATCGGACGCGGTGGCCGTACGGCCAGCGCGGCCCGTGCGATGGCGTCGGAATCCTCCAGCGTCACCGAGCCGACGCCGGGACGGATACCGGCGGCGGTCACCCAGTGAACGTACTCGGTGGGCACGCCATAGGCGAACCGGGCGGGATGGGGCCGGTTGGCGGCGTCGATCACGTGGTAGGGACGCCCGGTGACGGCCACGCCGCCGCTCTCGAAGGACTCGGAACCCTCGTCGGGGATGTGGAACGAGCGGCACTGCCCGGCGGCCTTCAGGTACCGCAGCAGTGGATTGGCGCTGCGGCTGAGGTCGACGTCGGGAATCCGGGCCTCGATGAGCGTGGTGACGGCGATCGGCGGGGCCGGCACCGACGTCGCGTCGACCATGAACGTCTCGGCGAGACGGACGCGCACGCCGGGGCCGAGCACGCGGAGCACCCCGGCCTCCAACAGCGCGGTCATCTCCTCGATCCGGCGCAGCGGCGGCCCGATGGACAGGAAGGCGTTGAACGGCGTGTACCAGCGGGCCAGCTCGTCACGGTAGGAGCCACCGGTGATGCCACCGTGGTCGACGACCAGCCGGATCTCGTTACGCAGGTCCCGCAGCGTGTCCAGTGCCGCCTTCAGCGGACTGGACACGTTGCCGCGCTTGGCCTCCCGCGCGTCGGAACGCAGATAGCCGAGCAGCCAGCGCTGGTAGTCGGCCTGGTCGGCGAACGCCTTCTCACCGTAGGGCTTGGCGATCCGTTCCCAGTTCCACAGTTCTTCCGCCACCACACCGAACCGCGCCAGCAGTGCGTCGTCGTCCTCGCCGGAGCGCAGAAGTTGCCCGTGCCGCCGGGAGAACTCCGCCAGCTGCACCGGTGTCAGCCGGTCGGCCAGCAGCGTGGCGTAGTAGACGGCGCGGGCCTCCTTGTCGATCAGCGGCCACACGTCGTGCATGAAGCGGACCCGGCCGGACGCGCGGAGCCGCTCGATCACCGACGGCGTGAGGAAAACCGGCCGGTGTCGGCCGACCGGGCCCTTCTGGTTCTCGCCACGGGCGTGGTGCGGGACGCCGCGCCGCGATCCGGCGTACAGCGAGGGTTCCAGGCCGGACGAGTGGTAGACCAACCCGTCCTCGGTGCGCTCGTAGCGACCGCCGCGGCCCTCCGTGAACAGCGCCAGGTAGTCGAAGAAGTTCAGCCCCAGCCCCCGCAGCGCCACCTTCTCCCCCGGTTCGATCCGGGACAGGTCCAGGTCGGCCGGATTGCTCGGCGGAATGTAGGTCAGCGCCCGCTCCGCCGCGAAGTCCCGCAGCCGCGTCTCCTCCTCGGTGAGCACGACCGGCCCGTGCCCCAACGCCAGCACCACCGCGTCGAGACCGTCCACAGTGGAGCCGTTCTTGAGCCGCACGGTCTGCCGGCCGTCGGGTTGGTCGTCGACGGCGACGGCAGTGCCGCGGTGCACCGTCACCGACACATCGCCCGAATCGGCGACCAACCGCGTGAACACCCATTCCAGGTAGTAGCCGTACAACGCCCGGCTCGGGTACGTGTCCGGTCCGAGATCGGCGGCCTCGGCCCGCACCTGCTCCGGGTACTCGTCGCCGATGACGCCTTCGGCCCACTCGTGCAGACTCGGTCCCGGCACGATCGGCCCCTCGAGCACCACGCTGTCGTCCGTGTACAGACTGACCTGCGATGCCACGGTGTTCATCAGCAACGCGTCGGGCTGGCTGATCCGCCACACGCTGCCCGCGCCCGGCGGGTACGGGTCGATCACGTGCACCTCGACCGGCACGCCCGGCGCTCGGTTGGCGACGATCCGTTCCAGCACGGACGTGCCGCGTGGACCGGCCCCGACGACGCAGATCCTCACCGGGACACCTCCGACAGGGCTTGGCAGACACCGTCTTCCCAGCTCGGCGCCGTCGGCCTCCAGCCGAGCTCGCGGCGGGCCTTGGCGTTGGCGGCGCCCCGCTGTCGGGTCTGCTGGTACGCCCCGTACCAGCCGAGCAGCCGCTCCCCCAGGTCCACGGGAATCCGCTTGGGCTTCGGCGCGCCGAGCAGGTCGGCGTAGCCGGGCAACCAGGAACTGGCCGCCGCTGGCTTGTCGTCGACGATGTTGAACACGCCGGTGGCGGGGTGTCCGACCGCCAGCACGGCGGCCAGGGCCGCATCTCGTACGGTCACGAACGACGTCAGCCCGGCTGCGTCACCGACCAGCGGCAGCCGGCCGAGATGCACGGCCTGCCCGATGGCCCCGGTCGCGTCGTACAGGGTGTGCTGCCCGTACAAACTGCCGTACCGCAACACGATCGGCACCATGTCGGACGCCCCGAGCACCGTGTCTTCCAGCGCCGCCACGGCCTGCACGGTCAGTGCCCAGGTGGCATCGGGCGCGTTGCCGTACAGCGGCGCGCTTTCGTCGAGCACGGGACCGCCGACCGGGGCCGTGGCGAAAGCGATGCTCTGCGCCACGATCCGCCGCGCGCCGGCGGCACGGGCCGCGTCGACCAGGTTGGCCGTGCCGACGCGGCGCACGTGCGCGGTCCGTTCGAAGACTTCCCAGCGGGTGTCGCCGCTGGCCGGCCGCAGCGCGGTCACCTGGTGCAGAACGACTTCCGGTCGCGCCGAGGCGACGGCGGCCGTCAGCCCGGGCCCGTCCAACAGGTCCGCGGCGACCACGGCGTCCGCGTCCAGGTCATGGGATGTGCCGCGGGCCAGGGCGGTCACATGGTGGCCGGCTTTCCGCAGCAACGGAAGCAGCTCCCGCCCGATCACCCCGGTCGCACCGGCCAGCAGCACCCGCATGATCAGCCTCTCCCTCCGACGCGCATGAGCAGGCGACACGCGGGATCCCCGTGCCGCAGGCAGCCCGTCGCCCTGTTCTCGGTCAGCGTCACGCCGAGGCCGTCCGACCAGCCGGCGTGGATCTCGGTGCACGGGCACCGGTATCCGTCCAGCGTGCCGGCCATCCGGACCATGACCACGGCGAAGTTCTGCCGCATGGTCAGTTCCAGCAGCTCGTCGTCGAGCGCCGTCACGCCGCCGTCCCGCAGCTCGTTCGGGAACATGATGTCGGCGCAGCGCTCGTACAGCTTGGCCAGGGTCGCCGAGTCGGCGTCGGCCACCGGCTCGCCGTGCGCCCGCGCGACCTG
>DASWRQ010000168.1:0-22313 GCA_036403095.1 Kutzneria sp. | reverse complement strand
GCCCTCGCGCGGTCGGATGTCGAGGGCGCGACCCCGCACGTGCAGGGACTCCGACGGAGGCAGAACCCATTGGCGCGCGGCGGATTCGCTGCCGTGCTCGGCGACGGCCGCGTCGAACAGGACCTGCTGTTCGGCCGCGGTCCGTCCGCCGGAGGTGAGCCCGATGGTGATGCCGTGATTCCGTAAGGCGTCGGCGCGGGCGGCGACGAACGCCAGTCGCGCGCCGACGTCGAGGCCGGACAGGTCCTCGCGCGGGAAGCGCAGGCCCAGTGCCCATTCGCTGGCCCGCTCGTCTGGACGCCAGCGCCCGGCGAGCCGGTCGAGCGGCCTCCGGAGCCCCGCGAGGCCGAGCGTGGCCAGCCGGTAGACGTCCATGGTTCCCTCCTCCGGTATACACCCGAAGAATAGGAACGCCCGCCCCGCGTTGACGTCATACCGGCAGCTGATCCGCGAATCATCCCTGGGTAGCGCAACCTCCTACTCGAGCAGCGGAAACGCCCCAGAGCTCAGCAGGCCGACGATGGCGTCGGTGCGATCGCGCGGGGCCGCGTAGTCGGGGTGGGCCCGCAGCACGGCGGCGGCGTCGTGCAGCCGGTGCAGCTGTGCCGCGGCTTCGCGAACGCCACGGCCGTTGACGGCGTGCCCGACCAACGTCGGCGCGGCCGGGTCGATGCGGCCGACCGACACGGCCTGCTCAACCCGGCGGGCGCAGCGACAGAACCCGGCGGTGGTCACGATTCCGCAGGTCGAGCTCATGAACGCCCGCAGCCGCTCCCGAGCCCGCTCCAGCCGCTTCCGATACGCGGCGGCCGAGATGTCCAGCACCCACGCCGCCTCGGTGGACGTCAGCTCGAAGACGTCGCCGAGCACGAAGGCGATCCGCTCGGACCGTTCCAGGCACTGCAACACCGCCTGTGTGCACGACAGCCGCACCTCATGGGCCAGCAGCTCGGCATCGGGACCGGCGTAGTCCTCGTCGGCCAGCCCCTCGGCCAGGTTGGCCCGGAAGTCGTCCAGGCTGAGCTCCCGCGCCTCCTGCGGCGTCTTGCGGCGCAGGTTGAGCAGGTAGTTCACGCCGATCCGGTACGCCCACGTGAGCAGCTTGGCCTCGCCGCGGAACGAGGACAGCCGGGTGATCACCTGGATCAGGATGTCCTGGGTGGCGTCCTCGGCGTCGGCCGGCCGCCACACCATGCGCAGCGCCAGCCGGTACAGGGGATCGCGCAGCTCGTGCACGATCTCCCGCAGCGCATCCTGATCCCCGTCGACGGCGCGGGCGACGAGGTCGCTCATGCCCACAGCCAGGACGCGACGGCCCGGCCGATGGCCTCGGGCTGGTCCTCCGGCGCGTGGTGCCCGGCCGGCCCGACCGACACCACCGTGGTCGCGGCGAAGGTCTCCTTGGCCCAGGTCGCCGTGTCCGCCGATCCCATACCGACCCCGTTCTCCACCGTCATCACCAGCTTCGGCACCGCCGGCGTCGCCGCCAGCCACTCCCCGTACGCGACGACGCGATCATGCACGTCGGCCGGCTCCCCGTCGAACGGGATCTCCCGGGGCCAGGCCAGCAGCGGCCGCCGCGACCGCTCGTCCGGGTAGGGCCGGCGGTACTCGTCGTGATCGGCCGCCGCCAGCCCCGACTGCACCCCGAACGGCAGGTTGAACTCGATGAACTGGTTGTCCCGCAACACCATCTGCTCCCCCTCCGGCGATCGCATCCGCCGGAACAGGTCCTGGCCCAGCGGCGGCAGCTCGGCCCAGCTCAACGGCCGCAGGAACGTCTCGACCAGCGCCAGGCCCCGCACCCGGTCCGGGTGCCTGCGCGCCCAGTCCAGGCCCAGCGCCCCGCCCCAGTCCTGGCCGACGATCACCACGTCGTCCAGGCCCAGCCCGTCGAACCAGGCGTCCAGGTACCGCACGTGATCCACGAACCGGTAGCCGATGTCCGGCTTGCCCGAGTCGCCCATGCCGATCAGGTCCGGCGCCAGGCACCTCGCCCGGTCGGCCAGCACCGGGATGACGTTGCGCCACAGATACGACGACGTCGGGTTGCCGTGCAGGAACACGATCGTCGTGTCCCCCGCGCCGGCCTCCCGGTACGCCATGACCGAGTCCTCGACCTCGATGGTCTTCACGATGTCCTCCCTCGTCGAACTGCCGTCACCTGGTTGGACACAGCCCGGCGGCCGACTGTGACATCGGCCCGGCTTGACAGCGTGACTCTCGCGGAGCACCCTGGAAACTATGGAAACCGAAATAGTTTCTTCAGTTTCCTCGGCGGACCGCATCCTGGCCGCGGCGAGCCGGCTGTTCCTGGGGCCGGGCCGGGTCAGCATGGACGAGCTGGCCCGTGAGCTGGGGATGAGCAAGAAGACGATCTACCGGCACTTCCCGGACCGGGAGGCGCTGCTGTCGGCGGTGCTGGACCGGCAGTTCGGGGCGATCGAGCGGGCGGTGCTGGCGGCGGAGCAAGAGACGCGGGGCCGGTCGTACGCGGAGCGGATGCGGGGGTTCCTGCTCGCCGCCTGCGGCGAGCTGACCCGGGTCGGCGCGCCACAGCTGGCCGCCGGCCGTGGCGGCGATCCCGAGGTGCGGCGGCACGTGGAGCAGCGGTTCGAGGCCGTGGTCTATCAGCCGCTGGACGCACTGTTCCAGGAGGGCCACCGCGACGGGCTGCTGTCGGCGCCGCCGGAACTGCTGGGCGAGATCACCCGCGGCGCCCTGGAGCGGCTGCTGACCTCGCGGCTGCCCGGCGAGCTGAACCGCACCGCCGCCGATCTGCTGCGCATCACCGTGGACACCGTGCTGCACGGAGCGATCCGGGAGGACCGCCCGTAATCGAAGGAGACACAATGGCTGGGGAACCGGTGGCGTTGGTCACCGGCGCGAGCAGCGGCATCGGCGCGGAAACCGCGCGGCTGCTGGCCTCACGAGGAATGCGAGTGGTAGTCAACTACCTGCACAACCATGATGCCGCCGACGAAGTCGTGGCCGCTATCGAGAAGGCCGGCGGCACGGCCGTCGCGGTGCAGGCGGACGTGCGCGACCCCGCCGCCGTGCAGGCCGTGGTCGAGCGCGTCCGGAACACCTGGGGCGGCGTGGACGTGGCGGTGCACAACGCACTCACCCCGTACGCGATCAAGCCGTTCCAGGACATGACCTGGCCGGAGCTGGGCGGCAAGCTCGAGGACGAGCTCAAGGCCGCCTATGTCGTGACCAAGGCGGTCCTCCCCCACATGACCGACCACGGCGGGCGGATCATCTTCATCGGCACGGGTCCTGAGCCGCCGTCCCCGTGCGGGCATGATCGCGCTGGGCACGGCCAAGGCGGCGCTGGCGCAGTTCGCCCGTTACCTCGCACAGGAACTCGGCCCGCTGGGCTTCACCGTCAACATCGTCGAACCCGGCCCGGTGGCCGAAACCCGCATCTCCGCGAGCGTCTTCGACGACGACCTGACCAAGCGCCAGGTGGCCGCGACGCCGATCGGCCGCCTGGCCCGTCCCCGGGACGTGGCCCAGGCGGTGGCCTTCTTCGCCAGCGAGGACAACGACTTCATCACCGGCAGCACGACCGCCGTCAACGGCGGCATGGCGATGTACTGAGGGGCGGACCGCGTTGACCGTCAACACCCACAGCCCGTTGTTCTGGTTCCTCGCCCGACCCGGCCTGACGACGTTGCAAGACCTGGCCGGACAACGACTCGCCGTGCACCCGGCGCACACCGCGCCCGGCTGCTTCGCCCGCATCGTGCTGCGCCAGGCCGGTCTCGACCCTGATCGCGACGTGGCGTGCGTCGTCCGCGCGCCCGGCGACTACGGCCTGGACCTGCGTCACCTGGCCGACGGCACGATCGACGCCGCCTACGTCGGCAGCACGACAAGTTCGTCGCCCCGCACTACACCACCGACGGCCACGTCGACCTGGCCATCGCCGAGCAGGCGATCACGGCCGTGGCGACCGAGCTCGGCGTGCCGGAAACCGTGTCAGCCGACGACTTCTACCGGAAGGACCGCCCGTGAGGATCGCGGTCATCGGCAACCAGGTGGTCAGCGGCCCGACCACCGCGGGCCTGTTCGCCGTGATCAAGGACGACGCGCTGATCGCCCGCTCGACGAAACCCTGACGTGCATCGACGGACAGCTCAGGCCGAGAAGGAGCGGCGGTAGTCCGTCGGCGTGACGCCGATGACCCGCTGGAAGTGGTGGCGCAGCAGGGCCGGCGTGCCGAAGCCGGCCAGCCGGGAGATCTCGTCCACGCCGAAGGAGCTCTGCTCCAACAGATTCCGGGCGTGCAGCACGCGCTGCGTGGTCAGCCAGCGGTGCGGCGTGGTGCCGGTCTCGGCGACGAAGCGGCGGGCGAAGGTCCGCTCGGACATGGCGGCCCGGGCGGCCAGCTCGGCGACGGTGTGCTCCTCGGTCAGCGTCTCCAGCATCCACAGCAGCACCGGCTGCAGGCTGTCCGCGGTGCACTCCGGCACCGGCATCTCGACGAACTGCCGCTGACCGCCGTCGCGCTGCGGGGCGACGACCATGCGCCGGGCGATCAGCGCGGCCACCCGCGAGCCGAGCTCACGGCGCACGATGTGTAGGCACGCGTCGATGCCGGCGGCGGTGCCGGCGCTGGTGATCAGGTTGCCGTCGTCGACATAGAGGACGTCGGCGTCGACGCGGGCCTTGGCGAACCGCCGCTGGAACGACTCGGCGTACCGCCAGTGCACCGTGCAGGCCCGATCGTCCAGCAGCCCGGCGGAGCCGAGCACGAAACCGCCGCTGCACACCGACAGCAGCATCGCGCCCCGGTCGGCGGCCGCCCGCAGCGCGTCCAGGACGGCCGGCGGGTACTCGTCGCGAATGGTGCACGCCGGCACGGCGACGAGGTCGGCCGACACCAGATCGGACAGCGGCCGGTCCGGCGTCAGCGACACGCCGACGCTGGTCCGCACCGGTTCGCCGGGCCGCTCGGCGCACACCCGGAAGTCGAAGGGCGGCACGCCGTCGTCGGTCCGGTCGATGCCGAACACCTCACAGACCACGCCGAACTCGAACGGGGCGACCCCGTCCACCACGAGCGCGGCCACGGACCTCAACACGCCGCCAGCATACATGGCAGGATTTTGTGCAACCTCAACTCTCCTGCCACTGTTGGCAGGAATTCAATCAGCGCACACTTAACGCCATGACGACGAACCACTTCACCCGGCGCCTGCGCGACGCCTTCCGCCGCGGCCCCGCGATGCCGCACCCCCGCCTCTACGGCAGCAGCGACATCGAGGACCGCGACCTGGTCAGAGTGCTGGCGGACCTGAGGGCCACGCCGCCCGAGATCACTCGGCAGCGGCGAGGAGCTCGCGAACCAGCGGAATGACCTTGGTGCCGTAGAGCTCCAGGTTCCGCATGGCCTCCTCGTGCGGGATGGTCCCGTTCGAGTACTTCAGGTCGAACCGCTGCACGCCCAGCGTCTGCACGGTCCGGGCGATCTTGCGGGCGATCGTCTCCGGCGCCCCGATGTACTGGGAGCCATGGGCGATCTCGCCGTCGTACTGGGCCCGGGTCATGGGCGGCCAGCCGCGCTCACGCCCGATCCGGTCGTGCATCTTCCGGGTGTGCGGCCACACCAGGTCGGCCGCCTCCTGGTCGCTGTCGGCGATGAAGCCGGGCGAGTGCACGGCCACCGGCAGCCGCTCCAGGCCGACCTGCTCCAGCGCCCGGTGATAAAGGTCCACATACGGCGCGAACCGGGCCGGGTCGCCGCCGATGATGGCCAGCGTCAGCGGCATGCCGTAGCTGGCCGCGCGGACCACGGACTCGGGGCTGCCGCCCACGCCCACCCAGGTCTTGATGCGGCCGCTCTCGGTCTTGGGGAAGACGTTGACGTTGGTCAGCGGCGGCCGGACCGTGCCCTGCCAGCTGACCGGCTGCTCGGTGAGCAGGTGGGCCATCAGGTCGATCTTCTCGCTGAACAGCACCTCGTAGTCGGCGAGGTCGTAGCCGAACAGCGGGAACGACTCGGTGAACGAGCCGCGGCCCAGAGTGATCTCGGCCCGGCCGTTGGACACGGCGTCGAGCGTGGCAAAGCGCTCGAACACCCGGACGGGGTCGTCGGAGCTCAACACGGTCACCGCGGTGCCGAGCTTGATGCGCTGGGTGCGGCCGGCGATCGCGGCCAGCACCACCTCGGGCGCGGAGACGGCGAAGTCGTCCCGGTGGTGCTCGCCGACGCCGAAGTAGTCGATGCCGACCTGGTCGGCCAGCACCGCCTCGTCGACGACGTCGCGCAGCACCTGCGCGTACGACTTGCGGTTGCCCTCGGCGTCGTTGGTGAGGTCGCCGAAGGTGTCGACCCCGAACTCCACGGGCCCGAACTCCACGGGTGTGGTCATGCTGTCCCCTTCTCCCGATGCTGCCCTGGCGAAATGTTGAACGTTGAACCACCATCATCGCATTCCCACTGTTTTCACTCGTCACTGAAGTCACAGTACTCCACAACAAGAGTCAAACCGCCTCCGTCCTGTACCGAACGGCCCTACGATCCGCGCCATGCACAGGACGCGGCTCGCGACGCTGCTGATCGTCGCGGCGCTGGTCGTTGGGGTGTCGGCCGCCGGCTGCGCCCAGAGCAAGGTGCCGGCCGCCGCCAAGGTGACGCTGACCGGCCGGGTCGACCGCCAGAACGGCACGCCGGCCGGCGGACTGCGGCTGGCGCTGACCCGCATCCCCGATCTCGGCGAGTTGGCCTTCCAGGGCATCCCGGTCGCGGCGACGCTCGGCACGGCCTGCCTGGCCGACGACCCGCCGCCGCTCTGCAAACTGTTGCAGCGCACGCAAACCGACGCCACCGGCACGTACACCGTCCACATGAGCGGGTCGGACGTGCAGGGCACCTTCAACACCGCGACGAACTTCGACCTGACCGCCCAGCTGCCGGCGAAAGTATCCCAAGTGGACGGTCCGAGCGTGCGGGCGAGCTTCCAGATCCAGCGCACCGAGCTGACCGTGCCGGTGCTGCGCTTCTGGGAGCCCGATCACGTCTCGGCCGGCGGCGACGCGACAACCGTGACGCTCGACTGGACTCCATTCAGGAGCGTGAACGAGTACACCGCGCATTTCTCGGCCGACGGGCAGGAAATCTGGTCGGGCGCGGCCGATCCCGGGGCCACAATGGACGCTCGCGCGTTCGAGGACGCCAACGGTGTCGTGCACATCTCGGCGGCGGCGAGCGCGGAGGGACCCGACACGACCTTCCAACTCTGGTACACCAGCCAGGGCATCGGATTTCGCGGCACCGCCGGCGCGCCGGAATCCCGCGGCAAGCCCTGCGTGGCGGAAGGCCAGCAATCCCCCTGCGCCCTCACCGACGGCGCGTTCGACCATCCGTTGGCCGACCCGTCCTGCGCCCAGGCGCAATGCGCCGCGAACGGGTGGGTGTACGTCGACCTCGGCAAACCCGAGCCGGTCGGCACGGTCTTCGCCCGCGCGAATCCGGGTGGCGCGCTCACCGTGGAGACCAGTGACGACGCGAAGAGCTGGACCGTCCGCGCCACCGCGCGGGACCCCGGCCGGTTCGCCAGAATCGCCTTGCCCGACACCGTCTCGGCCCGCTATGTGCGCGTCCGCACGGCCCAGGGGACCCGGCTGACCGGCCTGACCCAGCTGTCGGTCTGGCCCTGACTTCGTTCGGCGGTCGATCCATCCCACCATTTGTTCGCGTTCAACTCGGCGGCCCCCGTGTGCGTATTGTTTGCCGGACCGCACTGAGGGGACATAAGTGACTGCGAACAGCCGCCCGATCGTCGGACGGGAACGCGAACTCGCGCTGCTGCACGCGCCGGGGCCGGCCCGGCTGATCGAAATTGTCGGCGATCCGGGCATCGGCAAGACCAGCCTGCTCGGCGAGTTCGCGCGCGACCGGGGCGCCGTGTTCGCCGGCCGGGCCACCGAGTTCGAGCAGCACGTGCCGTTCGCGGTGTTCCTGGACGCGCTGGGCGACCGGGTCGCCCGCCTCGACGAGCCGGAGCGGGAACAGCTCGGCACGCCGGCGGTGGAGCTGCTGACCGCGGTCTTCCACGGCGCCGACACCACCCAGGCCGACCTGCACGGCGTCGGCCGGCACCGGCTCTACCGCGCGGTCCGCGCGCTGCTCGAGACGGTCAGCCCCGAGGCGGGCGGCACGCTCGTGCTGGACGACATGCACTGGGCCGACGAGGGATCCGTTGGGCTGCTGGAGTTCCTGGTCCGCCACCCACCAGCCGGCCGGTTCCGACTGGGCGTCAGCTACCGGCCGCGGCAGGCGTCGGAGCGGCTGTTCGCCGCGCTCTCGCACGCCGCCGGGGCGGAGCGGCTGCGCCTGGAACTGAAACCGTTGACGCTGCAACAAGTCTGCCAGCTGCTGCCGGACGTGGACGCGGCGCGGGCCCGTCAGCTGCACGACGCCAGCGGCGGCAACCCGTTCTATCTCGACGCCCTGACCCGGGTCGCCGCCGACGGTAATCCAGAGGTGGCGCTGTCGGCCGAATTCGCCGCCCTGACACCGAGAGTGCTGCTGGTGGCCCAGGCCGCGGCGCTGGCCGGCGACGCGTTCGATCCGGAGCTGGTGGCCGAGGTCGCCGAGCTGCCCGAGGCGGACACCCTGGCCGATCTGGACGAGCTGGTGGCCCGCGACCTGATCCGGGCCGAGAACAGCGCCCGCCGGTTCCGCTACCGGCATCCGCTGGTGCGCAGCGCCGCGTACCGGACGGGCCGCGCGGCCTGGCGGCTGGACGCGCACGCGCGGGCCGCCGCCGGGCTGGAACGCCGTGGTGCGCCGGCGACTTCGCGTGCCCACCACGTGGAGCGGGCCGCCCGCGCCGGCGACGACAAGGCCATCGCCGTGCTCGTCGAGGCGGCCGAGTCGGTGTTGGCCAGTGTGCCCGCGCTGGCCGTGGACTGGCTGCGCACGGCCATCGACCTGCTGCCCCGGACGTCCGGCGACCGGACCCGGCTGTGTGGCCTGATGTTGTTGCGGGCCAGGGCTTTGCTGGTGATCGGCCGGCTCAGCGAGTGCCGCGGCATCCTCCAGGAGGTGCTGGCCCTGCTGCCGGCGGAGCCCGGCGACCAGCGCAGCGCCGCGGTTTCCATGTGCGCCACCGTGGAGCGCCTGCTCGGCCGTTACGACGAGGCGCACGCATTGTTGACCGGCGAGCTCGACCGTCGGCCGGACCGGCACGACCGTGCGGCGCTGGGCATGCGGATCGACATCGCGGCCGGTCTGTTGCAGTGCGCGAAGTTCGAGGACGCCCGCTCGTGGGTCATGGCGGCCATGGACTCCCCGGCCCGGCACCAGATGCGGCCGCTCACCATGACCATCGGCCTGAGCATCCTGGCCACCGCCGACACCTACACCGGCCGCTTCGAGTCCGCCGTCGGCCACGTTCGCCGGGCCGCCGCCATGCTGGACGGCCTGTCCGACAACGAGCTGTCCGAACGGCTCTACCTGACGTTGGAGCTGGCCTGGGCCGAGCTGGTGCTGGAGCGCTACTACGACGCGCAGCGCCACGTCCGCCGCTGCGCCGCGCTCGCCGAACGCACCGGCCACAGCCATCTTCAGCCCGACATCCAGCTGGCGTTCACCCACGTGTACGCCTGGCTCGGCGACCTGACCCAGGCCGCCGAGCACGCGGAGGCGGCGCTGGAGACGGCGCTGCTGACCGGCCGGACCGAGCTGCTGGAGTTCATCCACGTCCGGCAGTCGGAGATCGCGCTGTGGCGGGGCGATCTCAAGGCCGCGCTCCAGTTCGCGGAACTGGCCGTGGAGAAGACCCAGCCCGGCGCTTACTGGTGGTCCGGCGAAGGCGCGGCCGCGCTCGCCGCGGCCCGGCTGGCCAACGGCGATCCGCAGGGCTGCTTGCAGGAGCTGATGCGCGGCGGCGATCCCGAGGAGGTCGGCTACGCCCCGTCCCTGCGCCGGCTGTGGTTCGACGAGCTGGTGCGGGCCGAGATCGCGCTGGGCCGCGTCGACTCGGCGCTGGACTGGGGCCGGCGGGCCGAGGCGTCGGTGGCCGGCGGCGACCTGCCCGGCCGGACCGGCCAGGCCTGGCTCGCGTCCGCGCGCGCCCAGCTGGCCGGCAAGGACGCGGCGGCCGCGGCCGTGCTGGCCGGCAAAGCCGCCGACAACTTCGCCCAGGTGCACCTGCCGGTCTTCGAGGGACAGGCCCGCCACGTGTTGGGCGCGGCGCTGGCCGACCTCGGGCGGCGTGAGGAGGCGCAGCAGCAGCTGGGCCGGGCCAAGGAGCTGTTCGCCAACTGCGGCGCGGCCGGTATGCACGCCGCCGTCGTGCAGCAGCAGCGGTTGCACGGCGCCAGGTCGACCCGGGTGCGCAAGGACGGCGGGCCGCTCACCCAGCGTGAGCTGGAGATCGCCGAGCTGGTGGCGCACGGCTACACCAACCGGCAGATCGCCAGCCAGCTGTTCATGAGCCCGAAGACCGTCGAGGCCCACCTGTCGCGCATCTTCACCAAGCTCGGCGTGGCCTCGCGCACCGCCGTGGCCAGCCATCTCGCGCGTCACGCCGGGCAAATGTAGGGAGACTCCCGATGCTCCGGCGATCCCCGCGCTGACAGCGTGCACGCGGGGGTGCGCCTGCTGGTCACCGTCACCGGCGGCCAGCCGACCCTGCTGGCGCTGGACGGCGAGTGACGGGACCAGCCGGTCACCCAACCCGCGAAAGCCAGTGGTTTAGGTCGGATCTATCCACCGTCTAACGACGGTTACAAAGCTTTACGGGGGTGATACATCGGATCTATAGTCGCCGGCAGTAACCGTGCCGCCCGGTGCCCCGAGACGAGGGAGATCCGATGGCACCCGCCCACATGCTGGCGGCAGCGCTGGCGTCGTTGACGGTTCTGGTGGCCAGTCCGACACCGACGGCGGTCACGGTGGAAGTCGCGACAGCGCCGAGTGGACACGTTGACCGGGGGTTCGCGGGGTTCAGCTACGAGAAGGACCGGGTCGGGGCGGGGCTGTTCGACGCCGCCGACACGGACCTGGTGCAGCTGTTCCGCCGGCTGGGACCGAGTGTGCTGCGACTGGGCGGCAACCTGGGCGACCAGGTGAACTGGAACCCCCAGGGCACCGGCGGCTCGGACCAGGAAGTGGCGCCGCAGGACGCGGCCGGGCTGGCCCGGTTCGTCAAGGCGACGGGGTGGCGGGTGATCTACGGGATCAACCTGAAGACGAACACGGCGCAGAACGCGGCGGACGAGGCGGCGTATGCGGCGAAGGCGTTGGGCCACAGCCTGATCGCCTTCGAGATCGGGAACGAGCCGAACGTCTACACCACGGAGACGGCATACGAGCAGAGCTTCGAGGCGTACGCGAAGGCGATCAGGACAAGGGTGCCGGGAGCGGTGTTCGATGGACCGGGCCAGGCGGACTCGACGGCCTGGGCGAGCACGTTCGCGCAGCACGAGAAGGTCAACGGCCTACAACTGCTGTCCACGCACCTCTACATCGGCAGCAACACCACCGCGTCGATCCCGGCGCTGCTGGCCTCGAACGCGTCGGGCCGGCTGCCGAACAACGAGAAGGCGATGCAGCAGGCGACGACGGCCAACGGACTGCCCAAATGGCGGGTGACGGAGTCGAACTCGTACTTCCACGGCGGCGCGAAGGGCGTGAGCGACGTGCAGGCGGCGGCGCTGTGGTCGCTGGACTACATGCACGGCATCGCGGCCAACCACGGCGACGGCGTCAACTTCCACGGCGGCACGTCCTCGCAGTTCCCGTTGACGTACTCGCCGATCGTCTTCGACGGCCTCAAGCCGACGGGCGTCCAGGCGATTTACTACGGCCAACTCCTGTGGCGGCTGGCCGGGGCCGGTGATCTGCACGCGGCGACGGTCGCCGGGGCGGCGAACGTCACGGCTTGGGGCATCGGCAAGAACGTGATCGTGAACAACACGGGCACCGAGGCGGTGCACGTCACGGTCAAGCTGGCCACGACCGCCCACAAGGCCGAGGAGTACCTGCTCACGGCCCCGGCGCTCGACTCGAGGGCCATCACGGTCGCGGGCGCGACGGTCGACAAGAACGGACAATTCGCGCCGAAGCCGAAGCACCCGGGGGTGCGCGACAACACCATCACGATCGACATCCCGGCGGGCAGCGCCGCGCTGCTGGTCACGCACTGAACCCGAAAAACGGCTGGGAGCTGGGCTTACGACGGTTCCCAGCCGTTCTTGTGCGATCTGCGAGATCCCCTGGAGCGGGACGAGGGAGACTGCACGCCGGGCGCGCCGACGCCCGGCGAGACGCCAACTCCCACCGGCCGAGGAGGACGCCATGCGCGTGAGAAACCGCGACAACCGAGGTTGTCCAGCGCGACACGCCGGCATGAGGCAGCGCTCGACCACGCCCCGTGTGACTGGGGTCATCTTTTGGAGGATCTCTACAACTTCCGGTGCTCGGCACGGTCACTTGCAGCATTTCGCCACTGGCGGATACACGAGAGTGTTCAGGGTGGGAGCGGAGTCTGTCGGCTCCGCATGCGTCTAGTAGGAGGCTCGGTCGGTGTTCAGTCGTGTCGCCATCGTCAACCGCGGAGAGGCCGCGATGCGGCTGATCCACGCCGTCCGGGATCTCGCCGCGGAGACCGGGACGCGCATCGAGACCGTCGCGTTCTACACCGACGCCGACCGCAACGCCACCTTCGTGCGCGAGGCCGACCTCAGCTACGACCTTGGCCCGGCCGCGGCCCGCCCCTATCTCGACCACGCCAAGCTGGAACGGGCGCTGGTCGACAGCGGCGCGGACGCGGCGTGGGTGGGCTGGGGCTTCGTCGCCGAGGACCCGGCCTTCGCCGAGGTGTGCGAGAAGGTCGGCGTCACCTTCGTCGGCCCCAGCGCGGACGCCATGCGCCAGCTGGGCGACAAGATCGGCGCCAAGCTGATCGCCGAGGAGGTCGGCGTCCCGGTCGCGCCGTGGAGCCGCGGCGAGGTGGCGACGCTGGAGGACGCGCTGACGGCCGGCGCGAACATCGGCTACCCGCTGATGCTCAAGGCCACCGCGGGCGGCGGCGGGCGCGGCATCCGCAAGGTGACCTCGGCCGACGAGCTGGCCGACGCCTACGAGCGCACCAGCCAGGAAGCGCTGCGCGCCTTCGGCTCCGGCGTCGTCTTCCTGGAGCGCCTGGTCACCGGGGCCCGCCACGTCGAGGTCCAGGTGATCTCCGACGGTGAGACGGCGTGGGCGCTGGGCGTGCGCGACTGCTCGGTGCAGCGGCGCAACCAGAAGATCATCGAGGAGTCGGCGTCGCCGGTGCTGTCGAAGGAGCAGACCGCCGAGCTCAAGCGCTCGGCCGAGCGGCTGGCCGTGAAGGTCGGCTACCGCGGCGCCTGCACCGTCGAGTTCCTCTACCACCCGGGCGAGCAGCTGTTCGCGTTCCTCGAGGTCAACACCCGCCTGCAGGTCGAGCACCCGATCACCGAGATCACCACCGGCACCGACCTGGTCCGCCTGCAGCTGCACGTGGCCGCGGGCGGCAAGCTCGAGGGCGAGCAGCCGGCCGAGCTGGGCCACGCCGTGGAGGCCCGCCTCAACGCCGAGGACCCGGACCGCGACTTCGCGCCGTCGCCGGGCCACATCGCCCGCCTCGACCTGCCGGCCGGCCCGGGCATCCGGGTCGACACCGGCGTCAGCGAGGGCGACACCATCCCGGCCGACTTCGACTCGATGATCGCCAAGATCATCGCCTATGGCCGCGACCGCGACGAGGCACTGGCCCGCCTGCGCCGGGCGATGTCCGAGACCAAGGTCATCATCGAGGGCGGCGCCACCAACAAGAGCTTCGTGCTCGACCTGCTCGACCAGCCGGAGGTGATCGACGCCAGCGCCGACACCGGCTGGATCGACCGCGTCCGCGCCGAGGGCCGGCTGGTCTCGCACCGCCATTCCGCGGTCGCGCTGGCCGCCGCGGCGATCGAGGCGTACGAGGAAGAGGAGCGCGGCGAGCGCCAGCGCCTGCTGTCCACGGCCTTCGGCGGCCGTCCGCAGGTGCAGCACGAGAGCGGCCGGCCGCTGGACCTGAAGCTGCGCGGCGTCGGCTATCGCGTGCGGGTGGCCCGCGTCGGCGCGACCCGGTTCCGTGTGGCTATCGAGGCCGGCGACGACGTGCGCACCGCCGATGTCGTGCTGGACCGCTTCGACCACCACAGCGGTCACATCCGGGTCAACGGCTCCCGTCACTCGCTGCTGACCGGCACCCACGGCCCGATCCACATGGTCGAGGTCGACGGCGTCGCGCACCGCGTCAGCCGGGACGAGGGCGGCGTGGTCCGCTCCCCCGCGCCGGCGCTGGTCGTGGCCACGCCCGTCGAGGTCGGCGACGAGGTCGACGCGGGCGCGCCGATCATCGTGCTGGAGAGCATGAAGATGGAGACGGTGCTGCGCGCGCCGTTCAAGGCCCGTCTCAAGGAGCGCCCGGTGTCCGTGGGCAGCCAGGTGCCGACCGGCGCCCCGCTGCTGCGGCTGGAGCCGATCGCCGACGACGCGGCCGAAGAGACCGCCGAGGTCCAGGCCGTTGAGCTGGACCTGCCGGCAGCCGTCGGGACGGCGCCGGCGCTGGACCGCCTCGTCCGTGGCCAGGAAGACCTGCGCAGCCTGCTGCTGGGCTTCGACGTGGACCCGCTGGACGAGCGCCGGGTGTTGGACGACTACGTGGCCGCGCGCAGCGAGGCGACCGATGACGGGCACCGGCCGCTGGCCCAGGAGCTGGCGCTGCTGGACGTGTTCGCCGACCTGGCCGAGCTCAGCCGCAACCGCCCGACCGGCGAGGACGGTATCGCCACCGCTGGGGCGCACTCCTACAGTGCCCGCGAGTACTTCCACACCTACCTGCAGAGCCTGGACGTGGAGCGCGCCGGCCTGCCGGAGGAGTTCCAGGCCAAGCTGTCCAAGGTGCTGGCCCACTACGGCGTCACCGAGCTGGACCGCACGCCGGAGCTGGAGACCGCGGTCTTCCGTATCTTCCTGGCCCAGCAGCGAGCGTCCTCGGACGCCACCGTCGTGACCACGCTGCTGCGCTCGTGGCTGCGGGAGCTGCCGCCGGACGGGGCGCTGCGCGAGCCGACCGGTCTGGCCCTCGAGCGGCTCGTCGCCGCTACCCAGGTCCGCTTCCCGGTGGTCTCCGACCTGGCCCGCGGCGTCGTGTTCGCGTGGTTCGGCCAGCCGCTGCTGCGCCGCAACCGGGCCCGCGTGTACGCGGCCGTACGCAACCACCTGCGGCACCTGGACGCGCACCCGGACTCGCCGGACCGCGCGGAGCGCGTCGCCGAGATGGTGCGCAGCACCGAGCCGCTGGTCCGGCTGCTCGGACAACGCCTGATCCGCGCCGACCTCGACAACGCCACCATGCTCGAGGTCCTGATCCGCCGCTACTACGGCAACAAGGGCACCACCGACGTGCACCGCAGCGAGGTCGCCGGCTGCACGTTCGTGGTCGCTTCCCGGGCCGGCGCGCAGATCGCGTCGGCGGCGGTCAGCTTCGACGCCTTCGGCGGCGCGCTGCGCGGCCTGGCCGAGCTGGCCGTCGACGCCGAGGCCGTCGACGCCGACATCTACCTGGCGTGGGAGAAGCAGCCCGAGGACCACGACGCCATGGCGTTGGAGCTGCTGGAAGTCATCAGCGCCCACCCGCTGCCGGCCCAGGTCCGCCGGGTCACCGCGACCGTCGCCGGCCGCGGCGGCGCCGTGATGCACCACCACTTCACGTTCCGGCCGTCCACCACGGGAATGGCCGAGGAGCGGCTGATCCGCGGCCTGCACCCGTACATCGCGCAGCGCATGCAGCTGGAGCGGCTGCGCAAGTTCGACCTGACCCGCCTGCCGTCCTCCGACGAGGAGGTGTACCTGTTCCAGGCCGTCGCCCGGGAGAACCCGGCCGACGACCGGCTGGTCGCCTTCGCGCAGGTCCGGGACCTGACCGAGCTGCGTGAGCACGACGGCCGCCTGGTCGCGCTGCCCACCGCCGAGGACGCGGTGGCCACCTGCCTGGACTCGATCCGCCGCGCGCAGTCCCGCCGGCCGTCGAAGAACCGGTTCAACACCAACCGGATCGTCATCTACGTCTGGCCGGCCAGCGAGATGACCCGGGCCGAGCTGGAGATGATCGCCGGCCGCGTGCTGCCGACCACGGCCGGCGCCGGCCTGGAGGAGATCCTGCTCATCGCCCGCCAGCGGGACCGGGACACCGGCGCGCTGACCAAGATCGCGGTGCGGATCGCCTTCGACGCCACCGGCGGCACCGCGCTGGACATCGTCGAGCCGCCGGTGGACGTGGTCGAGCCGCTGGACGACTACCGGCTGAAGGTGATGCGGGCCAGCAGCCGCAACACCGTCTACCCGTACGAGCTGACCGGCCTGCTCGGCGACTTCACCGAGCACGACCTCGACGACAGCACTGATTCGCCCTCGGCGGGAACGAGTGCCTCGGGGGGCACTGCGTTGGTCGCGGTGGACCGGCCCAAGGGCCAGAACAAGGCGGCCATGGTCGCCGGCGTGGTCAGCACGCCGACCGAGCGCTACCCCGAGGGCATCAAGCGCGTGGTGCTGCTCGGCGACCCCACGAAGTCGCTGGGCGCGCTGTCCGAGCCGGAGTGCCGCCGCGTGATCGCCGCGCTGGACCTGGCCGAGGAGCTGCGGGTGCCGGTGGAGTGGTTCGCGCTGTCCTCCGGCGCGCGCATCTCCATGGACTCCGGCACCGAGAACATGGACTGGGTGGCGGCCGCGCTCAAGCGGATCGTCGAGTTCACCCAGGACGGCGGCGAGATCAACATCGTGGTCACCGGCATCAACGTCGGCGCGCAGCCGTACTGGAACGCCGAGGCGACGATGCTCATGCACACCAAGGGCATTCTCGTCATGACGCCGGACTCGGCGATGGTGCTGACCGGCAAGCAGGCGCTGGACTTCTCCGGCGGCGTGTCGGCCGAGGACAACTTCGGCATCGGCGGCTACGACCGCGTGATGGGCCCGAACGGCCAGGCGCAGTACTGGGCCCCGAACCTGGCCGGCGCGCGCGACGTGCTGATGGCGCACTACGAGCACACCTACGTCGCGCCGGGCGAGGCCACGCCGCGGGCCGCCAGCACCACGGACCCGGTGGACCGCGACATCTCGTCCTTCCCGCACACCTTCGGCACCGACTTCGCCACGGTCGGGGAGATCTTCTCCCCGTCGGCCAATCCCGACCGCAAGAAGGCGTTCGACATCCGCACGGTGATGCGGGCCCTGGCCGACCAGGACCACACGGTGCTGGAGCGCTGGGCCGGCATGGCCGACGCCGACACCGCCGTGGTGCAGGACGTGCACCTGGGCGGGCTGCCGGTGTGCCTGCTCGGCATCGAGTCGAAGTCGGTGCAGCGCCGCGGTTTCCCTCCCACCGACGGCCCCGACGCCTACACCGCCGGCACGCTGTTCCCGCAGTCGTCGAAGAAGGCGGCGCGGGCGATCAACTCGGCCAGCGGCAACCGGCCGCTGGTGGTGTTGGCCAACCTGTCCGGCTTCGACGGCTCCCCGGAGTCGATGCGCAAGCTCCAGCTGGAGTACGGCGCCGAGATCGGCCGGGCGATCGTCAACTTCCAGGGCCCGATCGTGTTCTGCGTGATCTCCCGGTACCACGGCGGCGCGTTCGTGGTGTTCTCCAAGGCGCTGAACCCGAACATGACCGTGCTCGCGGTCGAAGGCTCGTTCGCCTCGGTCATCGGTGGCGCGCCGGCCGCGGCCGTGGTCTTCACCGCTGACGTCAACCGCCGCACCTCCACCGACACCCGGGTCGCCGACCTGGAGGCCCGCATCGCCGAGACCACGGGCGCGGAGCGGGCCGAGCTCAGCGCCAAGCTGGCCGAGGTCCGGGCGTCGGTGCGGACGGAGAAGCTGTCCGAGGTGGCCGCCGAGTTCGACCGGGTGCACAGCGTGCACCGCGCGGTCGAGGTGGGCTCCGTGGACGCCGTGATCAGCGCCGCCGAGCTGCGGCCGCGCATCATCGAGGCGATCAGCAAGGGCTGACAGCCCGGTCCGGTTCGGTGGAAAAGCCCGGGAGGCAACGCCTCCCGGGCTTTTCCTTGCGACCGTCCGGTCCCGATACGTTGCCGGCGCGTCCCTGCGTCGACCGGTCAGGTAGCGCCACTTTTCCTTGCGGGCTACCGTCCGTGACATGCTTGCGTCCACCCTGGACATGACCAAGGACGAACTCGCCGCGGAGCTGTCGGCCCTCGGTCCCACGCTGCCGGTGCTGCTGCGGGCCGAGTTCGAGAACGAGTACGAGATCGTCCGCCGCGAGGCCCGAGGCGACCTGACCAGCACCCGCGTGTTGCTGGCGAAGTGGCGTGGGGTGGCCGCCGCCGAGAAGAAGGATCCCGGCATTTCGCACCGTGTGCTGGCCGAGACGGCGCAACTGCTCGATGAGGAGTCCTAAAGCTTCAGAAGGGCCAGCGCGCCGACGACTTCGGCCCGGTCCCCCAGTTCCCCGCACACCACCCGCACCGCCGCCGCGGCCTGCGGCGCACTGTGCCGGTTGATCGATTCCCGCACCGCCTGAGCCACGATCTCGCCCGCACCGCCCAACGACCCGTCCACGACGATGGCCGCCGGGTTGAGCAGCGTGCAGAAGTCGGCCAACGCCCGGCCGATCGTCAATCCCAGGTCGCCGAGGATCCGCCGCGGGCCTGGCTCGCCGGCCGCGGCCAGCGTCAGCACGTCCTGGAACGTGATGGCGCGCTGGTAGGCCGGGCGGACGGCGTCGAGCAGCGCGGGGCCGAGGAGTCCCCGCAGGCAGCCACGTCCGCCGCAATAGCACAGCGGACCCCGCGGATCGGCCTGGATGTGCGCGAGCTCGCCGGCAAAACCGTTGGCGCCACGGTGAATTCGCCCGGACAGCACGATGCCCATGCCGATCGTGTTCGGCGTGACCTTGAGGTACACGACGCTGTCGAGCCCCTGGGCGGTGGCTTCGCCGAGGGCGGCCAGGTTGGCATCGTTCTCGGCGATCACCGGCACGCCGAGCATCTCCCGCAGCGCCGGCACGGGATCGGTGGACAGCCAGCCGGCGTGGGCCCACATCGGGGATTCCTCGGGCTTGGCCGCCCAGACCGACGGTCCGGGCCGCGGAATGCCGATGCCGGGCTGGTACGGGGCCGGCAACGCCAGCACCACGCCGAGGGTGTGCGCGGGATCCCGGTCGGCGAGCCGGTGCAGCTCGGCCAGTTCCGCGGCGACGTCGGCCAGCAGTTCGGTCTGGCTCAGGTCGACGGGGCCCTCCCCGGACTGCTCGGACAGCATGCCGCCGCCGAAGTCCGACAGCGTGGACCACACGTGATGACCGCTCCACCGCAGCACCGCGAATGCCCGGTCCGGCCCGGCCAGCCGGACCACGGTCCCGGGCCGTCCGACGCCGCCCGCGCTCGGTTCCGCCTCGACCACCGCACCGCGCGCCAGCAGGTCTCCGACCAGGCTCGACATGGTCGCCTTGGACAGCCCGAGCTCGCGAGCGAGCTGGGCCCGGGTGAGCCCGACCGAACGCCCGAGCAGGGCCAGCAACCGCTCTTCCGCTTCCATTTGTTCAGAATAAACTATTAAAGCGCGCTGATACCCTGCCTTTAGTTCATCAAAGGGGGTAGCGGTGCGGGCGTTGGCCACCATGTTCGGGGCACTCGGCCGATCCGACTTCCGGTGGTGGTTCGCCACCCAGGTGCTGTCCGCGTCCGGCACCGTCACCCAGGGCGTGGCGGTGTCGTGGCTGGTGCTGAGGCTGGACTCGAACGCCCTGTTGCTGGCCCTGGTCACCGTCTGCACGATGGCCCCGCTGATCCCGCTCGGGCCGTGGGCCGGCTCGCTGGTCGACCACGTCGACCGCCGCCGGCTGCTGATGCTGACTCAGTCCCTGCTGGCCACGCTGTCGTTCCTGCTGGCCGTGCTGGTCGCGACGGACACCATCCAGTTGTGGATGCTGTTCACCATCTCCTTCGCGTCCGGTTCGGTCACCGCGATCGACGCACCGGCCAGGCAGGTGTTCGTCCGCGACCTGGTCGGCGGTCAGGGCGTGGCCAGCGCCGTGAGCCTCAACGAGGTCGTGGTCAACGTGTCGCGGGTGCTGGGGCCTTCGCTCGGCGGCGTGCTGCTGTCCACCGCCGGCATCACGTGGTGCTTCGTGGCCAACGCGCTGTCGTTCGTGGCGCCGCTGATCGTGCTGCTGTTCACGGTGACGCGTGCCGAGACGATCGACCGTCCCGCGCGGGAACCCGGGGCGGTGTTGGCCGGACTTCGTTACGTCGCCGGACAACCGGCCATCCTGGCGTGCATCGTGCTCGCGGCCGCCGCCGGCATGCTGTTCAACCTGGGCGTCGCCCTGCCCGTGCTGGCCACCTCGGTCTGGCACCTCGACGGCGCCGGGTTCGGCACGCTGATGGCCGCCTTCGGCATCGGCGCGCTGCCCGGGGCCGTCATGGCCGCCACCACGACCCGGCCGACCGGACAGCGCGTCCGGGTGCTGGCGATAGCCACCGGCCTGTCGGTGCTGATCGTCGGCTACACCCCGCAGCTCGTGATCGGCTACGCCGGCATGGCCCTGGCCGGATTCACCTCGATCTGGTTCATCGCGACCGCCAACACCCTTGTGCAGCTGGACGCCGCCCCGGCGATGCGCGGCCGGGTGATGGGCGTGTGGACCATGGCGCTGCCCGGCATGCTCCCGGTCACGAGCCTGACCGCCGGCGGCATCACCGAGTGGCTCGGGCCGCAGACCGGCTTCGCCGCGTCCGGCGTGGCGGTGTTGATCACCGTCGCCGCCGGCTGGCGGGCCCTCGGCCGACACGTCAGTTCCGAGGAACCCTCCACTTTAACGTCATAGGGATCCGTTACCAACAGAGGAACTCCGCCGCCGCAAGCGAAGCCCCGCTTTCCTTTGCCCAGGCCGAAGCTCACGACACCCAGGTCGCCGTCACGTTCTGCACCGACGAGCCGTCCAGGTCGGCCAGCTTGGTCGCACTGAAGCCGCGGGCCGCGTCCGAGGTCTGCACGCGGAACGGCGGCTTGTCGGCGGTCAGCGCGGCGACGACGGCGTCCGCGGCCGCCTCGGACGTCTGGGCGTTGGCGAAGGCACCGGCGGTGCGCGCCAGGTAGCTCCGCAGCTGCGGCACGTATGGGCCGAACGCTTCGTCCCGCGCCGGGTCGTAGCCGACATTGCTGACGAACTCACTGGCGACCGCGCCGGGCTCGACCACGGTGACGCGGACGCCGTGCGCGCCGAGGGTCGGGGCCAGGGACTCGTAGTAGCCCTCGACGGCGAACTTGGCGGCGCAGTACGACTCGTTGAACGGCTGGCCGACAACGCCGCCGACGCTGGTCACGGCCAGCAGCCGGCCGGCCGAGGCCCGCAGGTGCGGCAGGGCCGGCTTCGTCACGTTGAGCACACCGAAGAAGTTGACCTCGAACACGGCCCGGACGTCGTCGACCGACTCCTGCTCCAAGGTCCCGAGGTGGCCCGCGCCGGCGTTGTTGATCACAGCGTCGAGCCGGCCGTAGTCACGGACCACGCCGTCCACGCAGGCCGACGCGGCCTCGGCGTCGACGACGTCCAGCGCGCGGATGTCAATCAGGTCGGTGACGCCGGCCGCCGCGGCGGCCTCGCGCAGAGCGGTCGCCCGGCCGCTGTCGCGCATGGTGGCCACGACGCGCCAGCCGGCCTCGGCCGCGGCGATCGCGGTGGTCAGACCGATGCCGGAGGATGTTCCCGTGATGAGCACGGTGTCGGCCATGTCGCCTACCCTCTACTAGTTATCTTCCATAATCATTATGCTCCATAACTACCTGGAGAGAGACGTGGCCCCGGACACAACCGCCGAGGTGGTGCGCCTGATCGCCGCCGTCACCCGTCGCTATCTGGTCGAAGCCCAGGCCGCGGCCGCCCGGCACGGCCTGACCGCGACGCAGGCCAAGGCCCTGCGCGCCGCGCGCACGCCGGTGCCCATGCGGCGGATCGCCGAGCTGATGCAAGCCGAGCCCTCCAACGTCACGCCGATTGTGGACAAGCTGGCCGAGTCCGGCCTGTTGGAACGCCGTCCCAACCCCGAGGACCGCCGCGGCAAGCTCGTCGCCGCCACCGAACCCGGCTTGGCCGTCATCGCCGACCTCGACGCCAACATGCCGTTCGCCGGCGATCCGCTGGCCAACCTCACCGCCGACCAGCGCCGCGACCTGCGGGACCTGCTCAAGCGCGTGCTCGACTAGGCCCAATGCCGGGAAGTTAAGGCTCATGGGTCGGTTGTCAACCCGGCCAGGATGTTGA
>DASWRQ010000167.1:0-2937 GCA_036403095.1 Kutzneria sp. | reverse complement strand
AGCTCGCGATCCCGGCCGACCAGCCTCGACTCCACGTGCCCGAGTATGCACCAATCGGGCTAGGGTTTGAGCCCGGTCACCACGGTCAGCGCCGGCAGCCGGCCCACGTCCACCCGGCCCAGCCCGGTCAGCCCGGCGTCGGCCAGCCAGCGGCGGTAGTCGGCCGGGTCGTGGATGGCCCCGCCGCGGGTGCGCAGCAGCAGCGACAGCTCGTGCGTGGCCGCGCCCGGCGAGCCGGCCAGCGTGTCGATCACCGCCAGCGTGCCGCCCGTACGCAGCGCCGGCGCGTAGCGGCGGATCAGCTCGGCCGCGCAGTCGGCGTCCAGCAGGTGGCAGACGCCGGGCAGCACCACCAGGTCGTACGCGCCGGCGTCCGGCTGGGCGTCGAACAGGCCACCGGGCAGGAAGTCGAACTGCCGGCCGGGGTTGCGGCGGTTGGCCGGCACGTCCAGCACGCTGACCCGGGACTGCGGGTCGCGGGCGGCCAGCATCGTGCCGCACGGCGCGCCGTCCACGCTGACGTCCAGGATGCGCTTGGCCGCGGGGAGTTCGGTGGCGACGTCGGTCCGCATGCCGTGCAGCAGAGCCGTGATCACGTCGCGCTCGGCCTCACGGACCGGCAGACCGGTGCGGACCGAGTCGGTGACCTGGTCGCGCCAGGGCAGCATCGAGTGCACGCCGGCCAGGCCGGCGGCCGCCGGCTCGTAGCGACCGTCGGCCCGTTGCCGCACCAGGCCGCTGTCGGACAGCGTCGCGAGCACCACTCGGACCCCGCGAACGCTTGCGCCGCAGGCCACCGCCAGCTCGTCGACCGTCGCCGGCGTGCGGTCGATGTGGTCGACCAGGCCCAGCTGGACCGCGGCCGAATAGGCCGACAGCGTCGCGGCCGCTCGATGCAGGCCCAGCAATGCCGTCCTCTGGGTCGCCATCATCTGGGCAGCGGTCATCGGGCCAGCGCCCGGCGCATGATCGCCACGCTCTCCAGTGCCACCTGGTCGGCCCGGGCCAGCTCGCGCCGGGCCGACAGCAGCTGGGCCAGGTTGATCAGCGCCCAGGACAGCTGCTGGGCGTGGTCGGCGTTGTCCGGCTCCCGGGCCGCGCGGTCCTTGAGCTCGGCCACCGCCTGCTCGGTGAGCGTGACGGCGTCCTCGTCGTGCTCGCCCTGGGGAATGTCCCAGCAGCTCTCCGCCCGTGCGATCACGTCCATGCCGTCGATGCTGGCGGTCTTCGTGGCCGCCGGACAACGCCGGGCGGTACGTAATCGACTCCCGACAGCGAAGTTACGTACCCGCCGTCCAGGCCGTGGCCTGCCGGCCGATGAGGGCGTTCAGGTCGCCGGCGGTGAGGTTGAAGTCCAGCGCGTGCAGGCCGTAGAAGTTGGCCTGCGGCGGGCCGACCAGGTTGTCGCCGCCGGTGATGTCCAGCCAGGACACCGTGGTCCGGCCGTCGAGGGCCTGCTTGCACTGGCCGGTCAGCGTGCCGTGGTAGCGGGCGAAGCCGGTCGGGTAGTTCGGCACCGTCAGCGACTGGCCCAGGCCGCTGATCCGGCCGTACTGGTTGAGGTCGTTGCCGCCGACCAGCTTGCGGGTGTAGATCACCGAGTCCAGCGGCGTGCTGGCGTTGCCGGTGAGCAGCGTGGCCGGGTTCACGCACAGCACCTGGTGCTGCGGGTCGTTCGGCACGCGGGCGATGTCGGCGTCGGCCGGCACCTTGCCGCCGGGCTTGAAGCTGGAATAGGCCACCACACAGGCCGTTTCGGTGGCCGTCGCGCAGGCCGGGATGTGCTGGAAGGTCGCTTCTTGATCGGTGCCGCCGCCGTCCGGCCGGCCCGTCGGGACCACCACGCGGCCGCCTAGCAGCACTGCCGAGACAAGGTACTTCCGCATCTCCGGGTTGTTGTCGAACTTGTGCTGGAGCAGCGCCTCCAGCACCGACGCGCCCTGGGAATGACCCAGCAGCACCACTCCCCGCCGCTTGCCCGTCGCCGGATCGGTGTTGTCGTGGTCCCAGTACTGCTGGAACGCCTGCTCCACGTCGCCGATGCCGACCGAATAGTCCGGCGGGATCTTCGTGATCATGGAGAGGGCCAGCTCCGGCAGGGTCTTCTGGCGGTACGTCGGCGCGAACATCCGGCACCGCGAGCCGAACATGCCCATCTGCGCGACGGACTGCGCGAACTCGTCGTCCAACGGCGCCGGCACCACGTTCGGCAGGTTGTCGACCGTCGGGTACACGTAGAAGCAGTCCACCCGCGGCGAGGCCGTGCTGCCCGGTCCCCCGGTCACGTCCGTGGTGTCGAGCGGTACTTGGTCGTGGCTCGCCGGGTACGTAGCCTGCGTCGGCCCGCACGTGTCGTGACACATCCACACCGGCGCCGGCAGGTCGGCCGTCGGTCGAGCGTCGGCCGGCGTCGCCAGACCGGCCATGAGCACCGCCGCGGCGGCAAGGGTTCCCCAGATCATGAGGGAAGTGAACCAGGCTGTGTTGAATTGCGCTGTGTTGAATTGCGCCGCCTCCGGCGTCGCGGGCTCGGCCCCTTCGGGGCCCCTGCCTCGCCCTTGCCGGACGAAGCAGGGGCGGGGCCGAGCCGTCTCTGACTATGCCCGCGCCTGAGCAAGAGGGTTGACCCGGGTGCGGCGGCCGCCACCACCGCACCCGGCCCACTGGCTACACGCCGCCGCGCAGCCAGAGCATCCAAGCCCCCCGTGGCCACGACGGCCCGTGAGACTCCCTCAACACCGGGCTCCCGCCAATGCTTCGCCCGGTTGCCGGATTTTCGCCCGCCGCCACCCGACGCGCCCACCCACCTGCGCCGATGCGGCGGGGGAAAATCCGGCAAGGGCGAGGCAGGGGCCCCGAAGGGGCCGAGCCCGCGACGCCGGAGGCGGCGCAATTCAACACAGCGCAATTCAACACAGCCTGGTTCACTTCCCTCAT
>DASWRQ010000166.1:0-45506 GCA_036403095.1 Kutzneria sp. | reverse complement strand
CGGCAGCGTGCAGGTGACCGGTCCGGGGCCGGTGGCAGTGAACAGCGGGTTGTCGCCCAGCTTGTCGGAGCCGCCGTCCGCGCCGCCGGTGCCGGGCGAGTCCGTGGGCACGGACGTGGGCAGCTTGGTGGGCGTCGGCGCGGTGGTCTGCCGGCTGCGACCGTTCAGGCTGATCACGGCGACGCCCACGACCACGAGCCCGATCAGGAACAGCGTGACGAACGGGCGCCGCGACGGCCGCCGCGACGGCGGAGGCGGGTACGGCTGGAACTGCTGCGGCGGCGCCAGCGGCCCGTGGGAGTGCAACGGCGGCGGCATGACCGGCCGCGCCGGCGGCATCGCGCACGGGTTGTAGACCGGCGGCGGCTGCTGGCCGTAGTACGGATTCGGCGGCGGCTGCTGCGTCCGTGGCGGGTAGGGGCTGGGCAGTGGCGGCGGCAACGGGCGAGACGATGGACCCTGGGGCGGCACGTTGCCGGTGTTCCACGGATTCAACTGACGTCCCCCTGCGGCGCCGCCCACGTGTTGCACGCGGCGGTCTTGTTCTGCTGGTATCCGATCTGCGCCCACCGGCCCTGGTTCGACGCGGTGCCGTGGTCCTTCTCGCCACCGCCGTCGGCGAATGCGGCGGCGCCGTCGGCGGCCATGGACCTGGTGATCGAACCCCGGCCGGCAACGCTGGCGAGGAACATACCGGCGAAGCAGTTCGCCTGCAGCTCCAATCGCCGAGAAAGCTCCATGCCGGCCTCGGTGTCGCGGCCGGCGGTCTTCTCGCGGCGCGACTCGGCCAGCAGGATGCCGCTCATGTCCTGCACGTGGTGCCCGTACTCGTGGGCCAGCACGCCGACCACCACGGCCGGGATGCCGTCGGTGCCGTCCAGCACGGACTGCACCGGCATGTGCAGCTCGTTGTCGGCGCCGCAGTAGAAGGCCACCGGCGCGCTGTCGTCACGGGTGCGACACGAGCCGGCGCTGTCGTCCATGGTCAGCTTGGTCGGCTCGAACGGCATGTTGATCCCCGTGACGACCGGCTTCCACACGGCGTCGAGACAGGTCAGCTCGGCCACCAGGAAGGCCCGCAGCTGGTCGGTCGAGCGGCCGAACTTGGGCAGGGTGCACGTGTTCTGCGCTAGGGACTGGGAGTAGGTCAGCAGCGGGTTGGTCGCCAGCGCCACCACCTGGCGCGGCGGCTCCGCCCGCGCGACACCGGACACCGCTTCCGTGGGACCCAACAAGGGACCACCGATCCCGACCACGATGAACAGCGCCGCGATGCTGAAGACGACGAACCTCGCCACCCGTCCTCGCGGTGGAATCCGAACCGGAGCACCACTCGCGAGCAGACGCGGATCGATTGGCGGATAGCCGAACGCGCCCCGGTTGTCCATCTGTGCCCTCTGCTTCCGGGCGGCAGCGACCAGCCGTCCCCCCTTGGTGGATCTCGCCGCAAGAATAGGCGGCCTGCACTATTGTCCGCTCCCGTGTTCACCAACTGGGGCCTGGCCGTGGCCACCCTCACGTTCTCCGCCGGCGCGCTGTTCGTGCCGCACGCCGCGGCGCCGGCCGGCGGCGTGCAGTCGCAGGTCGCGCTGAAGGTCGAACGGGACGGCAAGCTCACGGTCAGCGAGAAGGTCACCGTGCCGGCCGGCCGGTCCGCGAACCGGACCGCGCCGCTGCGCCTGACCGCGGGCCCCGACACCGAGCGCGTGTACACCGTCACGCAGCCGAAGGTGACCGGCAACGGCAGCGCCTCGGCCGACGACCAGAACCTGACCGTGCACCTGGGCGCGGGCGAGTCGACCATCAGCTACGTGGTCGACGGCGCCGTGGCCGACCAGGGCTCGCACGAGGACGTGCGCTGGCAGGTGGCCAGCGGTTGGGACGTGACGATCGATCGGCTCACGGTGTCCGTGGTGACGCCGGCCGAGCCTCAGTCCATCACCTGCCTCGCCGGCGACCCCGACTCGACGACCGCGTGCGCGCTGTCGCAGATCGGCGAGGGCGGTGTGCCGACCGCCGAGCAGGACACGCTCACGCCGGGCCAGCGCGTGGACTTCGCCATCGGCCTGCCGAACGGCTCGGTGCCGGTGAACGAGCGCGTGCAGGCGACCGACACGCTGGCGTCGGCGTTCGCACTGACCCCGGAAACCGGCATCGGCCTGCTGGTGCTGGTGGTGCTGCTGCTCCTGGGCTTCGGCCTGCTCTGGTACGCCCGCGGGCGCGACGCCAAGGCGCTGGCCGGCGATGTGGGCGCGGTCGAGGTGCTGGCCAAGGACGCGGCCGGCCACGTGGCCTTCGCCTCCCCCGACGGCGTGCTGCCGGGCCAGGTCGGCACCGTGATCGACGAGCACGTGGACGTGGTGGACGTGACCGCGACCGTGATCGACCTGGCGGTGCGCAACTACCTGTGGATCGACGAGGTGCCCGGTGGCGAGGGTGTGCTGGACTGGCGCATCGTGCGCCGCAACCCGGCCGACGAAGCGCTGACGGCGTACGAGAAGGCGGTGTTCACGTCGCTGCTCGGCGACGCCGAGCAGGTGCAGCTGTCGCAGCTGCGCGGCAAGGGCGTGGACCTCGCGGCCGCGCGCGACGCCCTGTACTCGGACGTCGTGGCCAAGGACTGGTTCGCACGGCGTCCCGACACCGAGCGCAGCCGCTGGTGGTGGGGCGGCGTGGGCATCGTGGCGCTGGGCATCGTGCTCACGGTGGTGCTGGCGCTGACGATCGGCCACGCGCTGCTCGGCCTCGCCGTGGTCATCGGCGGCGCGGCGCTCGCCGCCGGCTCACGGTCCATGCCGGCGCGCACCCGGCGCGGCAGCGCGCTGCTACACCAGGTGCGCGGACTGCTGACCTACCTGACGACCGTGTCGCCCACGGACATCCCGGACAGCGACCGGGAGATGGTGTTCTCCCGGTCGCTGCCGTACGCGGTGGTGCTGGGCGAGACCGACCGGTGGCTGGCGGTGTTCCGCGGCCTCGACCCGGACGCCGACGGCACCCCCGGCCTGTACTGGTACGGCGAGGCGGAGCAGGCGCGCGACCTGGACCGGTTCGCCGGCCGGTTCCCGGCGTTCCTCAGCTCCTTGGGCGGGGTGCTGGCGCAGAGCGGCCATCTGCGGTCGTTGAAGGCTTAGCAACCCAGTCCGGGTGGCCCGGCATCGGCGGCGTGGTGCTGCCGTAGAGCCAGTCGTGCAGGAACGGGCCCAGCTCCGGCCCGCCGACGGCGGTGGCCACCCGGATGAAGTCGGCGCTGGTGGCGTTGCCGTCGCGGTAGCGGTCCAGGTAGGTGTCGATGATGCGCTGGAACGTCTGGTCGCCGACCTTCTGTTGCAGGGCGTAGACGACCAGCGCGCCGTCGCCGCAGCCGAGCCCGAACATGATGTCCGGCCGCGTCGGGTTGGCCGGCGTGATCCCCTGGGCCCGGGCCGTCGGGTCCAGGGTCTCGTAGGACCAGCGCAGCTCGTCGGCCACCGACCTGCCGCCGTGCTCGGCCGCGTACCGGCGGTCGAAGTAGGTGGCGAAGCCCTCGCTGAGCCAGATGTCGTGCCAGTCGGCCACCGCCGCCGAGTCGCCGAACCACTGGTGCGCCAGCTCGTGCACGACCACCGGGGCCTCGTTCGGGTCGGCCAGCGCGCCGGCCCGGAACACCGGCAGCGTCTGGGTCTCGAGGGCATCCGACTGCTGCGCGGTGTGGTCCGCGCCGAGCAGGCCGACCGTCTCGAACGGGAAGCGACGCCCGATGCGCTGCTGGAGCCAGTCCAGGAAGCTCGGCAGCTGGTCCAGCCTGGGTCTGGCGGCGGCCGCGGCCGGCACGAAGCTGCGCAGCGGCAGGCCGTTCGGGCCGGTGCCGGTCACGAGCGTGTACTGGCCGACGGCCAGCTGAGCCAGCTGCGGCGCGAAGGGATGCGCCGAGGCGTAGGTGAAAGTAGATGTGCCTTTCGTGTCGTTCCGCGCGACCAACTGACCGTTCGCTGCGACCGTCCAGCCCTTCGGCACGGTCACGTGATAGCGGAAATAGGCCTTGTCGTCGACGGCGTCGTTGCCGGGGAAGAACAAATGGGCCCGGCGGGCTGGCCGACCCAGGCGAAAGTCGAGGCGGAACTCCGGCCGCCGCCGGTCGGCCACCGCGGTGATGCGGGCGGTCCCCGGCAGCAGCGAGGTGCTGGGAGTGAAGTCGTAGCTCGTAGCTGACCACTTGGTAGCCGCCGTTGCCCAGATCGGGCAGCAACGGGGGTGAAATCGGTGTGAACGCGGACACAGCGAGCGCGGTCGCCGTGGCCAGGCTTGACAAGCTCATGAGCCAACAATCGCCAGTTCAGCCGTAGGCGGACAGCGCACCTGAGGTTGATCACCTCGGTACGACCGGGGGCTCACGCGGCGACGTCGTAGTCTCTGTGTCATGGCCGCACCGGAACTGCACAGGTTCACTCTCCCCAACGGCCTGCGCGTGGTGCTCGCCCCCGACCGCACAGCCCCCGTGGTCGGCGTGAGCGTGCACTACGACGTGGGCTTCCGCTCGGAGCCCGAGGGGCGCACCGGGTTCGCCCATCTCTTCGAGCACCTCATGTTCCAGGGCAGCGAGAGCCTGGAGAAGCTGGCGCACTTCCGGCACGTGCAGTCGTCGGGCGGCACCTTCAACGGCTCGACGCATCCGGACTACACCGACTACTTCGAGACGCTGCCGTCGGCGGCGCTGGAGCGGGCGCTGTTCCTGGAGGCCGACCGGATGCGGGCGCCCCGCATCACCCAGGAGAACCTGAACAACCAGATCGACGTGGTCAAGGAGGAGATCCGGCTGCGGGTGCTGAACACCCCGTACGGCGGCTTCCCCTGGATCTGGCTGCCGCCGGTGCTGTACACGACCTATCCCAACGCGCACAACGGGTACGGCGACTTCGCCGAGCTGGAGCAGGCCAATCTGGACGACTGCGCCCAGTTCTTCGACACCTACTACGCGCCGGCCAACGCGGTGCTCACGGTGGCCGGCGACTTCACCGTCGAGCGGGCGACCGAGCTGGTGCACAAGCACTTCGGCGACGTGCCGGCCCGGCCGGCGCCGTCGCGGCCGTCGTTCGCCGAGCCGCACCCGCAGGGCGAGCGCCGCGAGGTGCACGAGGACCCGCACGCGCCGCTGCCGGCGCTGGCCGTGGGCTACCGCCTACCCGACCCGGCCACCGACCTGGACGGCTACCTGGCCAACGTGGTGCTGGCCGCGGTGCTGTCCGACGGCGACGCCTCGCGCCTGCAGCAGCGCATGGTGCACCGCGAGCCGCTGGTCACCGACATCTCGGTCGGCGCCGGCCTGTTCGGCCCGCTGGACGCCCGTGACCCCGACACCTTCACGGTGACCGCCATGCACTCCCCCGAGGTGTCCGAGGACCGCATCCTCGGCGTGCTCGACGACGAGCTGGAGAAGCTGGCCGCGTCAGGCCCGCAGGAGGACGAGCTGGCCCGGGTCGCCGCCCGGTGGGCCGCCGCCATGCACCGCGAACACGACCGCATCACCTCGCGCACGCTGTCCTACGGGGCCTCCGAGCTGCTGCACGGCCGCGCCGAGCTGGCGTCGGACCTGCCGGCGCGGATCCGCGCCGTCACCACGGACCAGGTGGCGGCCGCCGCCAAGGCCCTGCGGCCGGATTCCCGGGCCGTGCTCGTCGTTCCCGCCGCCGGAGGAGACAAGTGACTTCTGTCAGCTACCGCACGGCCGAGCAGATCGGCCACACCGAGCAGGGGCCGCGTCCGCTGCCCGCGCTCGGCACGCAGACCGCGGCGGCGCAGCCGTCCCTTGTGGACACCGTGCTGCCCAACGGGTTGCGGGTCATCGCCGTGCGCAAGGAATCCGTGCCCATGGTCGAGCTGCGGCTGCGCATCCCGTTCGCCGGCACCGAGCGGCTGCACTCGGCCCGCGCGGAGGTGCTGGCCAACACGCTGCTGACCGGCACCGAGCGCCGCGACCGCACGCAGTTCGACACCGACCTGGCCGCGGTCGGCGGCGACCTGAACTCCGTGGTCGACCCGGAGCGGCTCAGCATCGGCGGCAGCGCCCTGGCCAGCGGCCTTGACGTGCTGTTGGACGTGCTCGCCGACGCGCTGACCGGCGCGGTGTACCGGGACGAGGAAGTGGCCCGCGAGTCGGAGCGCCTCGTCGAGCGCATCGTCATGGCCCGGTCGCAGCCCAGCGTCATCGCCCGCGAGGCGCTGCAGACGCACCGCTACGGCGACCACCCGTATGCCAAGGAGATGCCCGAGGCGGCCGAGATCCCCGAGGTCTCGCCGGAGCAGGTGCGGGCGCTGCACAAGGCGTCCGTGCTGCCGCGCGGCGCGCTGCTGGTGCTCGTCGGCGACGTGGACCCGGACGCCGCGGTGGCGGCCGTGGGCGCGGCGCTGGCCGGCTGGCAGTCCGACGCCAGCGCGGTGGAGCTGCCGAAGCTGCCCGAGCTGACGCCCGGCGACGTGCACCTCGTGCACCGGGCCGGCGCCGTGCAGTCGCAGATCCGGCTGTCCGCGCAGACCCTGCCGCGAACCGACCCCGGCTACGCCGCGTTGCAGGTGGCGAACCTGGTCTTCGGCGGCTACTTCTCCTCGCGGCTGGTGGAGAACATCCGTGAGGACAAGGGCTACACCTACGGCGCGCACTCCTACTTCGAGTTCACCAAGGACAGCGCGACCGTGCTGGTCGAGGCCGACACGGCCAGCGGCGTGACGCCGGCGGCGTTCTGGGAGACCCGCTACGAGCTGGGCCGGCTGGTGCTGTCGCCGCCGAACGCGTCCGAAGTGGACAATGCCAAGCAGTACGCCATCGGCTCGCTGCTCACGTCCACCTCCTCGCAGTCGGGCCTGTGCGCCACGTTGGTCGCGCTGGGCGCGATGGGCCTGTCCTACGAGTGGCTGCGCGACCAGCCGCTGCGGATCGCCGACGTGACCGCCGAGGCGGTGGCCGAGGCGGCCGAGAAGTACTTCGCGCCGAGCCGGTTCACCGGCATCGTGGTCGGCGACGCCGACGTGCTGGCGCCGCAGTTCCGGGCCATCGGCGGTGTGGTGCTGCCGTGACGGTGTGTACCGGCGCGAGCGAGGCCACGGGTACCGGCGCGAGCGAGGCCACGGGCAGCACCTCGGACGGGTTTCAGCTCGACGAGCTGCCGGCGCTGTCCCGGACCGCGGTGCCCCGCAACGACCTGTTGCGGGACAACGCGGACGAGCTGGCCCGGCTGTGGTCGACCGCCCGCCTGCTGCCGGTCGACCGCCGCGGCCGGGCGCCGATGGGGCGCTCCGGCGACCGGCCGGTGTTGGACTTCCGGGCCACGCCGGGACCGACGCCGCCGGCCGACGCCGTGCTGCTCGGCGAGCAGGACGGGGTCTGTTACTGGGCCGTGCGGGCCGAGCCCGACGGGCCGGTGCAGGAGGGCATGGGCTGGGACGCCACGCTGCCCGACACCGACGAGCCGGTGTGGCAGGACCTGCGGCTGGCCGGCGGCCTGCTCAGCGCCGAGGACGCCGGGCTGCTGACGACGGCGGTGGCCGTGCTGAGCTGGCACGACAACGCCGGCTTCTGCGCCAAGTGCGGGTCGCGGGTCGAGCTGAAGCGAGCCGGCTGGGCCACGCACTGCACCGGTTGCGGACGTGAGGAGTACCCGCGCACCGATCCGGCCGTGATCTGCCTCGTGCACGACGGCGGCGACCAGGTGTTGCTCGCCCGCCAACCGATCTGGCCGCCCGACCGGTACTCCGTGCTGGCCGGCTTCGTCGAGGGCGGCGAGTCCCTCGAGGCGTGCGTGGTGCGGGAGATCTGCGAGGAAGTCGGCATAACGGTCGAATCGGTGCGCTATCTCGGCAGCCAGCCCTGGCCGTTCCCCCGCTCGCTCATGGTCGGCTTCACCGCGGTCGGCGATCCCACCAAGCCGCTCGTCCCGGCCGCCGGCGAGATCGAGAAGGCCCGCTGGGTGCACCGCGACGAGGTCCGCGCCGTGCTGGCCGCCAGCGGCACCGGTCCCGGCCTGATCCTGCCCGGCGTCACCTCGATCGCCCGACGCATGCTCGAGTCGTGGGCGAACGCCTGAGCCACAAGCGGTTGCGGTCGTGCGGCCGGTTCCCCGGCGTCGGGGGCCGGCCGTTCGGCCTTCCTGGGCACTGTCCGTTGTGGATGTACGACCACAGGCTGAGGCGGTTACCGACTTTCGTTGGTTGACCCTGCCTCGCCGGCGACAAAGAGTGGGCGTTGCATGGGGGCATTCAGCAAAAGTCGGAGTGGGCGAAGATGCGTTTGAAACCTCTGGCCGCGGTCGCGGCCAGCGTGATGGTGCTCGCGCCGGTGGTGCCGGCGTGGGCGTCGGCCGCGACGGCTGACCTGAGCCAGGGCGCCAAGCAGCCGGTGATCGTGGTGCTGAAGGACCAGCACCCGGACGCGCCGGTCACCAAGGGGGACAACAGCCGCCGGCAGGGGCTGACCCGGTCCGACCAGCAGCCGCTGGTGGACCAGGCCAAGCAGACCGGCGCGGCCGACGTGAAGCAGTTCAGCGTGGTCAACGGCTTCTCGGCCAAGCTGACCGGCGCCGAGCAGCAGCACCTCGCCACCGACCCGCGGGTCCAGGCCGTGTACCCGGACCTGGCGGTGCGCAAGGCGGAGACGCCGCAGAGTACCGGCCAGGCGCCCGCGTCCTCGGTCTCGCCGGGCGGGGCCTGCCCGACGGATCCGGCCAAGCCGCTGCTGGAGCCGGAGGCGCTGCAGACCACGCACGTCGCCGACGACGACACGAGCAAGCCTCAGGCGTCCAGCCTGGCCACCGGCAAGGGCGTCAAGGTCGCCTACATCGCCGACGGCGTCGACATCGACAACCCCGACCTCAAGCGGGCCGACGGCAGCCGCGTGTTCAGCGACTACCAGGACTTCAGCGGCGAGGGCACCGCCGCACCCGGCTCGGACGACGAGGCGTTCGGCGACGCCAGCGCGATCGCCGCGCAGGGCCGGCAGACCTACGACCTGGCCGACTACCTCAGCGCCGCGTCGCCGCTGCCCAAGGGCTGCACGATCCGGATCCGCGGCGTCGCGCCGGACGCGAGCCTGGTCGGGCTGAAGGCCATCGCCTCCAACGGTTACGGCACCACCTCGGCCATCGTGCAGGCCGTCGACTACGCGGTGAACGTCGACAAGGTCGACGTGATCAACGAGTCGCTCGGCTCCAACCCGTACCCGGACGACAACACCGACCCGTGGTCGGTGGCCAACCGGGCGGCGATCGCCGCCGGCGTCACCATCGTGGCCAGCTCGGGCGACTCCGGCGTGACCGGCACCGTCGGCAACGTGGCCAGCGACCCGGCGATCATCGCCGCGGGCGCGTCCACCACCTTCCGCTCCTACACCGAGCTGTACCCGAACCTTCCCGGCTTCAGCGGCAAGTGGACCAGCGGCAACATCTCCGCGATCAGCTCCGGCGGCACCACCGAGCGGGGCCGGGTGGTCGACCTCGTCGCCCCCGGTGACCTGGGCTGGGCGCTGTGCTCGACCAACACGGCCGTGCACCGCTCCTGCACCAACGCCAAGGGCCAGCCGTCGCCGATCGAGTCGTTCGGCGGCACCAGCATGGCCGCGCCGCTGATCGCCGGCGCGGCGGCACTGGTGATCGAGGCGTACGAGCGCGGCCACCACGGCGTGCGGCCGGCGCCGCAGCTGGTCAAGCAGCTGCTGACCAGCACCGCGACCGACAACCTTGATCCGTCCGACCGCCAGGGCGCCGGCCAGCTCAACGCCTACGAGGCGGTGCGCGCCGCGCTGTCGGTCAAGGACGCCAACGGTTCCCCGGCCGCGCAGGGCGACAACCTGGTCGTCAACCAGACGCAGCTGCTGGCCGAGGGCAACCCGGGCCAGCTGCAGGCCAAGGACCTGACGGTCACCAACACCGGTGCTTCCGTGCAGACCGTCAGCGCGCACAATCGGACGCTGACCAAGCAGGTGACCGACGAGCACAGCTCGGTCACCATCGACGGCACCTCGACCACGGCCCCGACCTGGGTCAACGGCTATGGCAACAAGTACGTCTACGTCACCAAGACGTTCACCGTGCCGACCGGCGCCGACCACCTCGACGCGTCGCTGGCCTACCCGCCGGCCGGTCCGCGCATCGTGACGCTGTGGCTGCTCGACCCGGACGGCGCGCTGACCGGGTACACCCTCCCCCAGGGACTCGCCGGCTACGGACACATCGACGTGCACTCGCCGAAGGCGGGCAACTGGACCGCGGTCGTCTCGGTCCGCTACGCCCCGGACAGCGTCAAGGGCACCATCCCGCTGGAGTTCGCGACCAGCACGTACGTCACCACCGGCACCGTCTTCCCGTCCTCGCTGACGTTGCAGCCGGGCCAGAGCGGCACCTTCCACGTCCTGGCGTCCAACCCGAACAACCCCGGCGACCTGCCGGCGGCGGTGCAGCTGAACTCCAACAAGGGCAAGCAGCTGGCGGTGCCGCTCATCCTGCGCACCAAGCTGCCCAGCTGGGGCGGTTCCTTCACCGGCACCCTGACCGGCGGCAACGGCCGCGCCGGCGGTCCGGCGCAGACCAACGTGTACCGCTTCGACGTGCCGAAGGGCCAGCGCGACCTCGGCATCGACGTCACACTGACCGGCGACCCGAACCAGGTGATCAACGGCTACCTGGTCAGCCCGGACGGCCAGCTGCTGAGCGCGCAGAACAACGTGCTCGCGGTCGACGCGGCCAACAAGCCGACCGGCTACGGCCGCTCGGTGCAGGTCTACCGGCGCGACCCGGCACCCGGCCAGTGGACCTTCGTCATCGCCGCGGCCAACCCGGTCGCCGGCACCGCGACGTCGCAGAAGTTCAGCGGTTCGCTGCGGTACAACGTGGTCGACGCCAAGATCGCCGTGCCGCACACGCTGCCGGCCGGCAAGCCGACCACGGTCCAGCTCCAGGTGCGCAACACCGGCAAGGCGGCGCTGTCCTACTTCGTCGACGCGCGGTCGACCAAGTCCGACGACCTCCAGGTGCGGCCGTTGAACCAGGCCGCGAACGTGCCACTGCCGCAGTTCACCGCGACCAAGTTCCTGGTGCCGACCGAGACGACGTCGCTCACCTCGGCGGCGTCCGCGAGCGAGCCGGTCGACCTCGACCTGTCCACGGCCATCGGCCTGCCCGAGGTGCTCAAGCGTTCCGGCGTGGGCAACGTCGCGATCGCCTCGCTCACCTCGCCGCAGCTGACCCCGGGGCTCTGGATCGCGCAGCTGAACCAGATCGGGCCGTTCCAGGACCCGGCCAAGGCCAACACCGCCAACATCGGGCTCGTCGCGCACACCCAGGTGTTCGACCCGGCGGTCACGTCCTCGACCGGCAACGCGTGGCTCGGCGCCGTCCAGGCGAATGCTCCGGCGGCGACACCGCTGGTGTTGCCGCCCGGGCAGACCGGCACGATCAGCGTGACCATCACGCCGACCGCGGCCAAGGGAACCACCGTGTCCGGCGTGCTCTACCTGGACGACTACAGCCAGTTCGCCAGCGCCGGCGACTCGCTGAAGGCGTTCCCCTACAGCTACACCGTGGGGTGATGCCCGGCGCGGACGGCGCCTACCTGCTGCTGGGGCTCAGGTAGGACCCGTCCGCGCCGCACGCGGGTCCGCCCCCGCGGGGGTGGGGCGAATCCGTTGACCGACAAGGAAAGGGCTCCGAGGCCGGCCCGGCCTCGAAGCCTTTTCCGTTGCTACGTCAGTGCGTCTGGTACGGGGCCTTGGCCTGCTGCGCGGCGTACACCAGTGCCGGGCGCATCTTCGGCCAGAAGAAGCTGTCCTGGCAGGAGTACTTCGGCAGGAAGCCGCTGCAGCCGCGGCCGGCGTTGTCGCCGACCTCGATGGTGAAGCTGGCCACGCCGAGCTTGTCGTAGGACCAGTCGTCGGTGCTGCCGGAGGCGTTGTAGAGCACCTGGCCGGCCTGCCCGTACGGGTAGCCGGTGATCGAGCCGAGCTGCTTGCCGATCGCCCGCAGCGAGGCGTCGTTGCCGGTGTGCACGGAAGAGCTGTAGTCCCAAGGGAAGATGACCACGCTGCCGTCGCTGTGCATCGTCATCATGATGCCCTTGGTGTCGGCGGGCGCCGGGTCGGTGACGCCGGTGCCGGTGCGCCGGGCCGGCCACAGGTTGCGGAACAGCTTCTCCATCGAGGTGTTCTCGATCTCGGAGTCGGCCGCCGGTCCCTTGTAGACCTCGTTGCACGGGTCGGTCGAGGTGCTGGCCCCGCCGAAGTGCGTGTTGTAGTTGCGGTTGAGGTCGACGCCGGTCTGGCCGCCGAAGCCGCAGTTGCTGCCGTTGGCGTTGTCGGCGTTCTTGCGCTGCAGCTTGGGCGAGTTGCCGCCCTGCTGCACGATGTCCACGCCGTCGGGGTTGGCGATCGGCACCACCCACATCTCGGTGGAGTCGAGCAGCGCGGTCACGGTGGCGTCGGTGCCGTAGCTGTTGACCAGGTAGTCGATCCAGCGGTAGGCGACGTCGCCGGTGGTGATCTCGCGGGCGTGGATCTGCGCCATCAGGAAGAACCGGGGCTTGGCCGAGTTCGGGTTGAGCGCGCAGTCGCCGGTCTGCTTCTTGGTGATGCAGATGCCCTTGAGGTCGTAGCCGGCCTTGCCCTTGGACTTCAGCCAGGACTGGCCGTAGGTGAAGGACGTGGCCAGGTCCGGGTGGGCCTGCGCGACCTGGTCGATGTGCGCGTACTGGGCGTTGACCGTGTGGTAGCCGCCGTAGTACGTCTCGCCGGCGTCGGCGGCGGTCGGGCTGTTGGTGGTCCGCGGCTTTGGCGGCGTCCAACTCGGCGGGTTCATCGCGCTCTCGGTGCTGACGGTGAAGCCGGCCTGGCGCAGCCGGTCGCCCTCGGACGCGGCGCCGAGCACGAACAGGTCGTTGCCGTCACGGTCCTCGAGCACGTCGAAGCCGTAGGAGAAGAGCTTCTCCGCGTCGGCCGACGCGCCGGTGACCCGGTAGACGAAGGTGGGCTGGGCGGACTGCGTGCTCTCGGTGGCCGCCACCGTGGTCGTGGTGGCGGCCTGGGGCAGCAGCAGAACGGCCGCGGCGGCGATGGCCGCCGCGACACCGCCGATGGGCAGGGACAAACGCCGGGCCATGTGTCCTCCCGCAGGGTGAAAGGGACAGCACGGACGGTAGCGCCGGGCCGTCACCGGGAGCACCCAACGAAGGGTGGGACTTAGGCCGGTGTCACCTTCTTGACGTACAGCAGGCGGTCGCCGGTCTCGATGGCGTCGACGTCCGGCGCGTCGACCCGGTGCAGCACGCCGTTGCGGACCACGCCCAGCACGATGTCGGACAGGTGCCGCGGCGAGCCGCCGACCTCGCCGACCTCCACCTCGCGCTCGGCGATGGCCAGGCCGACGTCCGGGGTCAGCAGGTCCTCGACCATGGCCACCACGCTCGGCGTGGTGGTGGCCATGCCGAGCAGCCGGCCGGCCGTCTCGCTGGACACCACGACCTGGTCGGCGCCGGACTGCCGGAGCAGGTGCTCGTTCTCGGCCTCCCGCACGGAGGCCACGATGTGCGCCTTGGGGGCCAGCTCGCGGGCGGTCAGCGTGACCAGCACGGCCGTGTCGTCGCGGTTGGTGGCCACCACGATCGCCCGGGCCTTCGGCACGCCGGCCACCCGCAGCACATCGGAGCGGGTGCCCGAGCCGGTGACGGTGACCAGGCCGCGGGCGGAGGCGGCCTCCAGGGCCGGCTTGGACGTGTCCACCACCACGATCTGCTCCGCGTCGACACCGTCGCCGAGCAGCGTGACGACCGCGGCACGGCCCTTGGTGCCGTACCCGACGACGACCACGTGGTCGCGCACCTTCGACCTCCAGCGTTGGATCTTGAACGACTGCCGGGAGCGCTCGGTCAGCAGCTCCAGTGTGGTGCCGACCAGCAGGATCAGGAACAGGGCGCGGATCGGCGTCAGGACGAGCACGTTGACCAGCCGGGCCGCCGCGGTGACCGGCACGATGTCGCCGTAACCGGTCGCGGTGAGCGAGACCGTCGCGTAGTAGAGGCAGTCGATCAGGCTCAGGCCCTGGCCGGCGCCGTTGGTGTCCCGGTAGCCGCCGCGGTCGAGATAGACGATGACCACGGTGACCGCCAGCGCCAGCAGCGCGAACAGCACGCGGCGGGTGATCGTCCGGACGGGGCTGCCGCCGGTGGCCGGTATCCGCACGACGCCGACCAGGGTGTGGCCCGGCTGGTCGGCGAGGCCGTCGACGGTGGTGCTCATGCTGCCGGAGGGTAACGGGCGGCCCACGCCGTGATCACCTCCCCCGGCTCGGTAAGTTTTCCACCGATCATGGAGGTGTAATGGTAACTTCCCCACTATATCCGGTTCGACCTGCAAGGACCCGTTCTGCCTCGCCGCGAAGGGAGCCTCCGTGCCACCCTCGGTCCATGACTTCCCCCCGTCCGGCGCTCGCGTTGTCCGCCCTGTTGGCGGTCGCGGGCGTGACCCACTTCGCCTATCCGAAGCCGTACGACCGGATCGTGCCGACCGCGCTGCCCGGCAGCGCTCGGACCTGGACGTACATCTCGGGCGTGGCCGAGTTGGCGGTGGCCGCCGCGGTCGCCGCGCCGCGGACCCGGCGGCTGGGCGGGCTGGCCGCGGCCGCCCTGTTCGCGGCGGTTTTCCCGGCCAACGTCAAGATGGCCCTGGACGCCCGTGGCCGGTCCAAGGGCGAGCAGTTGGCCACTGTCGCGCGCCTTCCGCTCCAGGTTCCCTTGGTGATCTGGGCGCTGCGCGTGAGCCGTTCGGCCGCCTGAGCCGTATGTTTCCTGCAATTGGCCATCTGCAAGGCTCTGTCGCCGCGGCGACCCTGACCATAGGATGATCGCGTGCAGTCGCGAACCCAGCACGCTGTGTCGGCCCTCGGATGGCGCGGCACGGTGATCTCGGATGTGGCCGTGCTCGGTCAACGGGTGTCGGCGGTGGTTCGGCTGCGCGCGGACGTGCACCGCTGGCGCACCGAGAACGGCTGGCCGCCCGCACCCGACCCGTCCTGGTTCCACTCGTGGTTCGAGCCCGCGTTCCACGACGTCGTGCCGGTGTCGGCCGTCGAGCTCATCGGCATTCTGGTCACCGAGTCGACCGTGGAGCAGGCCCTGGAGGCCTGCGGCACGCTCATGACCCTCGCGCCGTGTGCCGTGCTCGTGCCCGAGAGCCCCGACTACGACCCGTGGCCGCTCATCGAGCTCGACTACTACGGCGTCGGCCTCGTGCGGGCCGGTGACGACGGGCCCGCCCGCCTCGAGGTCGCTCCCGAGGACCGGGCCAGCGAGTTCGGTCCCTCGCCGTTCAGCCGCTGGCTGCTCGAGGTGCTCTACGCCCACGTCACCGCGCCCGGGGCCATGCTGCTCCAGCACTGGGACGGGGCCGAGCAGCTGCCGTGAGTCAGGCCCTCGGCACCGCGCTGAGCAGCAGCTTCAGGCCGTCCGCGTCCAGCAGGTCGGTCGGCCGCAGCGTGTGATCGTGGCGCACGTAGTGGAAGGCCGCTCGGACCCGGTCCAGCGGCGCGTTCTTCAATGCCGCCCAGGCCAGGCGATAGGCCGCCAGCTGCACCGACAGCGCCGGCAGCTTGTCCTCGTCCGGGACCGCCCCCGTCTTCCAGTCCACCACCGTCCAGCCCCCGTCGGGGTCGGCGTACACCGCGTCCATGCGGCCCCTGACCGCGACGCCGTCCACCTCCGTCTCGAACGCCACCTCCACGTCCGCCGGCACCCGATCCGCCCACTCGCTGGCCAGGAAGGCTGCTCGCAGCCGGGCCAGGTCCGCGTCCGTCTCCTGGCCGATCACGTCGTCCGCCGCGCCCGGCAGCTCGTCCAGGTCGAACAGCCGGTTCGACTTGAACCGCTGCTCCAGCCACGTGTGGAAGGCCGTGCCCCGGCGGGCCAGCGGATTCGGCGGGAACGGCAGCGGTCGGCGCAGTCTGCGGGCCAGCGCATCGGGGTCGTCGGCCAGCTCCACCAGCTGGCTCACCGTGAGCTGGTCCGGCAACGCCACCAGCTCCCGCCGGCTCCGCGCCGCTTCCCGTTCGGCCAGCAGCACATCGACATCCGCCGCCCAGCCCTCGGGATCCTCGTCTTCGGGGGTGATTTCCTCGGGGGTCATTTCGTCGGGGGTGGCCTCCCCGACGGCCGATCCCGCAGCGCCAGCTCCCTCCTGCGGCCACACGCCTTCTTCTTCCCCCGAGCTACCCACTTCCCCCGCATCGCCTGCACCCTGCGGGGTCCTCTCCTCCCGCGAGCTACCCACTTCCCCTGCATCGCCTACGCCCTGCCGGGCCCTTTCCTTCTGCTCGACCGCGGCGGTGGCAGCGGCGATGGTCGCGGAGGTGGCGGCGGCAGCGGCGATCGGGGAGGTGGCGTTGGTCGATTCCTGCGGCAAAGCCGCGAGGGCGGCCAGCACCATCATCGCTCCCTCGGCCACCGCCTCGCGCCGTGACGCCAAGGGATCGACGGGCCACCGCGCGGTTCGAACGTCGGCGATGAGGGGGTTGGCCTCGTCCTCGGCCGGCGCGGGAGCCCACTCGTCGACCATGCCGGGCGGACGGTCGCCGGTGGTGAGCACGGCGTGCACCTCGTCGAGGAAATCCGAAGGGCCACGGGGCTTCTCACCGGTCTCGCCCCACCAGTGGCCGGACACGAGCAACACTCGCTCGGACCGGGTCAGCGCGACGTAACACAGTCGTCGCTCCTCGACGAGGCGTCGCTCCTCGAACTCCTCGTTGTGGATGGCGATGGCCTCCTCGACCTCCTTGCGGTTGGCGGCGCCGTCGAGGTTGAGCTTGGGCAGGTCCTGGCTGTCGCCGCGAAGATCGGCGGGCAGCTCGGTCACGTTCTTGAGCCACGACGACGACTTGCGCGGGCCGGGAAAGACGTTGCGCACGACATGCGGCACAACCACAATCTCCCACTCCAGCCCCTTGGCGGCGTGCATGGTGAGGATCTGCACGCGGTCCTGCGCCACCTCGACCTCGCCGGGTTCGAGGCCGTCCTCGGCGTTCTCGGCGGTGCGCAGGTAGTCCAGCAGGGACGGCAGGGTCGCGGAGGGACTGGCCGAGGCGTAGTCGGCGACGACGTCGGCGAAGGCGTCCAGGTGCGCGCGGCCGACGCGGCCGGGCCGGGCGGTGGCCTCGATGTCCAGCAGCAGCGTGCGTTCCACGTCGGCGACGAGGTCGGGCAGCGGCTGGTCCTGCCGGCGGCGCAGCATGGCCAACTCGTGGCCCAGCCGGCGGATCCGCCGATAGCCGGCGGGCGAGTAGCGCTCGGCTTCGCCGGGGTCGTCGATGGCGTCGACCAGTCCGGCCTGTTCGGCGTGCTCGCCCGGCAACGCGTCGGTGATCGCGGCCAACGGGTCGTCGCCGCTGCTGGGCCGCTGCCGCCCGGCCAGTTGTCCGGCCCGTTCCCACAGCGCGGCGATGTCGGCGGCGCCCAGCCGCCAGCGCGACCCCGTCAGCAACCTCGCCGCGGCGGTGCCGGCGAGGGGTTCGATGAGCACGCGCAGGGCACTGACGAGGTCGCGCACCTCGGGCTCGTCCAGCAGGCCGCCGAGGCCGACAACCTCCACCGGCAGACCACGCTCGCGCAGGGCGTGGGCGATGGCTCCCATGTCGGCGCGGCGGCGCACCAGGACGGCGGCGGTCGGCGGCTGGCCAGTGGCGTCGTACTGCGCCTCCCAGCGTCCGGCGAGCTCGTCGGCCAGCCACGTCACCTCGGTGCGTACGTCGGGCAGCAGCGCGCAGTGCACGTCGCCGGGCTCCGCGCCGGGCTTGGCCCGCAGCTCGTCGACGTCGAGGCCGGCGGCGCGCAACGGGCCGGACAGCGCGTTGGCCACGGCCAGCACCTCCGGCGGGTTGCGGAAGCTGGTCAGCAGGCCGTACTTCCGGGCCGGGCGCTTGTCGGCGAGCGGGAAGTCGGTGGTGAACCGGGGCAGGTTGGCCGCGCTGGCCCCGCGCCAGCCGTAGATCGCTTGTGCGGGATCGCCAACGGCCGTGACCGGCATCGGGTCGCCCGCGCCGAACAGCGACCGCAGCAGCACGCGCTGTGCATGTCCGGTGTCCTGGTACTCGTCGAGCAGCACCGCGCCGTACCGGTTGCGCTCCCCCTCCGCGACCTCCGGGAAGCCGCTGGCCAGTCCGGCCGCCAGCGCCATCTGGTCGGCGAAGTCGAGGGCCGCCTCCTTGCGCTTGCGCAGTTGGTAGGCGTCCAGCAGCGGCAGCATCGCCACCCGGAACTGCTGCGCCGCGACGATCTCCCGCAGCGTCGTCGACAGCTCCGCCCGCTGCCTCGGCCCCTTCGGCGCCGACTCGATCGCCCGCTGCACCCACTCCGCGTGCCGGCGGATCTTGTCCGGGTCGACCAGGTGCTCCGCCAGCTCGCCCGCCAGGGAGAGCAGGTAGCCGGTGATCGTCGCCGGCACCTTGTCCGTGTCCAGGTCCTCGGTCCAGGTGGCCACCACCCGGTGCGCCAGCTGCCAGGACGCGGTGCCCGTCAGCAGGCGGGCCCCCGGTTCCACCGGCAGCCTCAGGCCGTGCTCGCCGACCAGCCGGCCCGCGTAGGCGTGATACGTCAGGACCGTCGGCTCCGTCGCCAGGACCAGCGCCCGCCGGTCGCCTCCCGGGTCCAGCCGGTCCAGCAGCCCCGAGCCCGCCAGCCTTCTCAACCGGGCCCTGATCCGCTCGCCCAGCTGTCGGGCCGCTTTCCGGGTGAAGGTCAGTCCGAGCACCCGATCCGGCGTGACCAGGCCGTTCGCCACCAGCCACACCACTCGGGCCGCCATCGTCTCCGTCTTGCCCGCCCCCGCGCCCGCCACCACCAGCGCCGGCTGCGCCGGTGCCGCGACCACCGCCGCCTGCTCGTCCGTCGGCGATGGCAGGCCGAGCGCGGCCGCCACCTCCTGCGGGCTGACCAGTTGCACGGGCACCACGCTAGGTCGTCGCACCTCAACGACCGAAACGGACCCGCCGTGCGGCCGATCGGAGCACCCGAACTCCACCTCCGGACCACACCTCCCGGCCGACTCCCCGACCACTCCGGCCAGCCACCCAGCCGACGCCCCGACCACTCCGCCGCCACCCACGCCGCGACCGCTCTGCCGAGCCGACAACCCCGACCACCGTGCCCAGCCGCCAATTCCTCCCCGCCGACGCCCTGCCCATTCCGCCAGCCGCTTGTTCCTTCAGTCGCGCCGACGCCGAGCCCGCGACCGTCCGGGCTGTGCCGCTCACCCCCGAGGCCGTCATCGCCCGGGCCCATGCGGCCCGCCGGGATCCAGGACCGGCCACAGCCCGCCACGTCGACCAAATCCACCCGGCCGGCCCAAGTCGCGTCGCGGGCTCGCTTCGACCGGTTGGCGTACCCGAAGTCGGCCTCCGGATCGGCCGTGCGGCCGATCGGCGGCGGCGTTGTCCGCCATCGACAATGAATAAGTTTCACATTGGTCCGGACGCGTCTATCTGCGTAACGCCGATTTCACCAGACTGGGCGGATGCCGACCGTGCGCATCGTCCTGGCCGCCGCGATGGTCGCGGCCACCGCCGCCACCCCAGCGGCCGCAGCCAGCCCTGCAACGCCGCACGTCACCGCCCTGAAGAACGTGCTCCTCGTGGGCAACAGCCAGACAGGCTCGGTGAGCTTCATCGACGAGAACGGCTTCGCCGTACTCGGCAGTTTCAGTGTCATCCCCGACCTCCAACAGCGCATCAACGAGATGGACCCGATCCAGCGGATCGGCTACGAGACCGTGAAGGGCATCGAGGGCGGCGACCGGTTCGTCGACGACCTGGCCCTGACCCCCGACGGCCGCCGGCTCATCGTGTCCCGCGGCAACCTGGACGACGTGGCTGCCTTCGACCTGGCCACCAAGCAGGAGCTGTGGCACACCCGCCTGGAAGGCTTCCACGCCGACCACGCGGCCCTGTCGCCGGACGGCACCCGGTTCGTGGTGTCGGCGACGACGGCCAACAAGGCCCAGTTCATCGACACGGCCACCGGCCAGATCACCGGCTCGGCGGCGACCGGCGCCTACCCGCACCAGAACGACTACACGCCGGACGGCAAGTACGTCTACAACTCCAGCATCGGCAACATCTCGCTGCCGCAGTCGCTGGAGTGGGCCAAGGGCGCGTTCCAGCTCACCAAGATCGACGCGGCCACCCTCCAGGTGGTCAAGACCTGGACGTTCCCGCACGGCATCCGGCCCAACCTGGTCGCGCCGGACGGCAACACCTTCTACGCGGAGCTGTCCTACCTCAACGGCTTCGTGAAGTACGACCTGAACGCCGGCAAGATCGTGGCCACGGTCAACCAGCCGCTCAGCGACCACGCCAAGTCGCTCAAGCCGGACGACTACCCGAAGAACTCGGCCCACCACGGCCTGGCCCTGTCCGGCGACGGCAGCATGCTGTGCGACGTCGGCACCATCGACGACTACGTGGCCCTGGTCAGCACCGACGGCCTGGTGGACCGGGCGTTCGTCAACTACCCGACGAACAGCCTGCCCTACTGGGGCCAGACCAGCACCAACGGCAACTACTGCTACGTGTCGCTGAGCCAGGCCAACGCCGTGTCGGTGGTCGACTACCACTCGGGGACCGAGGTTGCCCGGGTGCCGGTCGGCACCTTCCCGCAGCGCGAGCGGGTGTCCAAGGTCGACCCGGCCGTGCTGGGGTCGCTGTCGCGATGACCGCGGAGACGGCTGGGCGCGCCACGCTGCGCCGCATCATGGAGCAGATGCGCGCCGACCCGGACGTGCTCGACGGCGTGGTGACGGAGGTGCGGGCGCAGTCACCCCAGGTGGCTGCGCTCCCCGTCGCCGAGGTCCGCCGGCACATCGCGGCGCTGCTCGGCGTCGCGTCGGCGGCCTTCATCGACTCCACCGGACTGGGCGTGGAGGCCGCCGACCGGCTCGCCACCGACCGGGCGCTGCAGGGCGTGCCGCTCTCGGCGCTGCTCGCCGGCTTCCAGACCGGGCGCGCGCACGTGCTGCGCGAGCTCGGCGGCCGCCTGCGCCAGCACGAGATGCTGGCCGACGACTTCGTCGCGGCCCTGCTGGAGCTCGACGGCTACGCCAACAAGCTCCAGAACCGGCTCGTGGAGGCCTACCGGGAGACCGAGCTGCGGCTGGCCCGCACCGCCCAGGCGGCCCGGGTGCAGGCCCTGCGCGAGCTGCTCAAGGGCGGCCCGGTGACCGGCGTGGTCAACACCGGCCTCGCGGAGGACCGGCAGTACCACGTGGTGCTGGCCGACGTGAGCGATCCTCGCCAGGCCCGCCGCGCGGAGGCGGCGCTGGCGGAGACGTTCTGCGTCACCGTGGACGGCCTCGTGTGCGGCGTCACCGTGCAGCTGCCGGACCTGTCACCGGTGGCCGACGTGCTCGCCGTGGTGACACCTCCGGTGCTGCCCAAGGACTTCGGCGCGGCGTACCAGGCGTGCCGGGCCGCACTCCAGACCGGCCGCTGCCGCGGCCTGTCCGGGGCGGTGCGCCTGACCGAGCTGGCGGTCGACCTGGTCACCGACGGCTTCCCGGCGCTGGGCCGGATGCTCGCCGACGACCTGCTGGCCGGCCTGTCCGGTTCCGACGACTTCCACCGGTTGCTGGCCTCGACCGCGTTGACCTACCTCGATCACGGCGGCCGGGTCGACGCCACGGCGCTGGCCCTGCACGTGCACCCCAACACCGTGAAGCACCGCCTGCGCCGGCTGGGCGAGCTGACCGGCTTCAGCCCGCCGGAGGGCTCGCTGGCCGAGGCGCTGCGCTGGCGCTGGGCCGTGGACACCTGGCTGCGGTCGACCGGAGCCTGGTCGGCGCCCGAGGCGGGGTCGCCGCCCCAGTCGTCACGGCGCAACGGCCACCAGGTCAGCGGTCATCTCGGCACCACCTCCTCACATTCGCCCACCTGACAACGGATTCCGGCCGGCGGGTAGGAAAGGGCGACCGTTTCATTCGGCCCACCCCATGACGGATCCCGGCCGGCGGGTAGGAAAAGGCGACCGTTTCATTCGGCCCACCCGATGACGGATTCCGGTCGGCGGGCACGAAGGGGCGACGGTTTCATTCGCCCACCTGCCGGCCGGATTCGTGGAGCGGGCACGACGTCCGCGCGGGGCAGCGCGGGCAGTCGGCGCTCTCCGTGGCGGTGTACTCGGGCCCGACGCAGGAGGATGCGGCCTCCTGCACGGTGGCCAGCCACACCTTGGACGAGTCTGGGTCCAGCGGAGCCTGGACCCGTTCCGTGGCGCCGGTCTTCTTGTCCTCCTTGGAGACGTAGAGGAGCCGGGCGCCGCCGGGCTCCTCGCTCAGCCCGAGCTCCTCGAACGCCCCCAGCTGGGTGGCCAGCTGGTAGACGGCCAGCTGCGGATGCTCCTGGGCGTCGTCCCTGCTGACCGGTTGCTTGCCGGTCTTGATGTCGACGACCACGGGCCGGCCCTGGTCGTCGACCTCCAACCGGTCCACCCGGCCGCGCACGCGCAGCCACGGGCCGTCGGCCTGCGTCGGCACCTGCACGGACAGGTCCCGCTCGACGGCGACCTGGGTGAGCTCGCTGCGGCTGCGCTCGAACCAGGCCATGAAGGTGTCCAGCATCTTCTGCACCCGGTTGCGCTCCCGGCGGGAGAACCAGGGCGCGCCGGCGTCCACCGCCGCCCATGCCTCGTCCAACCGGACCCGCAGCTCGAGCCGGTCCACGCCGCTGGCGGCGGCCTGGGCCAGCGCGTGCACGAGGGTGCCGGTGATCGAGGCGAGCTGGGCCGGGTCCTCGCCGCCGTGCCGCTCCACCATCCAGCGCAGCGGACACTTGGAAAGAACCTCGATGGTGGACGGGGAGACGCTGACCGTGTCCTCGTCCGTCCACAACGGACTGTTGGTGGACACTTCCGGCAGCCCGTACCAGGAACCGGGATGGGCACCGGGTACGCCGGCGGCCGCGAGCCGGGCCAGCTGCGCGGCGGCGCGGCGGCGGCTGCCCGGTTCCGCCTCGGCGTCGCAGCACACTCGGCGCAGCTCGCCGACCAGCTCGGACAGCACAAGACCCCGTGGCGGCGTGAACACCGGGCGCACTGCCGCCTCCGGATCCGCGGCGGTGCCCTCCAGCTCGTCCAGGAACCGTGACGGCTGTTCGTCCTCACCGCGCACGGCGCTGACCAGCAGCGTTCGCTTGGCCCGGCTGGCGGCCACGATCAACAGCCGGCGTTCCTCGGCCAGCAGCGGCGCGGTCGCCGACACCACGTCGCCGGGGGCGACGCCGTCGAGCAGGTCCCGCATTCGTTCCACGCCGAGCAAAGTGCCGCGCATGCGCAGATCCGGCCAGCTGCCCTCCTGCACACCCGGCACGGCCACGACCGTCCACTCGCGACCGGCCGCCGCGTGCGCGGTGATCACTGTGACGGCCTCGCCCAACGGTGCGGTCGGGGCCAGCGAGTCGCCGACGATCTGTTGCGCCGTGAGGTAATCCGCGAAGCCGGCGACACTGGCGGCGGGCAGCCGGTCGACGTATCGGCCGGCCGCGTCGAACAGGCCGACGATGGCGTCCAGGTCGCGGTCGGCCTGCGCGCCGGTCGGACCGCCCCGGGTGGCCTGCGCGGACCAGCGTTGTTCGAGGCCGCTGTCCTTCCACAGCTGCCACAGCACCTGCTCCACGCTGGCCCCGGCCTCGATCGCGGTCCGGGCCGTCCGCATCAGCGTGCCGATACGGCGGACCGGCACCGCCTCGCTGTCCTCCAGCGCGACCAGCAGGTCGTTGTCGTTGATCACGTCCACCAGCAGCTCACCGCTGGACCGGTCGCCGCCCGCGGCCAGCTCCAGCCGGCGCAGGCCACGCCGCAATCGCCGCAGGGCCAACGTGTCCGCGCCACCGAGCTGCGATTCGAGCAGGTACGCGGCCGTGTCCTGGTCGAGCATGGACGCGTCGTCCGCGCACCGGAGCAACACCAGGAACTGCCGCACCGCGGGCAGTTGGGCCAGCGGCAGCTCGTCGACCGGCACGGCCAGTGGCACGCCGGCGGCGAGCAGGGCCCTACGCAGCACGGGAAGCGAGTGCACGGTCGACCGCACCAGGACGGCCATCTCCGACCACGGCACCTCGTCCAACAGGTGCGCGCGGCGGAGCTGGTCGCCGATCCACGTCGCCTCCTGGGCCGCCGACGCCAGCAGCCGGATCTGCACGCTGCCGCGTTGCTCGTTCTCCCTGGGCAGCAACTCCCGCTGCGGACCGGCGCCCGGTAGCCGGGCGTGCAGGCGGCTGACGGCCTTGCGGATCTCGGGCGCCATCCGGTGATCGACCTTCAGCACCTCGACCGGGCCGTCGCCGCGGTCGATGAACAGCGTGGGATCCGCGCCGCGGAAGGAGAAGATCGCCTGGTCCGGGTCGCCGGCCACGATGAACTCGTGCGCCGCCGCGCCCAATGCCCGGACCAGCGCGAACTGCTGGTGATCGAGATGCTGGGCGTCGTCGACGAGCAGGTGCCGGACCCGCGCGCGCTCGTCGGCCAGCAGCTCGGAGTCCAGGTCGAAGGCCAGCAGGGCGCTGGAGACCAGCTCGGCCGCGTCGTAGGCCGGGGCGGCCGACTCCTGGGCCTCGCTGCCGGCCAGCAGCGTGACCTGCTCGTACTGGTGCCAAAAGGTGCCGGCCGCGACCCACTCCGGCACCGCCTGCGCCCGGCCCAGCCGCACCAGGTCCTCGGGTCCCTGGCCCCGTTCGGCCGCGCGCAGGATCAGGTCGCGCAGCTCCCCCGCGAAGCCGGGAATGCCGAGCGCCGGCCGCAGGCTGTCCGGCCAGTAGCCGGCGCCCATCTCCATGTCGCCGAGGAGCAGGTCTCGCACCATCGCGTCCTGGTCGGGGCCGGCGAGCAACCGGGGCGGCGGCAGACCCTCCCTTGTGGACACGAGGCGCAACACCGCGAAGGCATAGGAGTGCACGGTTCGGACCAGGGGCTCACGCGCCGTGCGGGACGGGCCGCGGTCCTTGAGCAGGCGGGTGATCTGCGACCGCAGCGCCACCGCCGCCTTCCGGCTGGACGTCAGCACGAGCACGCTCTCCGGGTCGACGCCCGTGTTCAGGACGCGGTCCGCCGCGACGCCGGCCAGCAGCGTCGTCTTGCCCGTGCCGGGGCCGCCGACCAGGCGCAGCGGGCCGCCGTCACGATCGATGACCCGGCGCGCGGTCGCGCCCCAGCGTGGCCGGGGCGGCGGTTGTGCCGGCCGGCGCACGAGGGCGAGCGGTGTGCTTCTGCGTGCCACGTGACCGATCAAAGCACGCAACCCCGACAGTCCCGGGCGATGCCCACGCCGGTGGGTCGGCATGGCGCTCGAATCGGACGCGGAACGGTCGTGATCTGCCCTCCGACCAGGCGGATCACGGTCAGCCGTCGCGCGCAACCACCCGACGTCGAGGCAACGGCCGTCCCAGCGGCCGGCTCGTTTCCCGAGGTTGTAAGTAAAGACTAGGTAATGACATACTCAAGGCTAGGCACCTTCCCCACAGTGAGGAGGCGACCCATGTCCGTCATCACGACGCCCGCCCTAGGCAGTCCGTGCTGGCTTGAGATCGCCACACCCGACCCCGACGCCACCGCCCGCTTCTACGGCCGCCTGTTCGGCTGGGAGTTCGACGCCGCCACCGCCACCCTGTTCGGCGAACCGGTCGCCGGGGTGCGGCGCGTCGCCGAACCGGCGCTGGGCTGGACGCCGTACCTGGCCACGCCCGACATCGACGCGACCGTCCGACGAGCCACCCGGTACGGGGGCCGAATAGCGGATCGCAAGGGCGACAAGGCAATTCTGCTCGATCCGACCGGCACCGCCGTCGGCCTCTGCGAAGGCGACGGCCACCACTTCACCGCCGGCATCCCCGGCTCGCTGGTGTGGGCCGAACTCGTCACGTGGCGGGCGACACTGGCCGACCGGTTCTTCGGCGCGGTCTTCGACTACGGCCAGAAGCAGTTCGGCGACGGCCGCCGCTTCGACCACATGGTCTGGTACGCGGGCGAAGACTCGGTCCTCGCCCGCGTACGAATGGCCCTCGGCACCCCGGAAGACGTGCCGGCACGCTGGATCGCGCAGTTCGCGGTCGACCCGGACGTGGGCTTCGAGGCGACGATCGGCCTGGCCCGGCGGCTCGGCGCACGACTGCGCTTCAAGCCCTACCGGTCGGCGCTCGGGCGGGTCGCCGTGTTGGCCGACCCGCTCGGCACCCGGTTCGCCTTGATCGACCCGGACGACTCCGCCGAGTCCGAGTACGGCTCGGTCGTCGACGACCCGTACGACGACTAACCCTTGAAGCCGGCGAACACCTTGGCGAAGTCGAACGCCTTCTGCGGCACGTTGGTGCACTGGAACAGCGCGCCGTTGCAGGCGTTGGCGTCCCGGGTCTGCTCCCAGTAGCCGAGGTAGCCGACGTGCTGCTGGTTGGCGAAGTTCACCACGGCCTTGGCGTTGGCGACGCTGAAGACCTCGGTCTGGGTGTCGTTGACGCCGAGCATGGGCGTGATGCCGAGCATCTTGAACGCCTGCGCGTCGGACAGGCCGGTGAAGATCGTCTTGAGCTGCTTCTCGGTGCTCTGCGCGGACTGGATCACCCGCGCGCCCATGTCCGTCTCGGCGGTGCCGAAGTCCATCGCCATGATGTTGACGACGTCCAGCCCGACGCCGGCAGCCTTGGCCGACTTGACCACACCCAGGCCGTCGGCGGTCAGTCCGGTGGGCAGCACGGGCAGCGTCAGCGACACCTTCAGGCCGGGATTCTGCTTCTGCACCAAGGCAAGCGCCTTGGACCGCCGGTCGATGGACGCCTTGTCGGCGACCGCCGCCCCCTCGACGTCCATGTCGATGTGGGTGAGCTTGTACTCCTTGACCACCGAGCTGTACTGCGCGGCCAGCTGGTTGACGTCCGTGCAGGCCTGGGCCAGCTCGATGCCGGTGGCGCCGCCGAAGGACACCTTCACGTCGCCGCCGGCAGCCCTGATCTTGTTGATCTGGTCGAGCCCGAAGCCCTCGTCGATGGTGTGGGCGTTGAACCAGCTGGCCTTGCAGCCGGCCGAGTTGACGAAGGCGAGGCTGAACGACTTGATGCCGCCGGCGCCGGCGAACTGGGACAGCTTGTCCGCGGACAGGCCCATGTCCACGTACGGGGCCACGGTGATGGTCGAGGCCGCGGCCGGCCGGGCGACCTTGTTGCTGGCTGCGGCGTTGGCGTCGTTCGAGTTCGCGCCGAACATCGCCGCCATACCGATCGTGACGGCCGCGGCCATCACTCCGCCGACCATCAGCGCCTTGCGGCGGGCGGGGGGCATGGTCATCGGGGTCCTCCAGAGACAGTGAGACCGGGTCGGAAATTGGTACGCACCAATTTCCGACCCGGTTCACCGCGGGCCTCACCCTGCAGGGTTGGGTGAGTCGGGGTCCCGGTCAGCCGGTGTAGCCGGCGAAGATCTTGGAGAACTGGTACGGCGACTGCGGCACGTTGGTGCAGCGGTAGAGCGCGCCGGTGCAGGCGTTGGCGTCCCGGCCGACCTCCCAGAACGACAGCATGCCCAGGTGCACCGACTTGGCGAAGTTGACCACCTTGGTGGCGTCGGCGGGGTAGAAGATCTCGTTCTGCGAGTCGTTCACGCCCAGCATCGGCGTGAGGCCGACCTTCTTCCACGCCGCCGCGTCGGCCAGGCCGTACAGCGACTTGAGCTGAGCCTGCGTCGCCTTGGCCGCCGCAACGGCGCGGTCGCCCTGGTTGGCCGCGCCCATGTAGTAGTCCATCGCCATGATGTTGACCATGTCGAGGTTGACCCCGGCGTTCTTGGCCGCCTTGACCACGTTGAGGCCGTTGGCGTCCAGGCCGGACGGCAGCACCGGCAGGGTCAGCGAGATCTTGATGCCGGGGTTGGCCGACTGCACCTGGGCCAGCGCCTGGGAGCGGCGCGTGATCGAGGTCGGGTCGGCCACGGCCGCGCCCTCGATGTCGAAGTCGACGTACTTCAGGCCGTACGCCTTGATCACGGCGTTGTACTCGGCGGCCAGCGAGCTGACGCTGGTGCAGGCCTGGGCCAGCTCGATGCCGCTGGCGCCGCCGAAGGACACCTTGACGTCGCCGCCGGCCGATCGGATGGCGGCGATTTCGCTGCTCTGCCAGGCGGCTCGCGGGTCGTAGGCGTTGAACCAGCTGGCCTTGCAGCCGGCCGAGGTGACGAAGCCGAGCGTGAAGCCCTTGAGGTTGCCGGACTTCGCCATGGTGGACAGGACCGGGGTCGGCCACTCGCCCATGTCGACGTAGGGCGCGACCGGGATGGGCGAGCCGGCGGCCTGCGGGGCCGCGGCTTGTGACACGGATGCGGCTGTGGCACCGGCTGGCGCAACGAAAGCGCCGATGAGCGCGATCGCGGCGACGGTCAGGGAACGCAAGCGCATGACGGACCTCCAGGAGCGGGCAGGGACCACGCGGCGGCCGGGGAGAGCGTTCCCAATTGGTATAGACCAGATTGGCCAGCCACCGCCATCGACCGTTCGGATCAACGCGATTAGGGCCACTCGGTCCTGAAAACCGCCCTGAATCGATCCTGATCGTCTACCTTATTGACGGTTTCAACTGGTCTAGTCCAGTGTGGGAAGCGCTTCAGCGAAGTGACCTGACTCACCCTGCGGAGGACGTCGATGAAGCTGACCCGACGCGGCCTGGCGGCCCTGCTCACCGCCGGCCTCGTGGGCACTGGGGCCCTGACCACCGCGGTCGCCGACGCTACGCCGGCCGCGGTGAACCCGGTGACGGCATCGCCGTACATCTATCTCGGCGCGGGCTGGCAGCCCAACGTCGCCTCGACCATGTCGGCGACCGGCCTGAAGGCGTTCACCATCGCCTTCGTGCTGTCCAACGGCGGTTGCACGCCGGTGTTCGACGGCGGCGCGTCGGCCGCGTCGAACACGATCAACGCGGTCCGCAACGCCGGCGGCGATGTGATCGTCTCCTTCGGCGGCTGGGGCGGCAACAAGCTCGGTGAGCACTGCTCGAGCGTGTCCGCGCTGGCCGGGGCCTACCAGAAGGTGATCACGCAGTACTCGTTGAAGGCCATCGACATCGACATCGAGGCCACCGAGATGAGCACCTATTCGGTGCAGGACCGGGTGCTCGGCGCGCTGAAGACCGTCAAGGCCAACAATCCCGGCCTCAAGGTCGTGGTGACCATGGGCACCACGACCGCGGGCCCGGATGCCGACGGCCAGCGGCTGATCAAGCAGGGCAAGACGCTCGGCGCGAACGTGGACGTCTGGTCGATCATGCCGTTCGACTTCAGCAGCGGCGGCGACATGTGGGCGCACACCAGGTCCGCGGCCGAGGGGCTCAAGGGCCAGCTCAAGAGCGCGTTCGGCTGGACCGACGCGCAGGCCTACTCGCACATGGGCATCTCGTCGATGAACGGCAAGACCGACAACGCCGGCGAGACCGTGACGGTGGCCAACTTCACCAGCATCCTGTCCTACGCGCAGACCAACCACCTGGCCCGGCTGACCTACTGGTCGGCCAACCGGGACCGGGCCTGCGGCTCCGGCGGGGACGGCGACACCTGCTCGGGTGTCTCCCAGAACGCCAACGATTTCAGCAAGGTGATCGGCAGGTTCACCGGCTGACCACGAGTTGCGGGGCCCCCGCCGAGCTGGCGGCGGATCGGCGGTGGCCCCGCATCCCTCCTTTATCGGTGGGACAACCGCGGCGCTCGCCGCATAATCCGCCCATGACACTTCACGTCCACGAGTTCGGGCCGGCCGACGGCAGGCCCGTCGTGTTTCTGCACGGGCTGACCGGGCACGGCGGCCGGTGGCGGCTGCTGGCCGAGCGCGAGCTGGCCGATTTCCGTGTGGTGGCACCGGATCTGCGTGGTCACGGCGATTCGACGCAGCTGCCGCCGTGGACGCTGGACCAGAATGTCGCGGACGTGCTGGACGTGTTGGACGCCCTGGGGCTGGACCGAGTGCCGCTGGTCGGGCATTCGTACGGCGGCGCGACGGCGATGCACGTGACTGCGTGGGCACCCGAAAGGGTCGAGCGACTCGCGCTGCTGGATCCGTCGACCGGGCTGTCTCCGGAGCGGTGTCTCGAGATCGCCGTCGAGGAGTGCGAACCGGAGCTCTGGCCCTCGTTGGACGCCGCGCGGGCCGACTTCGCCGAGATGTGGTCGGCGATGCCGGCCGAGGCGATCGACCTGGAGCTGTCGGCCCATTTCGAGCAGCGGCCGGACGGTCAGTGGCAACGCCGGTACCTGCCGGCGATGTCCGTGTCCGCGTGGAGCGAGATGGCCCGGCAGCCGGTGCTGCCGCCACCAGGTACGGAAACGCTGCTGCTACGCGCGACCAAAGCGGATTTCGTGTCACCGGAACTCGTGGCGGCGCTGCGGGACGGGCTCGGCACGGACCTCACCGTGCGCGAGGTGGACAGCGGGCACGTGCTGTATCTGGAGCGGCCGAAGGAAGTCGGTGCGCTGCTGCGTGAGTTCCTCTGCCAGGCTTGACCGATGGATGCCGAGATCCTCGACCCGGTGCTCGTCGAGCAGGTGCGGGCGGTGATCGCCCGGATTCCCGCCGGGCGGGTCGCCACCTACGGCGATGTCGCCGACATCTCGCGGGCGCCGTCCGCCCGGATGGTCGGCCGGGTGCTGCAGAACGGGCACGACCTGCCGTGGCAGCGGGTGTTGCGGGCCAACGGGACATGCGCGCCGCATCTGGCCGACGAGCAGCTCAGCCTGCTCGCCGCCGAGGGCGTTCCGTCCTCGGAGGGCCGGGTCGACCTGCGGAAGTACCGTTGGGAAGAGGCGGTGCCCGAGCCGCCGGACGAACCGCAGTTGGGACTGTTCTGATGTACGTGCCCAAGCATTTCGCCGCCACAGACGAGGACGTCCGCGAGCTGCTGGCCAACCACGGCGCCGCCGACCTGGTCACGTCCACCGCCGACGGCCTTGTCGCCACCCTGCTGCCGTTCGTCTACGACGCCTCGCGGCATGCGTTGCTGGGGCACGTCGCGCGTAACAACGATCAGTGGCAGCGACCCGTGCTCGGCGAGGCGCTGGTCATCGTGCGCGGGCCCGACGCCCATGTCTCGCCGACCTGGTACGCCAGCAAGACCGAGCACGGACGCGTTGTGCCGACGTGGAACTACGTCACCGCGCACGTGTACGGGACGCTGACCGTGCACGATTCCGTTGAGTGGGTCGAGGATGTCGTTCGGCGGCTGACCTCCGTGCACGAGTCGGAGTGGTCCGTCGACGACGCTCCCCCGACCTTCGTCGCCGGACAGCTGCGGGCGATCGTCGGCGTCGAGGTGGCGATCACCCGGGTGGAGGCCAAGCTCAAGCTCAGCCAGAACCGCCCGGCCGCCGATATCGACGGAGTTGTCGCCGGACTCAGGGAACGCGGCGACGAAGCGATCGCCGCGGCGGTAGAGCGGCACCGACCGTGACGACGCGGGGCGAAGACCGGCGGGAATGGGATGCGGCGCTGGTGTCGCTGCATGCCGCCGGCTGGCAGGTGGCGTTGACCTGCTTGACCGCGCCCCTGCAGCTCGAGGGTGTGCTGCCGTGCGGCGAGCAGTTCTACTTCCGGTCCCGCCACGACGAGGTGCTGTTGGCCGTGGGCGGCGACGACCCCGCCGACTTCGCCCCCTGGGAGCGGACCGTGAGTCACGGCAACGCATCGCGGCTTTCGGCCGAGCCTGGGCTACGCCTGCTCCTGGACTTGGCCGCCGACCACCGGATGAGCTGCCCCCGAATCAATCCAAGCACGTCAACCTGAGAATGCCGGTCCGGCGAGGTGCGACGATCTTCGCCCGGGCGGCATTCCCAGGTTCGTGTGGTTGGCTTGAAAACGGGGGCTGCTCAGAACGAGCTTGTGCCACATGTGGTCCATAGTCGCGCCCTGATGCCACATGTGACACAAACAAGGCGTCAGAGGTCGTTGTCGGCCGAGCTGCGGTGGGCGAGGTGCTGGGGCTGCACGGTGGCGAGGCGACCGGCCTTGAAGTCGTCCATGGCCTGGTAGATCTCCTCCTTGGTGTTCATCACGAACGGCCCGTACCGCGCCACGGGCTCCCGGATGGGCCGACCGCCGAGGACGAGCACATCCATGGCGTTGGCGGCGGCGGAAGGCTGCGAGGAGGCGGCGCGGAGGGTGAGAGCCTCGCCGTAGCCGAAGTCGGCGAGCTGGCCCTCGGCGATGGGACGAGCCTCCCGCCCGACGGTGCCGCGGCCGGACAGCACGTAGACCATGGCGTTGAAGTTGGTGGGCCAACGCATGTCGAGCTGAGCGCCGGCGGCGAGGGTGGCGTGCAGATAGACGATGGGCGTGTAGGTGTCGCCGGGCCCCTTGTGCCCGTCGAGGTCGCCGGCGATGACACGAACCAGCGCTCCGCCGTCGGTGGACGCCACCAGAGCGGCATCTCGTGCGCCGATGTCCTGGTAGCGAGGCGGGGTCCACTTGGCGGCGCGGGGCAGGTTGACCCAGAGCTGCACGCCGTGGAACAGCCCGCCGTTGGCGACGAGCTCCTGCGACGGCAGCTCGCTGTGCAGCACGCCGGCGCCGGCGGTCATCCACTGGGTGGAGCCGTCGGTGATGACACCACCGCCGCCGGTGGAGTCCTGGTGCTCGAAGACGCCGTCGATCATGTAGGTGACGGTCTCGAACCCCCGGTGCGGATGCCACGGCGCGCCCTTGGCCTCGCCGGGCCCGTATTCGACGGCCCCCATGTGGTCGAGCAGCAGGAACGGGTCGGCCAGCGCCATGTCGGCGCTGGGGAACGGCCGGCGGACCTGGAAACCCTCGCCCTCGAGGAACTTGCCGGCGGTGACGACCTTGTGCACGGGCCGCCACTCGATGGTGGCGGCGGGCAGCTCGGGCAACCGCGGCAGGGTGAGGGTGTCGGCGGTGACGGCAGGCATGGAGGGCCTCCTCAAGCCCGGGGATGCTTACTGTGCCACCAACATGGTTGAGAGGTCAACTATTCCGGCGGACAGGGCGCGGCGGACCACCAGGTCGACCAGGCGGGGATGCGCGCCGATGGGCTCGGACACCAGGTCCGCGCCCATATCCGCGAGCCGCTGGTGGAACAGGCCGGGCGCGAGCAGCCACGATGCGATGGCCACCCGACCGCCGGCCGAGGCCACGGCCTCGGGCACCGAAGGTCGGGCGGACGTGATGAAACCGACCTGCACGGCCGACCTGGTCAACGACGACAGCCGTCGGGCGGCGAGGTGGACATCGGCGACCGCCCGGGGATCCGAGGACCCGGCGGCCGCCAGCACGACCGGGTCGCCGGGTCGCCGGCCGGCATCGACCAGTCGCCCATGGACGGCCTCGACGACCAGCGGATCGGGCCCCACCGCGGGCGTGACGACCACCGAGGAGCAGCCCGACAAGAGAACCTGTTCCGGCACGTCGACCCGCACGTGATAGCCGGCGGCCAGGAACGCCGGCACGACCACGGCCGGCCCGTCGATCGAGCGAAGCACCTCGGTCAGCGACGGCGACCGGACGTCCACGTAGGCGACCTCGACCGCGACACCGGGCAGCCGCCGGCGCACGGCGGCGGCGATCTCCTCGACAACGACGGCGCCGGCCGGGTCCTGAGTGCCATGAGCGGCCAGCACCAACGTCATCAAGCCTCCAGGGCCAACCGGTAACCGCGCTTCACTACGGTCTGCACGAGCTTGGGCTGCCCCAGCGCGGTCCGCAGCCGGCCGATCGCGGTCTCGACGGCGTGCTCCTGCACGGGCGTGTTGTCCCGCTGCAGCACGCTCATCAGCCGCTGCCGGGACACGACGTGCCCGGGCTGCTCGGCCAACGCCCGCAACACCGCCATGGGCGCCGGGGCGATGGGCCGAAGGTCGCCGTTGACGACCACGGCCTGCCCCCGCACCTGGACTTCGGCCGAGGCAAAGACGATCCGCTGGGCCCGGGCCGGCAGCTCGACGGCGATGGACCGGGCCAGGGCGCCGATGCGGGCCCGCTCGGGGATCACGCACGGCACCCCGTACGGCCCGAACGGACCGGCGCAGATCGTGCCGACGCAGGCGACGAGAATGTCGGTGCGCAGCGCGGAAACCACGGCTTCGCGTCGGCCGGTCGCCTTGGCCCGGGCCAGGGTCGAGGCGACGGCGGGCGCGCTGGTGAAGGCCAGGGCGTCCACCTGCCGTCCGACGATGGCGTCCAGCAACCGGTCCAACGGATTGGTGTCGGCCGGCGCGGTCCACCGGTAGACCGACACCTCGGTCACGTCGGCCCCGGCGTTCCGCAGGGCGTTGACGAAGTCGGGCAGCGGCTCGCCGTGCAGCTGCACGACAACCCGCTTGCCGGCCACGCCGTGGGCCAGCAGGTAGTCGAGCAGCTCGGCGTTGCTCTCCGACTCGGGCGCCCACGCCTCGCTCAGCCCGGCCGCCCGCACGGCCCCGCGCACCTTCGGCCCGCGGGCCAGCACGTCGGCCCCCTCCAGGTGCTTGATCAGGTCCTCGCCCAGTCCCCACCCGTCGGCGGCCTCGATCCAGCCGCGGAAGCCGATCGCCGTGGTGATCACGGCGACGTCCACGGGCTGGGCCATCAGCTGCTCGGTGGCGACCTTCAGCTGGGCGTCGTCCAGCAGCGGCACGATCCGGATGGCCGGCGCGTGCTGCACGGACGCGCCACGCCGCACCAGCAGCGCGGCCAGTTCGTCGGCCCGTCTCGCGGCGGTGACGCCGATGGTGTAACCGGCGAGCGGGTCGACCTCAGTCACGGTGAGCCCACCCGGACGTACCCGTCCCACACCTCGACCGGGTAAGTGGCGACGGCGACACCGGCATCGTCGACGCAGCGGCCGGTGGCCAGCTCGAACGCCTGCTTGTAGACGGGCGAGACGACAACCGGCACGCCGCCACGGTCGCCGACGATGCCGCGGGAGAGCACGGCGGCGCAGCTGAACGGGTCATGGTTGGACAATACGTGTAGGCCGTCCTGCGTGCGGAACACCGCGACCTGATCGCCGCCCGGCAGCAGGGCCGCGACGCCCCGCCCGACCAGCAGGTCCTCGACACGGCACACGGTGGTCCAGGTGCGTTCCTGTACGGCGGTCATCGGGCCATCACCTCCGGAATTCCCAGCTGAACGGGGACGCGCTGGCCGCGCTCCTCGCGGAAAGCGATCGTCGGGTCGGGCGTGCCGGGCGCGTTGACGAACGAGCTGAACCGCGCCAGCTTCACCGGGTCCTCCAGCACACCGCGCCACTCGTCGGCGTAGTCGCGCACGTGCTCGTGCATGGCGGTCTCCAGGTCGGCGGCGATGCCGAGGCTGTCGTGCACGATGACGTCGCGCAGGTGGTCGAGGCCGCCCTCCATGGCCTCGATCCAGGCCGACGTGCGCTGCAACCGGTCCGCGGTGCGCACGTAGAACATCAGGAACCGGTCGATGGTGCTGATCAGGGTCTCGGTGTCCACATCGGACACGAGCAGGTCGGCGTGCCGCGGCGTGAAGCCGCCGTTGCCGCCCACGTACAGGTTCCAGCCCTGCTCGGTGGCGATCACGCCGAAGTCCTTGCTCCGCGCCTCGGCGCACTCGCGGGCGCAGCCGGAGACGCCGGCCTTGAGCTTGTGCGGCGAGCGCAGGCCGCGGTAGCGCAGCTCCAGCTCGATGGCCAGCCCGACCGAGTCCTGCACGCCGTAGCGGCACCACGTGCTGCCGACGCAGGACTTGACCGTGCGCAGGGCCTTTCCGTACGCGTGGCCGGACTCGAAGCCGGCGTCGACGAGCCGGCGCCAGATCAGCGGCAGCTGGTCGACGGTCGCGCCGAACAGGTCGATGCGCTGCCCGCCGGTGATCTTCGTGTACAGCCCGAAGTCCTGCGCCACCTCGGCGATCACCATCAGCTTCTCCGGGGTGATCTCGCCGCCGGGGATGCGCGGCACCACCGAGTAGGTGCCGTTGCGCTGGAGGTTGGCCAGGAAGTGGTCGTTGGTGTCCTGCAGCGCGGCCTGCTCGCCCTCCAGCACGTGCCCGCTGTTGAGCGAGGCCAGGATGGACGCCACGACCGGCTTGCACAGGTCGCAGCCGTGGCCGCTGCCGTGCTCGGCCACCAGCTGGCTGAACGTGCGGACGCCGGTGGCCCGGACGATCTCGAACAGCTCGGCGCGGGACTGGGTGAAGTGCTCGCACAGGGCCTTGGACTGCTCGACGCCGCAGCTGGTGAGCAGCTGCTTGAGCGTCGGCACGCAGGACCCGCAGCCCGTGCCGGCCTTGGTGCACGTCTTGAGGGACGGCACATCCGCGCAGCCGGCGCCGATGGCCGCGACGATGTCGGCCTTGGTGACGGCGTGGCAGGAGCACACCTGGGCGTCGTCGGGCAGCGCGGTGTTGGTGACGCCGGCCGGGGCGATCAGCGAGCCCGGGTCGGCCGGCAGCGGGCGGCCGACGTAGGCGCGCAGCGTGGCGTACGAGGCGGCGTCGCCGACGAGCACGCCGCCGAGCAGCGTCCTGGCGTCGTCGGAGACCACGATCTTCTTGTACGAGCCCGAAACCGGGTCGTTGTGCACGACTTCGAGGGCGCCCGGGGACACCGCGTGCGCGTCGCCGAAGCTGGCCACGTCGACGCCGAGCAGCTTGAGCTTGGTCGACGTGTCGGCGCCCGGGAACTCCTTGCTGCCACCGGAAAGCCGATCGGCGACGACCTCGGCCATCGAGTAGCCGGGGGCGACCAGGCCGTACACCCGGCCGTCGATGCAGGCGCACTCGCCGATGGCGTAGATCGACTCGTCCGAGGTGCGGCAGGCCGAGTCGACGACGATGCCGCCGCGTTCGCCGACCTCGAGCCCGAACTTGCGGGCGAGATCGTCACGCGGCCGCACGCCGGCGGAGAAGACCACGATGTCGGCGGGCAGCTCGCTGCCGTCGGACAACACGACCTTGTCGTCCCCGACCGCGGACACCGACACTCCGCAGTGGACGTCCAGGCCGAGCCGGAGGACCTCCCGACGCAGCAGCGCGCCGCCGCCCTCGTCCACCTGCAACGGCATCAACCGCGGCGCCAGTTCGACGACCTGCGGTCGAATACCCATGAGCCGTAAGGCATTGGCGGCTTCCAGCCCGAGCAGGCCGCCGCCGATCACGACACCGTTGACGCCACCGTGGGCGCGGATCGCGTCCAGGTCGTCGATCGTGCGGTAGACGTAGCAGTTGGCGCCGTCATGGCCGGGTACCGGCGGCACGAACGGATACGAGCCGGTGGCCAGCACCATGGCGTCGTAGTCCTGGACAAAGCCCTGCTCGGTAACGACTTTGTGGGCCTCGCGGTCGATCTCGACGACCTTGTCGCCGAGCCGGGTCTCCACGTCCACGTGAGCCAGCGCGAGCTTGTCGGCGTCCCAGCCATCCACGTAGGAGGACAGCGCCACCCGGTCGTAGGCCGGACGCGGCTCCTCGGCCAGCACGACGATCCGCCAGTCGCCGCCGCGCTCGGTGAGCGTGCGCACGAGGTGGTGTCCGACCATCCCGTTGCCGATCACGACCAGTGTCCGCGTCATGAGGCCAATGCTGTGCAAGATCCGTGACCCCGCCGGGTCACTCGCGTTGCACACGAGTTACGTGGTGCTCCCACCCCAGGTCAGCACCTGGTGCGCGTCAGACGACGTCCAGGATCTGGGTGGTCGCCCGCTCAAGGCCGCGCAGCGACTGGAGCGTCGAGCGCGGATGCAGAGCGTGCACGGCCAGCCGGAACAGCAGCGCCCGGACCAGGGCCTGCGACCATTCCGCCAGGTGCGCCCAGCGCTTGAGGATGCCCTCGTCGGCGCCGCCCCAGGCCAGCGCGTCGACCACGATCACCGCCGCGGCCCACTCCGGCGGCCGCCAGAACGGGTTGAAGTCGATCAGCGCCGGCGCCGCCTTGCCGTCGAACAGCACGTTGCCGAACAGGTCGCCGTGCACCACCTGGGACTTCAGCCCGATCGGCACCCGGGACGCGCTGACCAGCTCGAACAGCCGGCCGCCCTTGTCGTGGTCCAGGTCGACCAGCTCCTCGCCCCACGCGGCGCGGTCGGCGGTGGCGAAGACGTCCTTGCGGGCCTCGAGAAAGCGCGGCCGCGGCAGCATGTCGGTGGCCCCGTGCAGACGCACCGAGACCGCCACGACCTCGTCGTGCTTGGGCTCGGCCCGGCCGGACAGGTAACGGGTGGCGGACCAGCCGCCGACGACCCAGCGGCCGTCCGTCGAGCGCAGCGGGCGGCCCAGCCGCAGGTTGTCCACGGTGATCGCGTCCAGCGTCTGCGCCACCCAGGCCGCTTCCGCCGGGTTGGGGGCCGGGCGGATCGCCGCGTCGCCACAGCGCCAGATCGGGCCGCCATCGATCAGCTCAGGCTCGCTGCCCCGAGCGCCGAACGCCGCGCACACGTGCGGCGGGGGAGGCTGCGGGGAGGTCGTCACAAAGCGCGACGCTACCGTGTGCCGCGCACGAATTGGGGGACCGCCACCGGTGTTTTGACGCTGTGAAGGGGGCTTTCCCGCACTCGGAGTGTGGGAAAGCCCCCTTCACAGTGACTACGGTCAGTAGGTCGGCAGGCTCGGGTCGACCTCGCGGGCCCAGGCCAGCACGCCACCGCCGACATGCACGGCGTCGGAGAAGCCGGCCTGGTGCAGCGCGGCCAGCGCCTCCGCGGACCGGGCGCCGGACTTGCAGTGCAGCACCAGCGGCTTGTCCTGCGGCAGCTCGGCGAACGCCTCGCCGGACAGGATCCGGTCCTTGGGGATCAGCACCGAGCCCGGGATCCTGACGATCTCGTACTCGTGCGGCTCCCGCACGTCGACCAGCAGGAAGTCCTCACCCGCGTCGATCTTCTGCTTGAGCTCGAGCGGCGTGATGGTGTGACCGGCGGCGGCGGACCGGGCGTCGTCGGACACGACGCCGCAGAACGCCTCGTAGTCGATCAGCTCGGTGATCGGCTTGGTCTCCGGATCCTTGCGGATCTTGATCGTCCGGTAGGACATCTCCAGCGCGTCGTACACCATCAGGCGGCCCAGCAGCGGCTCACCGATGCCGGTGAGCAGCTTGATCGCCTCGGTCACCATGACCGAGCCGATGGACGCGCAGAGCACGCCCAGCACGCCACCCTCGGCGCAGGACGGAACCATGCCGGGCGGCGGCGGCTCCGGGTAGAGGTCGCGGTAGTTCAGGCCCTGGCCGTTGGGCGCGTCGTCCCAGAAGACGCTGACCTGGCCCTCGAACCGGAAGATCGAGCCCCACACGTAGGGCTTGCCCAGCAGCACCGCGGCGTCGTTGACCAGGTACCTGGTGGCGAAGTTGTCGGTGCCGTCCAGGATCAGGTCGTAGTCACGGAAGATGTCGAGCGCGTTCTCCGAGTTCAGGTGCGTCTGGTGCAGATTCACCTTGACGAACGGGTTGATCTCGGCGATCGAGTCGCGGGCCGACTCGGCCTTGGGCCGGCCGACGTCGGACTGCCCGTGGATCACCTGACGCTGCAGGTTGGACTCGTCGACGACGTCGAACTCCACGATGCCCAGCGTGCCGACACCGGCGGCGGCCAGGTACAGCAACGCCGGGCTGCCGAGGCCGCCGGCGCCGACGACCAGCACCTTGGCGTTCTTCAGCCGCTTCTGCCCGTCCACCCCGACATCCGGGATGATCAGGTGGCGGCTGTAGCGCTCGACCTCTTGTTTGGTCAGCTCCGCGGCTGGCTCAACGAGCGGCGGAAGCGGCATCTGCTCCTCCTCGACGCAGGGGGAATTCATCCTGCCCCCACTTCAACGCCCAGCCTGCCCCACTGTCTTCCCGGTGGGAAACCCGTCCCACGGATTGGACGGGTCACTGGCTGGGCTGGCCGCCCGGCGTGCCCTGGGGGTTGGGCCAGGCGTTGGGCCGGCACACCTTGCCGTCCTTGGTCACCGCCGTCCGGTTGGACGGGTCGGCCTGGTTGAGCTGCCACACGTAGTCGTCGGAGACGCCGAAGGTCTGCTGCATCATCACCGGCGCCAGCCCGCCGTCGCTGCCGCAGCCGACGTGCGGGTTGCCGAACACGTGGCCGACCTCGTGGTTGATGGCGTACTCGCGGTACAGGCCGATGTCGCCGTTGAAGGCCATCGCGCCACGGACCCAGCGGGCCAGGTTGATCACGACCCGCTCGTAGTTCGGGTTCCAGCAGGACGCCTCGTACTGGATCTGGTAGCCGCACATGTCCGGCCGGTGGTCGGTGTTCGGCGTGGTCAGGCTGACGACGAAGTCCGGCTTCTTGAACTCGGGGCCGACCCGCTGCAACGAGATCGAGCCGCTGCCGATCCAGCTGCGCGGATCGGACAGGATGTTCTCCACCGTCTTGGCGAAGGCGTCGTCGCCGCCGTACGCGGACTGGTCGATGCCGTCCTCGACGGCGATCGCGTAGTGGTAGAGCTTCGGGCCGCTGCCGACCTTCTGGCCGCTGCCCGGCACCAGGTGCCAGGTGCCGCTGCCGGCCTGCGGGAAGGCGTCGCCCTGGGGAAGCACCGCCGTGCCGGTCTTGGGGTCGACCGGGACCGCGGAGTTCTCCGTGGCGACCGGCGGGCCGGAGGTCGTCGCGGTCGGCTGCACGGCCAGGCCGTCGACACCGCTGGTCTCCGGCGCCGGCGCGCGGGTCACGTTGAACACCACCAGCGCCGTCACGACGACCAGCACCGGCAGCGCGTACACCCGCCAGCCGTACGTGGCGGCGAAGCCCTTCACGCCCCCGCGCGGCTTGCCGCGGCCGGGCTCGGCCTTCTCGTCGGGCTGCGGCCGCCACTTGGCCGCCAGCGGCTCGGCCGCGGTGCGGCGGCCGCCGCTGCTGTAGCGCTCCTCGGCGGGGCGGCGGGTCACCGCGGGACGGATCGGCGACACGTTGCTGGGCTTCGCGCGGTTGCCCTCGCTGCCACGGCCTTCCTGTGTCGTCCGAGTCACGGACTCAGAGTGCCACATCGGTGACCGGCCGCCACGCAGGCTCGGCTCACCACTGTTCCCGGTCCAGGGCCTCCCACATGCCCAGCACGGCCCGGGCCACCGTGACCGGGCGCTCGATCTGGGCGCAGTGGCCGACGCGCGGCAGGACCAGCAGCCGACCCCGTCGCAGCAGCTGAGCGGTCCTCGGCGCCTTGCGCACGCTGACCAGGCGGTCCTGTGTCCCCCACACCACCAGGGCGGGGGCCGCGACCTTGGGCACCACCCGCCACATCGACCTGTGGGCCGGGGCCAACCAAGATCGAATCAACCCGATCGTGGTGGCCGCGAGGGCCGACTTGTAGTACGCGTTGCCGTTGCGCTCGATCGTCTCGAGCACGCCCTCCTCGATGCGGTTCTCCGGGATGAGCGAGGGCCTGGCGAAGCACAGGCGCAGGACCTGCAGCGACTGCTCACGCGGCGTCAACTCGGCCAGCCTCCGGCGCACGCGGGCGCCGATGAGCGGGACGAAGGCCAGCGGCATCATCGGGTTGGCGCAGCGCCGCGGGTCCGGGCGCAGGTCCGGGACCGCCGGCGAGACCAGGGTCAGCGAGCGCACCAGGTCCGGGCGCTGGGCCGCCACGGCCAGCGAGATCGTGCCGCCCATGGAGTTGCCGAACAGGTGCACGGGGCCGTCGAGGCCGTCCAGGAAGCGGATCACGGTGTCGGTGTGGGTGGCCATGCTGAAGTCGTAGCCGGCCGGCGGCTGCGTGCGGCCGAAGCCCGGCAGGTCCAGGGCGATGCCGTCGACCTGGCCGGACAGCTGGCCCATCAGGTCGGTCCAGTTGGTCGACGAGCCGCCGAGGCCGTGCACGAAGACCGCGGTCGGGGCCGTCGGGCTCGGGCTCGGCGTCCGCCTGACGTGCAGCGTCACGTCGTTCGAGGTCATCTGCTCGCCCGGCCATGGCGGGATCGACAGGTCGAGCGGGGGCAGCGGGGCCGTGGACAGGGGCACGCTGGTCAACGCCCGCGTCCGCGGGCGCTCGGACTGGGTCAGCGGGATGCCGGCTCCGAGAGGCGCGGCCGCGGATACGGTCGTCATCCCCCCATGATGCCTGGTGGACCCCCCGGGTTCACCTGATGAGCGAAGTTGCGACACCTTCCGTACATGTCGGGCGCCGGGGAGCTCACCACAGGGCGCTACCGACGAGTAAGGTTTGGTCACCCGGCCGATCTGACTCGATCAGGGTGGGCGACGCTGGCGGGAGGCGAGATGACGGAGACGGCACAACAAGGCATCGGGCGTGGTGTGCGGCTGCCCAGGTCGGCACGGCGCGCCCAGCTGCTGGCCGCCGCGCAGGACGTGTTCGTGGCGAACGGCTACCACGCCGCCGCCATGGACGAGATCGCCGAGCGCGCCGGCGTCAGCAAGCCCGTGCTGTACCAGCACTTCCCCGGCAAGCTCGAGCTCTACCTCGCCCTGCTCGAGAGCCACGTGGACGCCCTCGTCGCCTCCGTGCGCACCGCCATGCAGTCCACCACCGACAACAAGCAGCGCGTCGTGGCCGCCGTCAGCGCGTTCTACGACTTCGTCGACAACGAGGGCCAGGCGTACCGCATGGTCTTCGAGTCCGACCTGCGCGGCGAGCCCGCCGTGCAACAGGCCATCGAGCGGGCCACCTCCGCCAGCGTGGACGCCATCACCGAGACGATCATGGCCGACGCCGCCCTCGACCGTGACCGCGCTCGCCTGCTCGCCGTCGGCCTCACCGGACTCTCCCAGGTCACCGCCCGCTTCTGGCTCGACACCGACCGCCGCGTGTCCAAGGAGGACGCCGTCGCGCTGATCTCGACCCTGGCGTGGCGCGGCATCGGCGGCGGCTTCCCCTTGCGTTAAATTGCGCTGTGTCTATGGCGCCGCCTCCGGCGTCGCGGCTCGGCCCCTCGTGACCCCCGCCTCGCCCTTGCTGGATTTTTCGAGGGCCGCGTCGGGCTGGGTGGTGGGGTGCGTTGGGGGCGGCCCTCGAAAATCCAGCGACCGGGCGAAGCAGGGGCGGGGCCGAGCGGTCTGGGGAGTGGCGACCGGGAGAAGTATCGGTGCGGCCTGCCTAGGGTCAGGTTGGCAGTACATCGGCCGTCGACGAGATCGTGGATGATTGCCTGGACAAGCGGGAAGTGGCAGGTCAGACCAGGTGTACTGCCTGCCAGAGCTTGCGGCTGGGGCCGGCGATGAGGTTGTTCTCGTCGAGGAACGACACCAGCTTGGAGCCGGCCCAGCGCAGGGTTTCCCGGTAGTGGGGATTGGCCCAGGCGACGCGGCGGGCCTCGTAGGGGTCGAGGCCGACTGCCTTGTACACCCGGGGATGGATCAGGGAGCGAGTGACGATGTACGCGGTGCGGGCGAGCATGAAGCGGTGGTAGGCGAGGCCCGCGCGGGACAAGACGGGGGTGCCGCGGAGGACCTCCTCGCGGGCGTAGCGAACGTGCCGGGCCTCCTCGATGACATGGATGCGGTTGACCATGCGGACGAGAGGCTGGACCGAGGAGTCGTTCATGGACTCGCGCTGGAGCGCATCGGTGATCTCCTCGGCGACGAGGATGCCGGCGAACATCGAGGGGCCGAAGGCGATGGTCTTGAAGATGCGACCGAGGCGCATGGCGGTCTGACCGGGGCCGTACGCGGGACAGCCGACCTTCTCGATGAGACGGGCGAACATCACCGAGTGGCGGCACTCGTCGGCGACCTCGGTGAGGGCGTACTGGGTGTGCCGCGTGAGGGGATCGGCGTTGTAGGAGTGGCGGACGAGGAGTTCCATGAGGATCACCTCGAACCAGATGCCGACGGAGGCGATGCTGGCCAGCTCGTGCTTGGTGAGCTCGATCCGTTGCTCCGGGGAAAGCCCGTCCCACAGGGCAGTGCCGTAGAGGGACGATCGGTGCGCGGGCAGGAAGTACTTGTCGGGCAACAGATCCGCAGCCCAGTCGATGTCGACGTCCGGATCGTACGAGCGGTCGGCGGACGACTTGAGCAGCCGCTCGGCGGTGCGCTCGCGGTCGGCGATCATGCGAGTCCTCCGATCCTGGCGGTCACTTCGAGACCGCGTTCGAACGGGAGCATGTGCCCGGCCCCGGGATAGATCACGAGCTCCGCGGAGGGCAGCTCGGCGGCGATCAGTCGGGCATGCGCGGGCGGGGTGAGGCGGTCGGAGCCGCCGGCCAGCACGACGGTGGGGATGCCCCGAAACGCGGCCAGCGCGGCGCGGCGGGAGTGGTCGCTGAGGGACGCGCGAAAGCCGACCATGGACGCGGGGTGCACGCGGGCGACCTGCTCGGCGGCCGCGGCGACGTCCTCGCGGCGAGGATGGCGACCGAACAGGAGCCAACGCAGGCCGGGCTCGGCCAACCGAGGCTTGGCCAGCAGCGTCCGGTGTTCCACCCGGGCCAGCTTGGCGTTCACGACGCGTTCGCCGCGCATGACTACCCGCGCCAACGGCCCCGGGAGCCCGAACGTCAACGCGTCCAAGCCACCGGAGGACGTGGCCACGAAAGCGGCTCCGCTGACGCGAGACGCGACCAACTCCGGGTTTCGCTGCGCCAGAGCCATCATGGTCATGCCGCCGATGGAGTGTCCGGCCAAGATCACCGGACCGGCCGGAACCCGGTCGGTGATCAACTCCGACAGGTCGGACGCCAGCTGATCGATCGTGGCCGTGCCGAAAGGAGCGGGCGACGAGCCGCCATGCCCACGATGGTCGAAGCGCAGCACCCGAACCGTGCGGGACAGCGTGGAAGCGACGCGGTCCCACGACGTGTGGTCCAAAGTCCAGGCGTGCACGAGGACAACGGTCACCGCGGCGTCCGCGGGACCCTCGTCGACGACGTGCAGGGCGGTGCCGTCCGAGGTGACGAACCGGCCGCGGGCGGCCGTGTCCCACGGCGTCACCGAACGAGGAACGACTTGCGCCACAACGACATCCCCGGGTTGCCGACGAGACCCACCTCGTCGAGGAAGCTCATGATCCGCTCGCCGGCCCAGTGGATGGTGTCCCGGTACTGCGGGTTGTGCAGCGCCGCCTGCTCGCCGACCTTGGGGTCGATGCCCACGGCGGCGTACACGCGCGGGTTGATGATGCTGCGGCAGATGAAAAAGCCGACGATGGCGATCAGCTCACGCTGGTACGCAAGCTCGGTGCGCCCCATGCCCGCCATGCCGCGCGCGACCTCTTCACGGGCGAACCGGACGTGCCGAGCCTCCTCCAGCACGTGGATCCGGTTGACCATGCGGACCAGCGGCTGCACCGACTCGTCCTGCATGGCCTCGCGCTGCATCCGGTCCAGCACCTCCTCGGCGATGAGGATGGAGCCGTACATGGCCGGCCCGTAGCCGATGACCGGCAGCAGCTTGCCCAGCCGGTGCACGTGGCGACGGGGCCCGTAGGCGGGGCAGCCGATGCGCTCGACCATGCGCGCGAACATCGTCGAGTGCCGGCACTCGTCGGCGACCTCGGTGAGGGCGTACTGTGCGTGCCTCGTGGTGGGATCCGCGTTGTAGACGGCCTTGACCAGCATCTGCATCAGCAGCACCTCGAACCACAGGCCGACGCT
>DASWRQ010000165.1:0-5506 GCA_036403095.1 Kutzneria sp. | reverse complement strand
CAGGCCAGGCTCTGGGTGTTGTCGCCACGCTGGGCCGCGAGCACGTCGAGCACGCTGTTGGCGGCGGCGTAACTGATCTGCCCGGGCACCTGGAACACCTGGCCGCACGAGGAGAACAGCGTCAAGAAGTCCAGCGAGCCGGGCGGGAACAGCTCGTGCAACACCAGCGCGCCGGCGACCTTGGGTCGCAGCACCTTGGCCTGGGAGGCCCGGTCGACCTGCGAGATGAGCTGATCGTGCAACACACCGGCGGCATGCACGACACCGCGGATGGGCGGCAGCTGGAGTGCGTCCAACACCTTGATGGTCTTGCCGGCGTCGGCGATGTCCAGGGCCACCGGATGGACCGCCACGCCGAACGACTCCAGGGCGACGATGGCGTCCACCTGCCGGCGCACGGCCGGATCGGTGACGAGGGGCCACTTGCGCCGGGGCGGCAGCGGGGTGCGGCCGGCCAGCACGAGTCGACGGGCGCCCCGGCCGACCAGCCAGGTCGCGACCTCCAGGCCGAGGTCGCCGAGCCCGCCGGTGACCAGATACGTCGCGTCGGCCCGGAGCTCGACCGGGGTTCGGTCGGGTGCCCGGTCAACCGCAGCCAACCGGGCAACCTCGACCTCGCCCGCGGTCAACGACAGGATGTCGTCACGCGGGGCGGCGCGCAGCAGCCCCAGCAGGCCCTCGATGCCATAGGCCAGGTCGATGGTGCCGCCCCAGAACTCGGGGTGTTCGTTGGCGGTGACGCGGCCGGCGCCCCACAGCGGCGCGTGGGCGACAGCCCCGGACGCCGCGGCGCGCACGCCCCGGGTCAGGCACCACAGCCGCGGCTCGACCGCCGCGCCCAACCCGTTGAGGCACTGGACTGTTCGCGTGTATCGCCAGGTGGTGTCGCCGACGGCATCGGCCAGCGACTCGCGCGGACCGGGGATCGCCGGCGCGAACAGCACCACGCTCGGCAGGTCGAAGTCGCCGCGCAGGTCGGCCAGTTCCTCCGGCTCCCGAACGTGCACGCAGCGCAAGCCGCCGACGACGAACTGGGACGAGATCTCGCGAACGAACTCGTTGTCGTCACTGATGATCACGGCCAGCCGCGGGTCGGCCATCCGGTGCGTGGGCTCGGGATCGGGCAGTGGTCGCCAGACCAGCTCGTGCACCAGCCGGCGCGGATCGGTCACGACGCCGTCGGTGGAATCCAGCAGCCCGAAGCGAACGCCCCGGACGATCGCGACCGGCGTGCCGAGGGCATCGGCCACCCAGACGTCGACCGAGTCCAGCGGCGAATGGGGATTGGTCCGCGCCGACACCTGGATCTCGTTGGGCGGCAAGGCATCGGCCACGGACAGCAGGTCGATGTGCGCCGGCATCCGTTGCACGGTCCGGTCCGGCAACACCAGCGGCGTGAGCGTCACGGCCGCGTCGAGCGCGTGGGCCCAGGACAGCGGCCCGTCGCCCATGGTCATGCGGGCGAACATCTCGCCGTCGCCGCGCCGCAGTTCCGTGGCCTGCCAGTCGAAGCCGAGGCCGTCGGCCCCCATCTCGGCCATCAGCGCCGGCACGGCCGTGCCGTCCAGCACGGTGCGACACCGTCCCCGCGCCGCTGCGAAGTCGGGGAAGTCGTTGTCCTCCAGCGGTTTTCGGGTTTCGGCGACGGCCGTGGTGTGCGTGAGCCAGCTGTCGTCGTCCTCGCCGTGCGGGCGGCTGGCCAAGGTCAGCACGCTGCCCTGCCGGATCACCTGCACGTCCCGGCTGGGCTCCACCGCGAGCGGGATCCGCAGGTTCACGTCGGCCAGCCCGGTGAGCCCGCCGCTGGCCAGGAAGGTGTTCAGCAGCACCGCCGCCGGCACGATCTCCACGCCGTGCACCGGATGCTCGCCCGGATAGGGGCGGCTGGCCTCGTCCAGAGTGGTCTGCCACATCTGCGTCGGGCTGCCGCCGCCGATGGTGACCTTGGAGCCGAGCAGGGTGTGGCTGTCGGGGTCGTGGCCGGCGTCGGCGGCGCGGGACTTGCCGCTGTGCCAGTACGGCCGGTGCTGCCACGCGTTCGTCGGCAGGTCCACCATCGCCAGGTCGGGATGCACCCGGCCCCAGTCGACGCCGACGCCCCGGCAGTGCAGGGCGGCCAGCGCCAGCCGGAACTGCGTCTGCTCGGATTCGTTGCGGCGCAAGGTGCCGACGATCGAGCCCTCGCCGGCCAGCATCTCGCCGACGGAGTGCAGGACCAGCGGGTGCGGGGAAACCTCCAGGAACAGCCGGTGCCCGTCCTCGATCGCCGCCTCCACGGCCGAGGTGAACCGGCACATCTCGTACATGTTCACGGCCCAGAACCGAGCATCCCGCACCACGTCGGCCCGCGGGTCGATCAGCGTCGTGTTGTAGGCCGGCAGGGTCGGCGGCTTCGCCTCGATGTCCGACAACGCGACCACCACGTCGTGGCCCAGCGGGCGCAGATGGTGGCTGTGATAGGCGACCGGGGTGTTGATCCGGAACGCCTTGATGCCCTCGACCTCACACTCGGCCAGCAGCGCGACGATCGAGTCGATATCGCCGGAGACCACTGTGGACGTCGGCGAGGAGGTGATCGCCGCGGCCAGGTCGCTCCGGCCGTCGAGCCGCGCCACCACCGCGTCGAAACCCAGGTACACCAAGGCCATTCCGCCCTGGCCCTCGACGCGGCGCATGATCATCGCGCGTCGGCACACACTGCGGGCCGCATCGGCGAGTGTGAGCGCTCCCGACACGACTGCGGCTGCATACTCACCCAACGACTGACCGAGCACTGCGGCCGGCACGACGCCGTAGGACCGCCACAGCGCGGCCAGGGCCACCTGCATGGCAAAGGTGGCGGCCTGCATGTGATCCACGTGGTCCTGGTCGCCGTCGATGAGCAGGTCGTGCGCGCCGACGCCCAGCTCTTCGGCGAAGATCGGGTCCAGCTCGTCGATCACCGCGGCGAAAACCGGCTCCGCGACCGCGAGTTCGCGCCCCATGCCGGCCCAATGACCGCCGTAGCCGGAGAAAACCCACACCGGGGCGGCGTTTTCGGTGGCTTCGGCGGAAACCAGGCCCGGGGCCTGGTCGCCGGCGGCCAGGGCGCGCAGCCCGGTCAGCACGTCGCCGCGGTCGCCCACGACGGCGGCACGGCTGGACAGGTGGGCCCGCCGCCGGGCCAGCGTGGCGGCGACCGCGGCGAAGTCCTGATCGGGGTTGGACTCCAGCCAGGAGGCCAGGTTCGAGGCGTTGGCCCGCAGGGCGGTCTCGGTGCGGGCCGACAGCGGCACCACGGTCGTCAAGGATGCGTAGTCCGACAACGGAACAGCGGTCTCCGGCGCCTGTTCGACGACGATGTGCGAGATTGCGCCGCCGTAGCCGTAACACGACACACCGGCCCGCCGCGGACCGTTGCCGGGCCACGGGGTCGGCTCGGTCACCAGCCGCAACCCGTTGTCCTCCCACGGAATCTCCGGGTTGGGCGTGGTGACGCCGGCGCTGGGCGGGATCTCGCCGCGGTGCACGGCCAGCACGGTCTTGATCAGGCCGGCGATGCCCGAGGCCGCCTCCAGGTGGCCGATGTTCGGCTTCACCGAGCCGATCAGGCACGGCTGCCCGGCCGGCCGCCCGCGGCCGACCACCTCGGCCAGGGCGGCGGCCTCGATCGGGTCGCCGACCGGTGTGCCGGTGCCGTGCGCCTCCACGTAGTCGACGGCCTCGGGCAGGATGCCGGCCAGCTCGTAGGCGTCGGCCAGCATTGCGCCCTGCCGCTCGGTGCTGGGCACCATGATCGCCTGCGTGCGGCCCTCGTGCCGGGAGACGCTGGCCTTGATCACCGCGAGCACCCGGTCGCCGGCGGCGAGGGCGTCGTCGAGGCGCTTGAGCACGACCGCGCCCGCGCCCTCGCCGCGCCCGTAGCCGTCAGCGTCGGCCGAGAACGACTTGGAGCGGCCGTCCGGGGAGGTCGCGCCCATCGCGTCCAGCGCGACGAAGCCGTGCGGGGTCGGCAACACGCTCACGCCGCCCACGATCGCCGCCGAGATGCGGCCGGCGGCCAGCCGCTCGCAGGCCAGGTCCACGGCCGTCAGCGAGGAGGCGCAGGCCGTGTCGACCGCGAGGCTCTCGCCGAACAGGTTGAGGAAGTACGACACGCGGTTGGCCACCGCGTAGTAGGTGCTGCCCATGCCGGCCCATGGCTCGACGTCCGTGAGGTCCTCCAGCGTGCGGCGGCCGTATTCGGCGAACGTCACGCCGGCATAGACGCCGGTATTCGTGCCGCTGAGCGAAAGCGGGTCGATACCCGCGTGCTCGAGCGCTTCCCACACCACTTCCAGAAACAGCCGCTGCTGCGGATCGGTGACTTCGGCCTCGCGCGGTGAAATACCGAAGAAGTTGGCGTCAAATGCGTCGATGTCGTTGAGATAGGCGGCCCGCGTCTGCGCCTTCCGCAATACGGAAGCTAATTGCGGGTTGCCATCGACGTACGGCTCGAGTCGTAACGCCGGAATGTCCCCGACGGCATTGCCACCGGCCATGACGAATGACCAGAAATCCTCGACCGATGCCAGATCGGGAGCGAATCTGCACCCGACGCCGACGACGGCCACCGGAATGAAGTCATGCCGCGGCTGACGGGTTGCACCCACCGGCACCTCCTGCTCGAGCCCCACTTCGATGTCCAAGACGCGCGAAAACAAGCCTCCCGTGCGAGCACGGTGGCCTCATGACGAAGTAGTAGACCGGCGACGAGCGCCGACCACGGCAGACCGTCTACAGTGGCCGGTTCCACGTGCGCTCAGACGCTATACGACCACTACCGACAGCACATACCGCCCACTCGGTGATTCGACATTCAACCGTGATGACGCAGCGCTGTCGAGTTATGGACTGACAACGTTGTCAGACCGGAACGGACGACCCGTGCGAACCCATTTTCGACGGGTGCGTGCATCGGTCTCGCGTCGAACTAGTCGAAGTGGTCGCCAAGGCGGCCTCCCTCTCCCGGCAGTGGCGTATCAGGCACCGGCTGACATTACCCGGCCGACAACAGGGAGTGAAACGAGTGCCGATAACGCCACATCGCCGCCCCGGTTCGTCACCGGCGGGACCTGGGCCGATCACCGAGCGCCACGACAGCGGCGGACACTTGACGGGCCGGCAACCGTTCCGCCGTCACCACAGAGTGAGATCCGGCGAACCGTGTCCGGATTAACGGGCCCCGAATCCAGCCGAGCCCCGAAGATGACAATACGGACAGACCTGGAGCCCGCGACCCCTCCCCCGGGCCACCTCCCCGGCAACTTTCCCGGCCACCCCTCGGCGTCACCTCCCCGGGCCGTCCCCACAGCCACCCCTTCCGGGGCCACCCCTCCGGACTGCCTCTCCCGGGCCACCCCTCCGGACCCCCGGTCACCTCCGCTGGGCGCCCTCTGGGCCATGTCCCCCACGGTCCGGTTCTCCCCTGCCCCCGGCCGCCCGCCAACTCCGCAAACCCGGGAATGCCGAACGCCCGTTATGCAAG
>DASWRQ010000164.1:0-21418 GCA_036403095.1 Kutzneria sp. | reverse complement strand
CGTCAGCTCGGGCACCACCCGCCGGGTCGCGATCGGAGTGGGCGCCTACGCGGCGACCAAGTCGGCAGTGAACATGATCAGCTCTGAGACATGGCTGAAAGATACCTGTGCGCCCCCAGAGGCCACCCGGGTTTGGGAAATAGTTGAGCGTTCGGCCGGTGGACGGCGCTGTGCCGTCGCCACGGGTCAACGGGGCAGAAATGCTTCGTCGCGTTGACCGAGAGCACGATCGGTGTTGTCGTCGCGATCGGACAGCTGTAGGTGACTGAGTCGCCCAACGCACACGCTCGAATAGGGCAGTAGCGGGATTCGCGTTACTGCTCGTCTCAGTGGCGAGGTGCGATAGCTGTCAGTCTTCATCAGCAACTTTCCGCCCACAGCGGGCGAGGTTGTCCGGGGTGGTGAGAGCCTGGCCGAGGGTCGCCGCCACGCCGGCGCGACCCGACGTTCGGCAGCGGCTGTCATCAACTCCAGCGTGGACCAGCCGGCGTCCGGACCGGGTCATGATGCCGTGAATCGATCAGCCCGCGGCGCGGGCGGCGGTAAGGACGTCGTCGCACACGGCTGGCATGCCCGTCTCGTCGGCGGCGCGCTGGGTGAGGACGACGACGGTGAGATCCTGCGACGGCAGGTTGGACCACGCCGTCCCGAGACCGCCCTCCCATGTGTATCGGCCGTCGTCGAGCACGGAGAGCCCGTAGCCCCAACCGCGTCCGTCGAGGAGGCTGAAGCCGGGCCAGATGGCTGCTCGCTGCGCCGGGCTCAGCTGGTCGCGGGTCATCTCCGTGACCGTCGCCGACGTCAGCACCGGGGCCCCGCCGCGCAACAGCATCCGGCCGAACGCGATCATGTCGTCGACGCAGGACACCAACCCGCCGCCGCCGTCGGGAAACGCCGGCCTGCGCGACCACTGCCCGTTCGGCGGATCGCTCACCTCCAGCTTGCCGTCCCGCAGTGCGTAGGCGGTCGCGAGTCGGGCGATGTCGACGGCATGGAATCCGGTGTGGTTCATGCCGAGCGGGCCAAGCAGCCGTGCGCGCATCACATCGTCGAACGGCGCGCCGACGACACGGGACGCCAATACCCCGAGGACCTGCGATCCTGTCTGGTAGAGCCACCGTTCCCCTGGCTGAGCGAGTAACGGCAGCTCGCCAAGACGCCCCAGCCAGGTGTCGGGATCGGCCATCGTGCCAGGCTGAGGTGGGCCGAATGTGGCGAGCTCCCGGTCGAGAGTCGCGGTGACGATCGGCCACGGCTCGGGTGCCATGAACATCGCACCCTGCATCCCGAAGCCCCAGGTGAACGTCAGCAGGTCGCGCGTTGTGATCGGCCGCTGCGCAGGCACCGTGTCGTCGAGTGGGCCGTCGGGGTGGCGCAGCACGCGACGATCGGCGAGTTCGGGCAGCAGTTCGTCGACCGGCGCGTCCAGGTCCAGCAACCCGTCATCGACCAGCGACAGCACGGTGGCCGCTGTCATCGGCTTGGTGCTGGACGAGATGCGAAACAGGGTGTCCCGCCGCATCGGCGGACCACCGACCGCCATCACGCCGGCAGTCGCAACGTGCACCGTGTCACCACGGACGACGGCCGCGACGACGCCGGGAACCTGCCCCTGGTCCACCGCGCCCTCGACGATCTGATCGATCCGGGCGAGTGTGTCGTCATCGATCCCATCGGGACTGGCCATCAAGCCACCCTACTGATGGGCGATGTCGAGTTGAGGACGTTCGAGGTTCAACGCCGGCGAGCATCGAGACGGTTCTGACCCGCGATCGCCGGCGAGCCAGAACCGTCTGCCGTCACTCGGACGTCCTCAGATGTTGAAACCGCCGTCGACGGTGACCGTGGCTCCCGTGACATACCGGCCGTCGGGGCCGGCCAGGAACGCCACCGTGCCGGCGACATCGGCCGGGACCGCGAAGTGCCCAAGAGCGGTCAAGCCGGCGATCCCCGCGGCATTCGCGCCGTCGGCCGGGTTGAGCTCGGTGTCGGTGGGACCGGGGTTGACCAGGTTGACCGTGATCGCCCTCGGTCCCAACTCACGGCCGAGTGCCTTGGTCAGGCCGACGAGCGCGGCCTTGCTCGTCGAGTACAACGAGAATCCGGGAAACACCGTGCGCTCAGCCACGTTGCTGCCGATGGTGATGATCCGGCCGCCGCCCGACATGTGTTCGACGGCGGCCTGTGCGGCCACGAACGGCGCGCGGACGTTGACTGCGATGGTCTGCTCGAACTCCTTCAGGGTCAACTGCTCCAACGGCCCGAGCAGGAACTCGCCGGCGTTGTTCACCAGGACGTCCAGCCCGAACTGACCGGCTGTCCGGTCCACTGCCCGAACCAGTGCCTCCGGATCCGCACTGTCGGCCTGGATGGCCAGCCCCCGTTGTCCCATCGCCTTGATCTGCTCGACCACATCGTCGGCACGTTGCTGGTTGTGCTGGAAGGTCAGCACCACATCGGCGCCCTCACGGGCCAGTCGCAGGGCAACCGCCGCGCCGATGCCCCGACCGCCACCGGTGACCAGCGCGGCCTTGCCCTCAAGTGTCTTGATCACGTCACACAGCCTGGCCGTTCTCGTCACCGCCTGTCTGGCGGTGATCGGACCTCGCGTTCGAGTCACCACGAACGGCCAATGCGGCTGTCAGGCAGTCGGTGGAGCAGATCACCATCGACTTCGACGGGGACCGCTGGTTCGCCGGGCCGGAGGCGGTGGCCTACGGCCTGGCCGAGGAGGCGATCGGTGGTCCGGCCGAGGCCCCAGAGTCCGGCGCCCCGGCGTAGTCGGGCAGCTCGACGCCGTTGATCGCGCGCCCAACCAGTTCTGCGAACCATTCGCCGGCGAAATCGGGGCTCGGCTCGGCGTCCGGCCCGGGGACGTCGCGGCTGCGGGCGTTGAGCCGGCCGATCTCCTGGTTGGCCTCGACGAACGAGCGCATCCGCGCCTCGTAACGGGCGAACCCGGCGTCGGGGTTCCACCCGGCGGCGGCCAGTTCACCGGCCAGCAGGTAGGCGCCGACCAGGGCCAGCCCGGTGCCCTGCCCGGACATCGGCGACGAGCTGAACGCCGCGTCCCCGAGCAACCCCACCCGTCCGCTCGACCAGCGGTCCATCATCACCTGGCCGACCTGGTCGAGGTAGAAGTCCGGGGTGTCGTCCAGGTGCGCGAGGATGTCCGGAGTCAACCAGCCCAGGCCGGTCATCCGCTCGCGCAGCAGAACCTTCTGGGCCGCGATGTCACGGTGGTCGACGTCGAAGTCGGCCGAGGCGAAGTAGAACATCGCCATCGCCCGGGTAGCGTCCTGGATCGGTCGCAGGAGGGCTGAGCGCCCGGACTCCTGATCCTGGTACTCGAGCAGCCAGCGGTCCAGCCCGAACTCGTTGGGCACGCTGTAGAAGGCCAGCACGTGCCCGAGGTGGCGGAGGAACCGCTCATGCGGCCCGAAGACCATGGCCCGCAGCGCCGAGTGCAGCCCGTCGGCCCCGACCACCAGGTCGAAGCGCCGCCGGTCGCCGCCCGCGAAGACCACGTCGACCCCGTCCGCGTCCTGGGCGAGTTCGGCGATCCGGTCGCCGAAGATGTACTCGACGCCGTCGCGGGTGTCGTCGTAGAGCACCCGGGACAGGTCCCCGCGCAGGATCTCGATGTCCGCGATGAACCCGTCGCCACCGTCGTCGTCGGCGCGGAAGGTCTCCAGCACCTGCCCGTCCGCGTCCACGGTGTACGCGCCGGCGGTGTCGGTGCACGCCGCGCGCACCGCCGCGTCCAGCCCCATGCGCGCGATGACCTCCTTGGCCACCCCGCGCGCGTCCACCGCCTGCCCACCGGGACGCAGCTCGGGGGCCCGCTCCACCACGGTCACTTCGGCCCCCCGCCGACGCAACCAGTGGGCCAGCGCAGGCCCGGCGATACTCGCCCCCGCCACCAACACCCTGACACCGCTCACCGCGCCCCCCTGCTCACCGTCCGGATCTCGGTCCGGATCCTACGGTGATCTGCGGCCGGCGGCGTGTCACTGGTCGGATGGCGGTTGGAGCGAGTTCCAGGTGAGTTCGGGCAACGTGCCGCTGGCGATGCCGAGGTCGGCCCGGGCGCAGGCGTAGAAGTCGTTACGCAGTAGCATGGTCTTCTTGTACGCCTCGACGAACGCTGCGTCCTCGGGGCGGTCCGCACACAGCAGGCGTTCGAGCTGCCATACCTGTTCGTGCCAGGCCCGAGCGGCGGAGATCGTGGCGGGATCACCAAGCAGCAGAGCGGTTTCCCAGTTCAGAGCGCGTTCGGTCTCGGTCTCGGCCAACTCGGCGAACGCGGCGTCGAGGTCGATGGGCCGGCCGCTGCCCAGCAGGTTCCTGGTCTCGGCGATGCGCCGGCACAGTCGAACCATGCGCTTCACGGCGTTCGCGTACTCCGTGTAGGCCGCCAGGCGCTTGTCGTCCCATCGTGCGGACTGGGTGCGCCGCCAGCGTATTCGCTCGGTTGTGGTGGTGACGGCGAACGTCGCGGCGGAACCTAGCAGGACACCGGCGATGGTCAGGATCTGTGTGACGACTGGGTTCACGGACCGAAGCCTGCCACGACCATCGGGCACTCCGACGATCAATTCGATGACAGCAGCGACGCAGGACCGAGGTCAGTTCGTCAACGAAAGAGCGCGGCGGCAACCCAGTGCGGAATCGCCATGGCGGGCCGGACGCTAGTGCTCCTGCGGCGTGGTGAGGATCCAGCGGAGTGTGCCGACGAGGGTGTGGCCGGCGGCCCTGATCGCGGTGGCCTCGGTCAGCGGCAGGTAGGGCAGGCGCAGCGGCCACCGGGCCCACCTGGGCAGCATCGCGACGGACGTGGCGGCGAGCACCGCGTAGGGCGGTCGGGCCGGCAGTGGCAGGGGAGCGTTGAAGAGGATGAACCGGGCCGCGGCGCGGGCTTGCGGGGTGCCGGCCAACTCGGGACGGAAGCCCTGGAGTCGCGCGGAGAGCTCGGCACAGGTGCGGGGCGGGTCCGGGACGCCGAGTTCGGTCGCGATCCGCGCCATGTCGGCGACGTAGCCGTCCGCCTCGACGTCGTCGAGCGGCTGCTCGCCGTAGCGCTGGTGACAGCGCAGGAAGCTGTCCACCTCGGCGATGTGCACCCATTCCAGCAACCGGGGATCGTCGGCCGAGTACGGCCGGCCGTCGGGGGCCGTTCCCCGGACGTGCCGGTGCACGGCGCGAACGGTGGCGACGGCTCGCTCGGCGTCCTCGGCAGTGCCGTAGGTGGTGGTGGCGAGGAAGACGCCGGTGCGTTGGAGCCGTCCCCACGGGTCGCCGCGGTAGCCGGAATGCGCGGCGACCGCGGCCATCGCCAGCGGATGCAGCGACTGCAGCAGCAGGGCCCGCAGGCCGCCGATGAAGATGGCCGCGTCGCCGTGCACCCGCCGGATCGGACGGTCCTCGCCGAACCACCGTGTTCCCGGCGTCATCAGGATCCGGTCGCGCTTCTCGGCCGCGTCGGAGCCGGCGACCTTGCCGGCGAGCGCGCCGGCAAGCCACCGCCGGACCCTTGCCAGCTCCGTGTCCATGACTTCCATGGTCGCCCTTCCGCGTCGTACCCATTGTCACTCAGGAAGGGGCGCCGGCGGTGATGGGAACGTTGTCCTGGTCGAGAACTCGCCGCGCCTGCGGTGTCGGCGCTCTGGGCGGGCCCTGTGGTGATCTCCGATGTCCCGGTCCCCCTGCGCGTTCGGCGGACACCCTGGCGGATTCCTTGACCTTCGTGGGTCATGGGCGTGACACTAGCGCCGTTGGGAGAGCGCTCTCCCAAGCAAGTCGCCTCCGGCCGCCACCGGCGCTTCGCCCTGCCCCTCCACCCCTGCGCGGGAGACGGTATGCCCAGCTCACGTGGCGCGACGACGCGCCGATTCCGCCCGCTACGACTCGCCTTCGCCCTGGCCTTCATCGCCACCCTGGGGGCCTCGTCGCTGGTCGCGACCGGCGCGGCGGCCCAGGCCGCACCCACCCTGCTCTCTCAGGGCAAAACGGCCACCGCATCCTCCACGGAGAACGCCGGCGCCCCAGCGAGCGCCGCGGTCGACGGCAATGTAGGCACCCGCTGGTCCAGCGCCGCCAGCGACCCGCAGTGGCTCCAGGTCGACCTCGGCGCGACGGCGTCGATCACTCAGGTCTCGCTCCAGTGGGAGACGGCGTCGGCCAAGGCGTTCCAGATCCAGACCTCGGCCGACGGGACCAACTGGACCACGGTCTACAACACGACTGCCGGCCCTGGTGGCACGCAGACCCTGGACGTCAGCGGCAGCGGCCGCTACGTGCGGATGTACGGCACGCAGCGCAATACCGGCTACGGCTACAGCCTCTGGGAGTTCCAGGTCTACGGCACCGGCGGCACCGGCGCCGGCTCCTGCGGCACGACCAACGCCGCCCTGAACAAGACGGCGACCGCATCCTCCACGGAGAACGCCGGCACCCCAGCCAGCGCCGCGGTCGACGGCAACACCGGCACCCGCTGGTCCAGCGCCACCGGCGATCCCCAGTGGCTGCAAGTGGACCTGGGTAGCAGCCAGACCGTCTGCCGCGTCTCGCTGAACTGGGAGACGGCGTACGCGAGCGCGTTCCAGATCCAGGTCTCCGCCGACGGCGTCAATTGGTCCTCGGTCTACAACACCACCACCGCCACCGGCGGCACACAGACGCTCGACGTCAACGGCACGGGCCGCTATGTGCGGATGTACGGCACAGCCCGGGGGACGGCCTACGGCTACAGCCTCTGGGAGTTCGGCGTCTTCACCATCGGAGGTGGCGGTGGCGGCAGTTGCGCCGACCCTGTCATCTCGGCCTACGCCCCAGTGCAGGCGTCGTCGTACGTCGGCGCGAACGCACCGGCAGCGGCGCTGGACGGCCGCGCCACCACGCGGTGGGAAAGCGCCGCCAGCGACCCGCAGTGGCTCCAGGTCGACCTCGGCGGCAACGCCGTCGTCAGCTGCGTCGTGCTGTCGTGGGAGACCGCCTACGCCACGGCGTACAGCATCGACGTCTCCGCTGACGGCACCAACTGGTCCAGCATCTACTCGACCACCGCCGGTCAAGGCGGCACCGAAACGCTCAAGATCGGCGGCAACGGCCGCTACCTCCGCGTCCGTGGCACCGCGCGCGCCACCGGATACGGCTACAGCCTCTGGGAATTCCAGGTGCACGGCACGGTCGACACCTCCACGTCGACGCCGCCGCTGCTGTCCGCGCCGACCAAGGCCCCAGCGACCACCGGCCAGTTCACGCTGTCCGCTCCCGGCAACAACGCGATGCTGACCAGCACCCGCCGACCGACGTTCTCCTGGGCGGCAGTCGCCGGTGCCACGCACTACCAGCTGTGGCTGAACATCAGCCGCACCGACTACGACTTCACCGCCTCCGGCAACCTGCTCGACTTCTACACCAAGGTCGCCGAGCCCACCGGCACGAGCTACACGCCGACATGGGACATCTCCGACCGCTGGACCTACAAGTGGTTCGTGGTCTCGGTCGACGGCGGCGGGGCCACCAAGACGTCGAACATCAACACCTTCAGCCTGTACCTGCCGACGGTCACCGCGGCCAACGACGGCGTGCCGATCGTCAACGGGGCCCGCGACCTGAACAAGGACGGCGCCGTCGAGCCGTACGAGGACTGGCGGCAGCCGATCGCCACCCGCGTCAACGACCTGCTGGGCCGGATGTCGACGCAGGAGAAGGCCTACCAGATGTTCTACAACAACCAGCTCTACCCGCAGTCGGGCTGGATCTTCGGGCCGGCCCAGCCGAACGACCTTGACGGGTTCCTGAAGGCATCGGCCGGCACCCGGCTGGGCATCCCGCCGATCGCGGCCGGCGACACGATCATGGGCTACCAGACCACGTTCCCGGCGCAGAGCGCGCTGGCCGCCGGCCAGGACTACAAGCTGGACTACCAACTCGGTGACATGCAGCGCCGTGAGGAGGTCCAGGCCGGCGCCCGCGGCACGCTGGGACCGCTGGCCGAGGTGGGCACGAAGGTGCTCTACCCGCGCATTCAGGAGGGCAACGGGGAGAACGCGCAGGTGGCGGCGGCGCAGGTGCGGGCGCTGGTGTCCGGGATGCAGGGCGGTCCCGAGCTCAATCCGCAGTCGATCCTGGTGACCGTCAAGCACTGGCCGGGCGAGGGCGCGGGCGGCGAGGCCGGCGTCGTGTTCGACGGGACGACCATCAAGTACACGATGATCCCGTGGACGGCGGCGGTCGAGGCCAACGCCGGCAGCATCATGACCGGTTACGCGGGCGCGTCCTACCTGGATCCCAGTGGCGCCGGTGCCGGCAACAGCGCGCCGATCATGAGTTACCTGCGGCAGAACTTGGGCTACACGGGGCTGATCACCACCGACTGGCTGCCGTCGAGGGCGTGGGTGAGCGCCGCGAACGCCGGTGCGGACGTGATGGGTGGCGCGGATCCCGGGGCCGCCGGGTTCTCCATCGACGCGTTCGCCGGCAGCGTTCCGCAATCCCGGATCGACGACTCGGTGCGCCAGATCCTGACCGTGAAGTTCAAGCTGGGCATCTTCGACCACCCGTACGGGGACCCGGCCAACGCGCCGTACCGGTTCCACCAGCCCGCCTACACGGCGCTGATCAACCAGGCCGCGCGGGAATCGACGACGTTGCTGAAGAACGACGGCGTGCTGCCGGTCAAGCTCAGCTCCGGCGACAACATCGTCGTCACCGGGGCACGGGCGGCCGACGGGGCCGCGTGCTGCCTGTGGACCAGCTACTTCCACCAGGACTACGGTTCGCTGGACTTCCTGGACGCCATCAAGGCCAGGGCCGCGCAGTCCGGGGTGAACGTGTACCAGGACAGCTCGCCGACACCGCCCAAGCTCGCGGTGGTGGCGGTCGGCGAGCAGTCCTACACGCACGCCACTGCCTGGACCAAGGAGCAGCCGTACCTGCCGCCGGACCAGGTGGCGCTGATCCAGAACTACAAGAACCAGGGCATCCCGGTGGTGGTGCTGCTGGTGCTGCCGCGACCGTACGTGATCTCCGACTGGAACGGTCTGGCCGACGCCATCGTGGTGACCTACCGGGGTGGCGAGGAGATGGGTCCGGCGGCGGCGAGCCTGCTGTTCGGCGACTACACGCCGCGCGGCCGGCTGCCGTGGCAGCTGCCGGCCAGCCTCGACCAGGTTCTCAAGCCGGGTGGAACGGACGTGCCGGCCGACGCGACGGAGAGCTGGGACCTGCCGTACGACCTCGGGGCCACCGACGCCGAGCGGGCCGACATCCGGGCCAAGATCGGCGCGGGCCAGCCGGTGCCACCGACGTACGGCAAACCGTTGTACCAGTACGGTTCGGGCCTGCAGGGCTGGAAGTGACCGGGCCGGGCCGTCGCCGAGATGTTCGGCGGCGGCCCGGCTGTTGCCCGGTCTGAGGCTTCGTCGGGGCCGGCGGTCACGCCGGTTCTGGCGCACCCTGCGTTCGGCATGTGACTGGCCGGGCTCGAGCGGGCCGCCCGTGTTGCGCCAACGGCCAGGCGGCTCGGTTGGCGCTAGAGTCAGAGGCTGGAGCGGCGGCGAGGAGACGACGATGGACGAACACCGGCACGAGCCTGACGCGGTGGACGGCGAGATCGTCGACGACACGTCGTCCTCTGCGCTCGCGGTCCCCTCGCCGTCGTTGCCCGATCCGGACTACGGCGAGAACGGCGTGCCTGGCTTCGACTTCGTCCGGGACAAGATCGAGGGCCGGTACACGACGTCGCTGGGCTCGACCGAGGTGGCCGGGCTGGGCACGGAGAACACGGTGGAAGCCCTGGACAAGAAGATCGCCGACCGCGAGCAGGCGGGCAAGGACCGGTTGGCCGAGATCCGTCGCTCGATGCTCGGCGAGTAGCCGGCTCAGCGAACTTCACCGCCGGGCTGTCGCTGGGATGGCGTTGTCGATGAGGACGGCTGCGATGGCGGCGGCGGTGGCGAGGGTTTCGGTGTTGAGCACGCGGCTGCGGGCCGAGGCGCCGTCCAGGAGCAGCGCCAGTTGCTCGCCGAGCTGTTCGGGGTCGGTGGCGCCGGCCTCGCGGGCGGTGTCGGTGAGCCGGGCGGCAAAGGCCTTCTTGTAGTCACGGGCGTATACGCGTGCCGGATGGCCAGGGTCGGGGATTTCGACGGCCGCCGCGATGAACGGACACAGGGGAGAGTGCACCTCGAACGCGGCGAGCAGCCGTTCGCGAGGCGTGAGGTCGGTGCGGTCGAACACTTCGGGCAGGATGTCGGGATCGAATCGGCGCAGGCCTTCGGCGATGAGCTCGTCCTTGCCGGCGAAGTGCTGGTAGAGCGTCCGTTTGGACACCTCGGCCGCCGCGCAGAGCTGGTCCATGCCGGTGCTGTTGATGCCCTGGTCGCGGAACAGGTGCTGTGACGCGCTGAGGATGCGCTCGCGCGCGCCCCGGCCACGGCGAAGGCCTCGCGGCCCCTTCTCCAACTCTGTCACACGTCCAGCGTAGCCCACTTGGTACCGATCGGTGTGCATAGCTTGCGCCCCGTGCGGCTGGTCGCTAGGTTAAGTACTCAGACCGGTGTACTTAGCATCGGCGGGTGAACGGAGCTGTGGTGGGAAAGCTCGACGGCAAGGTAGCGGTGATCACAGGCGGATCAACCGGCATGGCGCTGGCTGGCGCCCGGTTGTTCGTCGACGAAGGAGCTCATGTCTTCGTCATGGGTCGGCGGAAGGACGCGCTGGACGACGCCGTCAGGCTGATCGGCCGGAACGTGACCGCTGTGCAGGGCGATGCGGCCGACCTGGACGACCTGGATCGCTTGTACGACACGGTCGAGAAGGAAAAGGGCTCGATCGACGTCCTGTGGGCAAGTGCCGGGATGGGCGAGCAGGGCAGGCTCGGCGAGATCACCGAGGAGCAGTTCGATGCCGCCTTCTCGCTGAACGCGCGCGGCACGCTGTTCACGGTCCAGAAGGCGCTGCCGCTGTTCAACGACGGCGGTTCGATCCTCATGACCGGATCCAACGCCTCGCTCGGCGCCTTCCCCGGCTGGAGCCTCTACGCGGGCAGCAAAGCCGTCCAGCAGGCCTGGGCCCGTGTCTGGCTCAACGAACTGCGCGACCGCAAGATCCGGGTCAACGTCCTGACCCCCGGTCAGGTCGCCACCGCGAAGCAGGAAGAACTGTTCGACGAAGAGACGAAGGCGGCGTTCGAGTCGCTGATCCCGCGGGGAGAGATGGGCCGTCCCGAGGAGATCGCGACGGTCGCCCTGTTCCTCGCCTCCGACGACTCCAGCTACGTCAACGGCCTGGAACTGGTCGCCGACGGCGGCACCACCGCCATCTGACTCACAGAAGCGAGCACACCTCATGAGTAGCATCACTCTTGTCGGCACGGGAAACATGGCCCGTACCATCGGCACGCTGGCGGTAGCCGGCGACAACACCGTCGAAGTCATGGGTCGCGATCAGTCCAAGGCCGATGACCTGGCCAAGGCTCTCGGCGGCGGCGCGACGGCGGGCAGGTGGGGCGCCGTCCCGGCCGGCGACATCGTCATCATGGCCCTGTTGTACGACGGTCTCGTGCCGGTCGTCGCCGAGTACGGAGACGCCCTCGCGGGCAAGGTCATCGTTGACATCAGCAATCCCTTCACCGCGACCGGCACCGGGCTGGCCATCCCGCACGACACCTCCGTCGCGCAACGGGTGGCCGAGGCCGCGCCCGCGAGCGCCCACGTCGTGAAGGCGTTCAACACCCTTTTCCGCCACGTCCTGGCCCAGGGCGGCCCGGTGGACGTGTTCATGGCCGGCGACGCGCAGGCCAAGGCGAGCGTGTCAGCGTTCATCGAGAGCCTCGGACTGCGCCCGCGGGACACCGGCGACCTGAGCATGGCCCACTGGGTGGAGGGAGCGGGCGTGTTGACGATGGGCTTGGCCCGCCACGCCGTGGGGAACTTCGACTTCTCCCTCGGTATCAACAACCTCGGCTGAGCCGCCACATCCGGCACGCGAATACGTCCGGCAGCGGTCACGTGTTCCCGGAATCGGACATCTGGCGCGGAAAGGCCGCCGGCATGACGAAGTCGCTCGTGGCGGTGCGGTCCTAGATCCAGCCGTTGCGCTTGGCGTGCAGCGCCAACTGGAAACGGTTCGCCGCGCCGGTGCGGGACATCAGGCCTTCCAGATGGCGGAACAGCGTCCGGCGGCTGATACCGAGAGTGCGCGCGACCTGCTCGTCGCCCAGACCGGCGGCCAGCAGGCCGAGCAGTCGACGTTCACTCGGTTGCAGGAAGGGGCCGCAGTCCTGCTCACCGAGCGCCAGCGGCAGTGCGGCCCGCCAGCACACCTCGAACAGCCCGGTCAACGCGGACAGCAAGCTGGACGGGCGGATCAGCAACGCGGAGCCGACGCCGTTGTCGAAGTCGGCCAACGAGACCACGGCGCAGTCCGTGTCGAATATCAACAGTTTCACGGGCACGTCCGGCAGGGTCCGCGCCTCCTCGCCGGCCTTCACGCACGGAACCACGTTGTCCGACAAGTACTCCGAACGCTCCAACGCGGTCTTCGCGTACACGGCGCGATAGCGGATGCCGGCGGCGAGATTGTCCAGTTCCGTCTGATTGACGTCCGTCCCGGTGTAGTACGGCGGCGAGTCCAGGCCCCTGACCTCGGCCCGCACCGACTGCTCGAGCTGCCGGATCCGATCATGCACCGCAGGCCCCTTGATGATTTCGAGCAGGCTTTCGAGCCCGTCGACGACGCCACGGCGCAGCGTCCGGAAGGTGGCCGCGGCGGCCACCCTGGCCGCCGCCAGCTCTGCCTCTCTTCGACGTGTCAACAGGTCCAGCGCCGGCCCGGGCGGCACCGCGACCAGCTGCTCGCGGTCGGGTCCCGCCCGCCCGGCCAGCCCGACCTGGAGCAGTTCCTCGACGCTGCAACGGATCTGCTCCGGCCGCTGGCCGACGACCGCCGCCAGCTCGTCCGGTGTGGACGTTCCGAGCGAGAGGAGCGCGAGATAGGCGCTGGCGGCCCGTTCGCCCAGTCCGAGCGTGACGAGGTGGCCGGTGTCCGCCGAAACCATGGCTTCTCCCTGGGCTGGCGTGCGTTTCGGCACATTAGTGCCACTGACACCGGTGCGCCACCAATTCCGGCTGTGGCGGAGTACACAACGGAGCACGGCTTCCCTGTACCCCCGCCATGGAGGAACTGTGCGCAGTACCCGACGATGGTTGGCCGCACTCACCGGAATGGCCGCACTGGCCCTGACCGCGGGCTCCGCGATGGCGTCGGCGACGCCCGCGCCCGCGACTCCCACCACCCACCCCGTGACCCACGTCTGCGACCAGAATCCGAAGCAGGGCTTCGCGGCCTGCTTCGCCCTGCGCAGAACGGATGTCGCCGCGTCGCCGAACACGCCGGCGCTGCCCAGCGGGTACGGCCCGAGCGACCTGCGCAGCGCGTACAACCTGACGGCGTCGGGCAGCGCGGCGGCCACGGTCGCCATCGTCGACTCCAACGACGACCCGAACGCCGAGTCGGACCTGGCCACCTACCGGTCCACCTACGGCCTGCCGGCCTGCACCACGGCCAACGGCTGCTTCAAGAAGGTCAACGAGAACGGGCAGACCAGCCCGCTGCCGGCCGGCGACACCGGCTGGGCCGGCGAGATCTCGCTGGACGTGGACATGGTCTCGGCGATCTGCCCCGGCTGCCACATCCTGCTCGTTGAGGCCAACCAGCCGTCCATGGCCGACCTGGGCACGGCCGTGAACACCGCGGTCAGCCTGGGCGCGAAGTACGTGTCCAACAGCTACGGCGGCTCGGAGGACGGCACCGAGAACTCCTCCGACTCCAGCTACTTCAACCACCCGGGCGTCGCCATCACCGCCAGCACCGGCGACAGCGGCTACGGCATCAGCTACCCGTCCTCCTCCGCGTACGTGACGGCGGTCGGCGGCACCTCGTTGAGCCGGGCCAGCAACACCCGTGGCTGGAGCGAGACCGCGTGGAGCGGCGCGGGTTCCGGCTGCTCCAGCGACGTCGCCAAGCCGTCGTTCCAGAGCAGCGTGAACACCGGGTGCGCCAAGCGCGCCAACGCCGACGTGTCCGCGGTCGCGGACCCGAACACCGGCCTGGCCGTCTACCAGACCTATGGCGGCAGCGGCTGGGCGGTCTACGGCGGCACCAGCGCCTCCTCGCCGATCATCGCCTCCGTGTACGCCCTGGCCGGCACCCCCGGCTCCAGCGACCGGCCGGCCGCGTACCCGTACGCCAACGCCGGCTCGCTCTACGACGTGACCTCCGGCAGCAACGGCACCTGCTCGACGTCGGTGCAGTGCAAGGCCGGCGCCGGCTGGGACGGCCCGACCGGCCTCGGCACGCCGAACGGCACCGCGGCCTTCACCGCCGGCGGCACCCCGCCGCCGCCCGGCTCGCCGAGCGTCACCAACCCGGGCAGCCAGTCCGGCACCGTCGGCGCCGCGGCCAACCTGCAGCTCTCGGCCACCGGCGGCACCGCGCCGTACACCTGGAGCGCCACCGGGCTGCCGGCCGGCCTGTCGATCTCCTCGTCGGGTCTTGTCTCCGGCACGCCGACCACCGCCGGCTCGTACTCGGTGACCGCCAAGGTGACCGACGCCGCCGGCAAGACCGGCAGCGCCACGTTCTCGTGGACCATCAACCCGCAGGGTGGCGGCGGCTGCTCGGGCCAGAAGCTCGGCAACGCCGGCTTCGAGTCGGGCACCGCGCCGTGGACCACCACCTCCGGCGTGGTCAACGCCAACGGCGCCGGTGAGACCTCGCACGCCGGCACGTACTACGCCTGGCTGGACGGCTACGGCACCACTCACACCGACTCGGCCACCCAATCGGTAGCCGTACCGGCGGGTTGCCATGCGACGCTGTCGTTCTGGCTGCACATCGACACCGCGGAGACCACGACGACCACGCAGTTCGACAAGCTGACCGTGAAGGTCGGCTCGACCACCGTGGCCACGTTCTCCAACCTCAACGCGGCGACCGGTTACGTCCAGCACTCGTACGACGTCTCGTCGCTGGCCGGCCAGACCGTCACCGTCTCGTTCAGTGGAGCCGAGGACTCCTCACTTCAGACGTCCTTCGTGCTCGACGACACGGCTCTCACGTTGAGCTGACACGCTTTTCTGGATCCACGGGCGGGGCGCCGGTCGGCGCCCCGCCCGCTTCTTGTCTCCCCCGGGAGACGGCTTCTGCCTTTGGGTGCGTCTCGATGGGAATGTGTCTGCGTGCAGGGCTTGGGCGCTGAGGAAGCCGGGGGCGTGGTGAACCCGACGCGCGCCGTTGGCCGTCATGCCACGGCGGTCCTCGTCCTGCCCCGCACTCCCGAGCCGGCGAGGACGACGGCGTAGACGCCCGCGGCGACGGCGATGATGGCGAAGCTGGGCGGCAGCAACGGGACCGCGTAGCTCAAACCGAGTCCGGCCCACATGTCGGCGACCGCGAGCAGGTCGAGTAGCAGCAGCGCGCCGACTGCCTGGGTGGCCTCGGCAGCGCAAGCGCCCACCAGGGCGAGAAACCCGAGTCCGAGCAGCCGCACCGGCAGCCCACGGGCGGCGGCGACGGCCGGGTCCTGGGTCGCGAACAACAGCGGCCGGGCCAGCGCCACCATACCTATCGGCTGGTGGACGAGCGCGTCGCGCGCATCGTCCTGGACGCCGTCGCCCACGTCGAGCGGCTGCCGAGGGATGACCCGCATCCGTCCACGTTGGACCAATCCGCGCCGCACCGCCGGTGGCCGGGAACTTGAAAACCGTTGCTCGATTTTTGATGCGGTCATGCGCATCCCACAACGTGTCGACGGGCGTTCGGCTGGCGGCCGTCACTACAATGGCGGTTGTCTCGAAGGTCTGGACCTGTTTCACGATCTCCCGGAAGCGAGCAGATCATGACGACGGCTCACGTTGAGCACACCCGTCACGACCACGTCCATGGCGAGGGCTGCGGCCACGTCGCCGTCCCGCACGTCGACCATGTGGACTATGCCCACGACGGCCACCTGCACCGGGCGCACGAGGGCCACTTCGACGAGTGTGAACAGACCGACCACGCGGAACACAGCGGTCACGAGCACGCTCACGGCCAGGACTGCGGGCATGTCGCGGTGCCGCACGGCGACCACGTCGACTACGTGCACGACAGCCACCGGCACGCCCTGCACGGTGACCACGTCGACGAGCACTGACGCCCGACGACAACCGCCGACTGGTCCGTCCCGCTGACAACCGGCTCGACCCCTTGCCGCGCCTGATGACACCCAGTACGACTGGTAATGATTGTCATCGTGCCGCGACGGCACCTAGCCGGAGGTCGATCCATGTCCCTGGACGTTCCCGCCGCCCTGCTCGACCGCGCCGAGCGCGGCGAGGTCGACGACGCCGAGTTCATCGCCTGCGTCCGAGACTCGCTGCCGTACGCCTGGCAAGTGATCAGCGGCGTGGCTGCCGACCTGGACGCCGGCACGGCGGTGTTCGCCGACAACAGCACCCCGCCGCCCAGCGAGACCGATCGCGGCCAGCTGCTGCGGGCGCTGGCCTCCGACGCCATCCGCGGCGGCCTTGAACGCCACTTCGGGGTGAAGCTGGCCTTCCAGAACTGTCACCGGGTCGCCGCGTTCCGACTGTCCGCCGTGGACGGTGACCGGTACCGGGCGTTCATCTCCGCCCGCGGTCAACTGCTCAACCAGAGCCCGGAGCTGCGCGACTGCTGAGCTCACCCGCGGCAACACCTGCTCGCCGAGCCGGGTGCTGTTTGGCCAGCGTGTGGTCCCGGCTGCCGGCGCCCTCCACCATCTTGATCACGTGGGCGATGCCGGTACGCCGGGCGCCGGCGCGCAGCCGCCGCGTACACCTCACCTGAGCGTCAGCAGCAGTCTCGTCCACGCCAGGCATCGCGGCCCTCGCGGACCGCGAACGCGGCGATGCCCAGGCCGACGACCGGGTCGAGCCACCACCAGCCCAGCAAGCCGTTGGCCAGCAGACCGACCAGGACACCGGCGGCCTGGTAGGCGCACAACACGTTCTGGCTGCCTTCGCCGCTGGTCGCGCCCGAGTCCAGTCGCGTCCCCAGGCGCCGCTTGGCGACCCCCAGCAACGGCATCACGACCACACTGGCCGTCGACAGCCCGATCCCGACCACACTGACGGCCGACGGTCGCCCGGACAGCAGCGCGATGATCGCATCGCCCGCGACATAGGGCGCCAGCAGGAAGAACGTGATCGCGACGGCTGTGCGCGCACGGGCTTCGGCCGTCGCCGACAGCGTCCGTGAGCCGGTGAACCGCCAGATGACGATCACACTGGCCAGGCCCTCGATCGCCGAATCCAGACCGAACCCCAGCAGCGCCACCGAACCCGCAGCGACAGCGGCGGCGATCGCCACCGCCCCCTCGGCCGCCATGTAGCCCAGCGACAACCACGACAGCAGGCGCGCTTGTCGGGCTGTCCGATGCCACCGCGCGTCACGCACGGCCGGAACCGAGCACTCGGCACAGCAGCCGTCGCCGATCGGGTCCGGGTCGACGTCGGCGGCACTCATCACGACTCCTCGCCCGGGCAGTCCCCGATGATCGGGCACAGCGCGACCGCGTTGCCGGTCGCGGCCAGCACTGTCTCCGCCGCGGCCAGCACCGCGACCAATGCCGGCTGCGTCAACCGGAACACCGACGCCCGCCCGACGGGGGTCGACTCCACCAGGCCGCACCCACGCAGGCACGCGAGGTGTTGGGAGACGGTGGACTGCGCCAGTCCCAACGTCTGGACCAGATTTGTCACCCGCGTCGGACCGTCGCCGGCCAGTTGCCGCACGATCGCCAACCGAGCCGGATCTCCCAGCGACCGGAACAACGCCGCGGCTGCCGCGAGCTCCACCCGCGCAACCTCAGCCGCCGGCGATAGCATCGTCTTGGGGCGATGCTATCGCTCATCGTGCCGTGCTGGGAAGGCGACCGTTGATGTGTGTCGGCCACACCGAGTGGTGGCTGAGCGACGGTCGCACGATGCGCTACCGTACGTGCAACTGAACATAGATGTCATTACCGATACCGGTTCTGGAGCGCATCCCGTGAAGATCGCCTTCGTCGGCAAGGGCGGCAGCGGCAAGACCACGCTGTCCTCGCTGTTCGTCCGCCACCTCGTCGATCGGCGGCGGCCCGCGCTGGCCATCGACGCGGACATCAACCAGCACCTCGCGGCCGGGCTCGGCGCGAGCGACGAGGAGTCGTTGACCCTGCCGACGCTCAGCGCGAACCTGCCGCTGATCAAGGACTACCTCCGCGGCAGCAACCCGCGCATCTCCTCGGCCGACGCGATGATCAAGACCACCCCGCCCGGCCGGGGTTCCCGGCTGCTCGGCGTGGTCGAGGACAATCCGATCTACGCCGCCTGCGTGCGCGAGATCGACGGCGCCCGGCTGGCCGTGACCGGCCCGTTCACCGAGGACGACCTCGGTGTGGCTTGCTACCACTCCAAGGTCGGCGCCGCGGAGCTGCTGTTGAACCACCTGGTCGACGGTCCCGGCGAGTACGTGGTGGTGGACATGACCGCCGGCGCCGACTCGTTCGCCTCCGGCCTGTTCACCCGGTTCGACCTGACCGCCCTGGTGTGCGAGCCGACCCTGCGCAGCGTCGGCGTCTACCGGCAGTACCTGGGCTACGCCAAGGACTTCGGCATCCGCATCGCCGTCGTCGGCAACAAGGTCACCGACGCCGACGACCTAAACTTCCTGCGCGAGCAGGTCGGCGACAACCTGCTGTGCTGGATCGGGCGATCCCAGCACGTCCGCGCCGCCGAACGCGGCCAGATCCGGGCGATCCGCGACCTCGAACCCGACAACCTGGCCGCCCTGGCCTGCATCCGCGCCGAACTCGACGGCACGTCCCGGGACTGGGCCCAATACCAGCGGCAAGCCGTGGAGTTCCACCTGCGCAACGTCACGGCGTGGGCCGGCGAGCGCGCGAGCGAGGACCTCACCGCCCAGGTCGACCCCGACTTCGTCCCCGGCCCACAACCCTCGATCTCTGTCGGCTGACGCCAGCCGTGCCGCCTCGACAGCTGGTCTGCCCCGGCGCCGTGAGGCGCCGGGGCAGCGCCACGTCCGGCTGTCAGCAGACGGTGGCGACCACGGTTCCGGTGCCCGGATGGCCCGGATCGGGTCGGTACCCGGGATCGGTCTTCACGACGACCACGTGCACGGTGTCGCCGGTGATCACCGGCCCGGACTTGGTGACGTGGTCGGCCACGACCACGGCCAGGTAGGTCGGAAGCGCACCGGCGGGCGGGGGCGTGCTGTTGCCGGGATCGGTGCTCCACGAGATTCCGCAGCCCGGTGCTGGCGGCGTGTCCTCGAATCCCTTGAAGCTGGCCGGTGCGGAGCCGCCGCTGAGCACGTTCACACCTGCCCACTGCGCGCCCCAGAACGTCACCGGTCCGGTCGCGCTGCGGTCACCGACCACAAAGGACCCACCCTGGCTGTAGGCGTACACCAGGGCGTGCTGGGTGTTGTCGGACGGCAGGTCGGCGTCGTCACCCGGGAACCTGTCGGTGACCGGCTGCGGGCCGAGGCCGACGGTGACCGGGCTGATCGAGCAGGCCGCGGTGCCGGCGGTGTCGGTGCTGGCGGAGCAGCTCTGCGCGGTGCTGCCCGAGCCGAGGGTCATGGTGACGTTCTTGCCCGGCAACGGTGTGCCGCTGTTGGCGTCGGTCAGGGTCGAGGACAACGCGGCCACGCCGCCTTGGGCGAAGGGCTGCAGCGCCGTGGTGGAAGTGATCGCCGTGGGTCGCTTCTGCCACACGACATTCACCGTGTTCGACGGGATCGGGCCGACGGCGTTGGTGACAACGGCCTGGACGGTGTCGGTGCCGGTGGTCGCGCTGGTGTAGGTGAACGAAGCGTGGCCGTTGGCGTCGGTGACCGCGGGCCCCGAGCCGGTCGTGCCGGTGTTGGGTCCGGACGGCACGGCGAAGTCGACCGTCGCCCCGGTCAGCGGCGTGCCGCAGGCGGACAACGTGGCCGTCACCGATGCCGCTTGGCCAACGGGGTGAGTCTGCGTGGCCGGCGCGAGCGTCAGCTGGGCTCCGGTTGCGCAGGGCGGCGAACCGATCGACACCCACTGCGCCGATTCGTTGCCGGCGGGGATGGCTGGCCGGTCGCAGGCCGCGCCGTCGACACCGCCCGTGTTGAGGACCTGGCCGGTGTCGGGGTAGGTCGTGACGACGCCGTTCACGCTGACGGCGACCTGGGGGACGACACCGGATTGGGTGCAGTTTCCCGCCCAGTCGGCACCGTCGGGGCCGATGTCGGATGTGTCGAACAGTGAAGGCCCGGTGGTGACGCCGGGGGTGCAGCCGTCACCGCCGCCGGTGGCCGTGGGACCGAGGACGAGCTGGCCGCCGAACGGCAGGGCGACGTTGTGCGGCCACAGGTCGAAGGTGCACGGTCCTAAGGAGACGGTGATGTAGTCGACGTTCTCGGTTGCCGCCGTGGCGTTCGTGATGCGAATGGCGCCGCCGTCGAGCGAGGCGCTGCCCGGCAGGCCCTCGTCGACCACGCCGGCGCCGGTGTCGAACGGCGTCGGGAAGTTCTGCGGCAGCGGGCGAAGCGTGTCGGCGTAACCGACGAAGACGTTGTATCCCGGTGTGGGATCGGCCGATGCGGAGCCGGCGGCGAACAGTCCGGCGACAAGCAGTCCGGCGATGGCCGCCATCGAGGTGAGCCGTCGACGTGTCGTCGACGGGTTGGATCTTCGTGGTGTGTCCATGGGCATCCTCCCGGCAGTGTTGCGAGGGCGCGGGCATTCCGACGCCCGGTGCATCGTCTGCGTCGGTCGTCGCGTCGTTACCGGAAGGCCGGCGGTCGAGGGAACGGGGCATCCGTTCGGGTTGTCTTGTCGTCGCTGGATAACGGCAGGCGCGGAGGAAGGTAGGCGCTTCCCTTATGTCAGCTCGCCGCTCGTTCGTCGATGACGTGACACGCTGCCGGCAGGACCGCGAGCCCGCACTGCCGTGCGACCGTGCCGGGCCGCCCGTGCATCGGTCGGACCGAACCACTCGGCGTGGGTGTTCGGGAGAGTGGACTTGTGTGGCGCTGTCGAGTCGGTCACGAGTCGGCGCTTCGGCCACGACGTGCACAATGGACCTTCGCTGAGCGAAACGTCCGAAAACCTTTACAGCCTCGATCGCCAGGGCCGACGGGCGCGACGTGCACCGGCCGTGTCCGCGCACCCCGGCCTTCGTCCGTCCTGCCGCGCTTGCGGCGGGGATACCGTCGGGATGTCCTAACGGCCAACGGGTGTCTCGTGACGCTCGTCGGACGGCGAATGATGCTGTGTCGTACGGGAAAGTGAACGCTCGGCTTGGCGATCCGCCGCGCAGGCCAGCTTCCGCACGCTGTCCAACCGACAACC
>DASWRQ010000163.1:0-3551 GCA_036403095.1 Kutzneria sp. | reverse complement strand
CCAGCGGCACCGCCACCAGCGCCCCGACGATCAGGCCGGCCGCCGCCAATAGCGACACCTCGGCCGGCGGGCTGTGCAGCACCAGGATCGCCACCAGCGGGAAGGCGTCGAACGCGAACCAGGTGCCGACCGTGCTGGCCGCGTACGCCGCCCACAGCCACCCGAAGTCCCTACCCATGCCGGCGATCCTCCCGGCCCCGGCCGACGAGATCAAACAACCCCGGGCCGGCGAGCCACAACCACCGGTTGTAGCCTCGCGCCGTGGACCTCAACGCCGTGCGGACCTTCGTGGTGTCGACCGACGAGGGCCAGCTCCAGGAGGCCGCCATCGAGCTGGGCATCAGCCAGCAGGCCGTGTCCAAGCGCATTGCCGCGCTGGAGAAGGAGCTCGGCGTCCGGCTGTTCACCCGCACCGCCCGCGGCATCCAGCTGACCGCCGACGGCGAGGCGTTCCTGCCGCACGCCCGGGCCCTGCTCGACGCGGCCGACCGGGCCGTCGGCTCCGTCCGCCCGGGCGGACGGCCGCTGCGGGTCGACGTGCTCGGCCGCCGGCTGGTCACGGGCACCCTGCTGCACGAATTCCACCGCCAGCGCCCGGAAATCGAGCTGGACGTGGTCGTCCTGCCCAATGGCGAGGCCGCCACCGCCGCCGTGCTGGCCGGCACGATCGACGCCGCGTTCTGCGCGCAGCGCACCCCGCCGCCCGCCGGCGTCAAGACGATGCGGGTGCACAGCGAGCCGTTGGACTTTCTCGTCGGCCCCGCGCACGAACTGGCCGACGCCGCCGAGCTCACCCTGAAAGACCTTGTGGGCCACCGGATCTGGATCCCCGGCCTCGCCCCCGGCACGGAATGGGGCGCCTACTACGAGGAGCTGGCCGCCGCCTTCGGCCTGTCCATCGACGGCCAGGGCCCGAACTTCGGCAGCGACACCATGCTGGACCTGATCGCCGACACGCCGTCGCTCGCGACCCTGTGGGGCACCGGCATTCGCAAGGCGTGGACGGTCGACCTGCGCAGCATCCCGCTGAAAGACCCGACACCGGTATACCCGCACTCGCTCATTTGGCGCGCCGACAACCGCCATCCCGCGCTGGCCCAGCTCCGCCGGCACCTGGCCGACCACTGGCGGTCCAGCCGCCGGGAGAACGTCTGGACCGCCACCTGGGCCTAGAGCGCACGGACGATGTCCTCCACGCGTTCCTTGGCGTCGCCGAACAGCATCTTGCTGTTGTCCTTGAAGAACAGCGGGTTCTGCACGCCCGCGTAGCCGACGGCCATGGAGCGCTTGAACACGATGACGTTCTGCGCCTCCCACACGTGCAGCACGGGCATGCCGGCGATGGGGCTGCCGGGGTCGTCGGCCGCCGGGTTGACCGTGTCGTTGGCCCCGATCACCAGCACCACCGAGGTCTGCGCGAAGTCGTCGTTGATCTCGTCCATCTCCAGCACGATGTCGTACGGCACCTTGGCCTCGGCCAGCAGCACGTTCATGTGCCCGGGCAGCCGGCCGGCCACGGGGTGGATGCCGAACCGCACGTCGACGCCGCGTTCCCGGAGCTTGCGGGTCAGGTCGGCGACGGGGTACTGGGCCTGCGCGACGGCCATGCCGTAGCCAGGCGTGATGATCACCGTCTCGGCGTCGCGCAGCAGCTCGGCGGTGTCGGCCGGGGTGATCTCCCGGTGCTCGCCCTGCTCGATGGCCGCGAAAGTGCCGGCCTCGACGCCGAAACCGCCGGCGATGACCGAGATGAACGACCGGTTCATCGCCTTGCACATGATGTAGGACAGGTAGGCGCCGGAGGAGCCGACCAGGGCGCCGGTGACGATGAGCAGGTCGTTGTCGAGCAGGAAGCCGGAAGCCGCGGCGGCCCAGCCGGAATAGCTGTTCAGCATGGACACCACCACCGGCATGTCGCCGCCGCCGATGGACGCCACCAGGTGCCAGCCCAGCAGCAGCGCGATCGCGGTCACGGCGGCCAGCAGGACGACATTCGGCGAGGCGACGAAGAACGCCGTCAGCGCGACAAAGGCGATCAGCGCGCCGAGATTGAGGAAATGCCGGCCCGGCAGCATCATCGGCGCCGACTTGATGCGGGCCGACAGCTTGAGGAACGCCACGATCGAGCCGGTGAACGTGACCGCGCCGATGAACACGCCGATGCACACCTCGGCGTGGTGGATGCCCGGCAACGCGCCGGCATCGGCGTCCAGATAACCGTTCCAGCCGACCAACACGGCGGCAAGGCCGACAAAGCTGTGCAGCAGCGCGATGAGCTCGGGCATGCCGGTCATCTCGACGACCCGGGCCCGCCACAGCCCGATGCCGCCGCCGGCCGCCATCGCCACGATCAGCAGCACGATGCCGATGACGGCCATTCCCTGTAGCGCCAACACGATCGTCGCGATCAGGGCCAGCGCCATGCCGGCGATGCCGAACAGCACGCCGTTGCGGGACGTCTCGTGCTTGGACAGCCCGGCCAGGCTGAGCACAAAAAGCAGTGCTGCGACGAGGTATGCGGCCTGCGCCGCCGTTGCGACGGTCATTGGTCAGCTCCTCGAGAACATGCTGAGCATGCGCCGGGTCACGGCGAATCCGCCGAAGATGTTGATGCTGGCCAACAGCACCGCCGCCGCGGACAGCACGGTGACGGCGATGCCGCTGTGGCCGATCTGCAGCAGCGCGCCGACCACCACGATGCCGGAAATGGCGTTGGTGACCGACATCAGCGGCGTGTGCAGGGCGTGGTGCACGTTGCCGATCACGTAGAAGCCGATCACCACGGACAGCGCGAACACCGTGAGGTGGCCGATCAACTCGTTGGGGGAGAAACCGACCAGCAGGAACAGCGCGATCGCCGCGGCCGCGACCAGCACGTGCCGAGTCCGTCGCGGCTTCTCTTCCTTTTGCGGCGCCGGGGTTTTCGCCACCTGCTGCGGTGGCGCGGCGCTGACGCTGATCTTGGGCGGCGGCCAGGTCGTCTCGCCGTCGCGGACCACGGTCATGCCCCGCACCACGACGTCCTCGAAGTCCAGCACCACTTCGCCGTCCTTGCCCGGCGTCAGCAGCTTGAGCAGGTTCACCACGTTGGTGCCGTACAGCTGCGAGGCCTGCGCCGGCAGCCGCCCGGGCAGGTCGGTGTAGCCGATGATCGTCACGCCGTTGGCGGTGACCACGACCTCGCCGGCCACCGTGCCCTCGACGTTGCCGCCCTGCACAGCGGCCATGTCGACGATCACGCTGCCCGACCGCATGCTGGCCACGTGCTCCTTGGTCAGCAGTCGCGGCGCGGGCCGGCCCGGGATCAGCGCGGTGGTGATGACGATGTCGACATCGCGGGCCTGCTCGGCGTAGATCTCGGCGGCCCGCCGGTCGTACGCCTCGGAGGTGGCCTTGGCGTAGCCGTCGGTGCTGGCCTCCTGCTCGACGTCGACGGCCAGGAACTCGCCGCCCAGCGACTTGACCTGCTCGGCGACCTCGCTGCGCGGGTCGGTGGCCCGCACGACGGCGCCGAGGCTGTTGGCGGTGGCGATCGCGGCCAGTCCGGCCAC
>DASWRQ010000162.1:0-1653 GCA_036403095.1 Kutzneria sp. | reverse complement strand
ACTGTCGGTACCGAGCAACGCGACCACCCCCTCCCGGAGGTCCTCCATGGCAGGCACCCGCACGGCCGCGATCGTCGGCGGCAACCGCATCCCCTTCGCCCGCAGCAACTCCGCCTACGCCCGGGCGTCCAACCAGGACATGCTCACCGCGACGCTCGACGGGCTGGTCGCCCGCTTCGGCCTGCAGGGCAAGCAGCTGGGCGAGGTCGTGGCCGGCGCCGTCCTCAAGCACTCGCGCGACTTCAACCTGACCCGCGAGAGCGTGCTGGGGTCGAAGCTGTCGGCCACGACGCCGGCCTACGACGTCCAGCAGGCGTGCGGCACCGGGCTCGAGGCCGCGCTGCTGGTGGCGAACAAGATCGCGCTCGGCCAGATCGAGTCCGGCATCGCCGGCGGTGTGGACACCACCTCCGACGCCCCGCTGGCGGTGAACGAGGACCTGCGCCGGGTGCTGATCAGTCTCAACAGCGCCAGGACGCTGCAGCAGCGGCTCAAGGCGCTGTCCGGCATCCGGCCCAACCAGCTGGCGCCGGAGATCCCGCGCAACGCCGAGCCGCGCACCGGCCTGGCCATGGGCGACCACGCGGCGATCACCGCCAAGGAGTGGGAGATCGGCCGCGAGGAGCAGGACGAGCTCACGGTGCGGTCGCACCAGAACCTCGCCGCCGCCTACGACCGAGGCTTCTTCGACGACCTGGTGACCCCGTTCCTCGGGCTCTCCCGCGACCAGAACCTGCGGCCGGACTCCACGGTCGAGAAGCTCGCCACGCTCAAGCCGGTGTTCGGGAAGGGCGAGGGCGCCACCATGACGGCGGCCAACTCCACGCCGCTGACCGACGGCGCCTCCACGGTGCTGCTGGGCTCCGACGAGTGGGCCGCCGAGCACGGCCTGCCGGTGCTGGCCCACCTGGTCGACGCGCAGACCGCCGCCGTGGACTACGTGCACGGCGGCGAGGGCCTGCTGATGGCCCCCGCCTACGCGATGCCGGTGATGCTGGCCCGCAACGGCCTGTCGCTGCAGGACTTCGACTTCTACGAGATCCACGAGGCGTTCGCCTCCACCGTGCTGTCCACCCTCAAGGCCTGGGAGAACCCGGCGTTCTGCAAGGAGCGGCTGGGCCTGGACGCACCCGTGGGCTCGATCGACCGGTCGAAGCTCAACGTCAACGGCTCGTCGCTGGCGGCCGGGCACCCGTTCGCCGCGACCGGTGGCCGGATCGTGGCCAGCCTGGCCAAGATGCTGCACGAGGCGGGCCCGGGCAAGCGCGGCCTGATCTCCATCTGCGCGGCCGGCGGCCAGGGCGTCGTCGCCATCCTCGAGTCCTGACCCCCGCTCTGGAAGGACGAACCCACGTGAGTGACTGGTACCGCGACTTCGCCAACTCCGGCGTCGGGACGACGATCACCAAACAGCTCGGCCTGCCTCGCCCGGCCGTGCTGCGCCGCTACGAGCCCGGACAGCCGCTGCTGCCCGGACCCGCGGTCATCGGCTCGGCAGGGGAGGGCCGGCTGCGCGACGCCCTGACCACGCTGCTGCAGGCCGAGGGCGTGCACGTGCAGTCGCCGGTCACCGCCGACGGCGCCACGGACGGCGAGAAGCCGGCCGCGGTCATCCTCGACGCGACGGGCCTGCGGACGCCGGCCGACCTGGCC
>DASWRQ010000161.1:0-6467 GCA_036403095.1 Kutzneria sp. | reverse complement strand
CCGACCTGGTGGACTTCGTCGGACGGCGTGAGGTGTCGGACCGGATCGCGCAGCGGCTGGTGGCGGGCGACAAGAACACGGCGGTGCCGCTGGTGACGCTGTCCGGCCCGCCGGGCGTGGGCAAGACGGCGCTGGCGATCCACGTGGCGCACGGGGTGAGCAGCCGCTTCCCGGGCGGCCAGCTGTACGTGAACCTGCGCGGCTACGCGCCGGGGCCGCCGATGAGCACGGTGGACGCGCTGACCCGGTTCCTCAAGGCGCTGGGTGTGCCGCCGTCGCAGATCCCGCTGGACGTCGAGGAGCAGATCACGCTGTACCGGTCGTGCATGGCCGGCCGGCAGGTGCTGGTGGTGCTGGACAACGCGGCGGCAGCCGAGCAGGTGCGCCCGCTGCTGCCGGGCAGCCCGGGCTGCGCGGTCCTCGTGACGAGCCGGGACACCCTCCTCGGGCTGACGGCGTTGCAGGGGGCCCGGCCGGTCGGCCTGGACGCGCTGACGCCGGAGGAGGCGCACCGGCTGCTGACGGAGATGCTGGGCGCGCGGGCCGTGCTGGCCGAGCCGGACGCCATAAAGGAGCTGGCCCAGCTCTGCGCCTACCTGCCGCTGGCGCTGAGGATCGCGGCGGCGAACCTGGCCAACCGGCCGGGCGTGGCCAACTACGTGGCCCGGCTGCGCGAGGGCAACCGGCTGGACGCGCTGGTGGTGGATGACGACGACGAGGCGGCGGTGACCGCGGCGTTCGACCTCTCGTACCACGCGTTGAAGCCGGCGGCGCGGCAGCTGTTCCGGCTGTTGGGCCTGATCCCGGGCCCGGACTTCACGGTGGAGGCGGCGGCGGCCGTGGCGTCGCTGCGGCTGGACGAGTCGCAGCGGCTGCTGGACCGGCTGGCGGCGGCCAATCTCGTGCAGCAGCACTCGCCGGGCCGCTACCACCTGCACGACCTGCTCCGTCTGTACGCCGGGCAGCGCACCGAGGTGGAGGAGAACCCGGGCTCGAAGGTGATCGCCCGGTCGAACCTGGCCGCCTACTACCACCACGCGTCGGCGTCGGCGTCGAACAAGCTGTCCCCGGGCAGCGTGCGGCTGCCGGTGCCGCGCGCCGGTTTTGTCGTGACGACGCCGCTGTTCGGCGACCACTTCGAGGCGCTGGCCTGGCTGGACACGGAGCGGGCGAACCTGATCGCGGCGGTGGCGCAGGCGGAGGAGACGGGTCCGCTGCCGGCGGCCTGGGGCCTCGCGGACGCGCTGCACCGGTACTTCCGCGGCCACCGGCACAGCGACGAGGCCATCCGGACCGCGCGGATCGGGCTCACCGCGGCGCTGCGCTCCGGTGAGCGGCGGGCGGAAGCCGTCATGCGGCAAGCACTTGGTGCGCTGGCGTGGGATCAGAGCGAGTACGACGAGGCCGTCGACCAGCTGTCGCTGGCGTTGGCCTACTACCGCGAGATGGGCCCTGACGACGCGCTCATCGAGGCGCTGACCGATCTCGGCGGGGTGCACGGCGAACGCGGCGACCTGGCGCGGGCGGCGGAGTGTTTCGAGTGGGCGCTCAAGGTGACCGACACGGTCGACTCGCCGGTGGGCCGCGCCATCACCCTGTTCAAACTCGGCACGCTGAAGATGGCATTGGGCGAGCTCGACGAGTCCGTGACGCTGTTGGAGCGCGCGCTGGCCGGACATCGGGCGCTCGGGCGCCGGTACGACGAGGCGTCGTGCCTGACCAATCTCGGGCTGGCCCACCGCGAGTCGGGCCGGTTCGACGAGGCGCTGGCGTACATGCACAAGGCGCTCGACCTGCGCACGGAACTGGGTTCGTTGGACGGCCGCAGCAGCCTGTTGGACAACATCGCCCGGGTGTACCTGGACACCGGCGACGTGGCGCAGGCCGAGGAGTACGCCGTCACGGCGATCGCGCAGGCCCGCGAGACCGGAGCCCGTCGCTCCGAGGGGTATGCGCTGGTCTCGTTGGCCGTCGCTACCGCCTATCGGGGCGACCAGGAGCTGGCCATGCGGCGTTTCGAGGAGGCGCTGGGCATCGCCCAGGAGATCGACAACTCGGCCTTCATGACGTCTGCGTTGATCGACCTGTCCGAGACGCATCGGACGCTGGGCAACCGGGAACAGGCGGTGGAGGCGGCGCGGCGGGCGATCGCCGCGTGCGCGCCGGAGGAGCATTCGACGCTGCTGGAGGCGGCGGCGCGCAAGGCGTTGGCGCTAGCGCTGAACGATTAGGTCGGCACGCGCGAGCGTGCCGTCCACCTGGAACCAACCGCGCTCGAATTCCTTCCACCGCACCAGGTCCGCACGGCTGGCTTCGCCGTCACGGGCGACGGCGCGTTCGAGCGCGTCCGGCGCGTCGACCCAGATCAGTTGCGACAGCCACGGTGTCGCGGCTCGGCGACCGGCGGAAAACCCTTCCACGACAAGGACTTCCGTCGGCTCCACGACGATCTCGGCACCGAGCGCGGGCACGCCGTCGGTCCACTCCATCCGCCGATACCGGCCGCACGCGCCGTGCAGCAGCGGCGTGATCACGCCATCGACCAGCCGCGGCCACCACGCCACCGGGTCGTCCCAGGTGGCGAAGTGGTCGGTGGGCACGATCGGCAGGCCGAGCGTCGCGGCGTAGCTGGACTTGCCCGCGCCGGACGGCCCGTCGATCGCGATGATCCTCACACCGTGCGACGCCCGGACAGCGCCCGGCCGAGCGTGAGCTCGTCGGCGAACTCCAGGTCGCCGCCCATCGGCAGGCCCGAGGCCAGCCGGGTGACGGTCAGCCCGGGGAAGTCGCGCAGCATCCGGATCAGGTACGTCGCGGTCGCCTCGCCCTCGGTGTTCGGGTCGGTGGCGAGAATGATCTCCTTGATGTCGTCGGTCCCCATCCGGGCCAGCAGCTCGCGGATGCGCAGCTGATCCGGGCCGATACCGGACAACGGGTCCAGCGCGCCGCCGAGCACGTGGTAGCGGCCCTTGAACTCGCGGGTCTTCTCCACCGCGACGACGTCCTTGGGCTCCTCGACCACGCAGACCACGGTGGCGTCGCGTCGCGGGTCCTTGCAGATGCGGCAGGTCTGCTCCTCGGAGACGTTGCCGCAGATCTGGCAGAACTGGACCCCGTCGCGCACCTTCTGCAGCGCGTCCTGCAGCCGCCCGATGTCGGCCGGGTCGGCCGCCAGCAGGTGGAACGCGATGCGCTGGGCGCTCTTCGGACCGACGCCGGGCAGCCGCCCCAGCTCGTCGATCAGATCCTGTACCGGTCCCTCGTACACGGTCAGAACCCGGGCAGGCTCAGGCCGCCGAGGTCGAACCCGCCGCCGAGGCCACCGGCCAGCGGGCCCATCTTCTGCGCGGCCAACGCCTGCGCGTTGTTGTTGGCGTCGCGCACGGCCGCGACGACCAGGTCGGACAGCGTCTCGACGTCGTCGGGGTCGACCACCTTGGGGTCGATGCTCAGCGACTTGAGCTCGCCGGCGCCGGTCACCGTCGCGGTCACCAGGCCGCCGCCCGCGGTGCCGGTGACCTCCGCGGCCGCCAGCTCCTGCTGGGCGTTGACCAGCTGCTGCTGCATCTGCTGGGCCTGTTGCAGGATCTGTTGCATGTTGGGCTGGCCGGGCTGCACCGCGGCTCCTCTCGTCGGTTTGACCAGCACCAGCGTAGTCGCCGGGTGTGACAGGGTGGCTCCATGGGGCTGGACGTGAAGCGACTACTGGAACTGCACACGTGGCGGGCGTTCGACGTCGACGACGAGGGCCGGGTGCTGGCCGGCTCGGACGAGACGGGCCGGGTGCAGCTCGTCGAGCTGGCGCCGGACGGCTCGGCGACGCCGCTGCCGCACCTGACCGGGGTGAGCGCCGCCAAGTACGTGAAGGGCGAGCGGGCCGTGGTCGTCGAGCACGACAGCGGCGGCAACGAGCGCGGGCAGCTGTCGCTGCTGCGCATCGGGGACACGGAATATCAACCGGTCGTGCATGACGACCGGTACATCCACCGGCTGGTCAACATGCGGGCCGGCCAGGTGGTGTACGCGACGAACCGGCGCAACAAGGTCGACTTCGACGTCGTGGTGCGCAACCTGTTCAGCGGCGCCGAGGAGGTCGTCTACGACCGCGGCGGCTACTCGGCCGACGCCAAACTCTCCCCGGACAGCCGCTACGTGGCCACCACGGTCGGCACCGATCAGGCCAACTCCATGCAGCTGCTGCTGGTCGACACCATGCCGGAGACCGAGGCCGACCGCGTGACCGAGCTGACCGGCGCGGCCGAGGAGACCAACATCGGCCACATCGGCTGGCTGCCCGACGGCGTCGGCCTGATCGCCACCAGCAACCGGGACCGTGAGTTCAAGGCGATCGCCCGCTACGACCTGGCGAGCGCGCGGTGGACCTGGCTGGTCGCGTCCGAGCGGCATGACCTGACCGGCTGGCTGTCGCCGGACGGGCAGAAGCTGCTGGTGCTGACCAATGTTGACGGTGTGGCCCGGCTGACCGTGCACGAGGGCGCGACCGGCCGCCAACTCGACGAGATCGGTCTGCCGGCCGACGGCTGGACCTCGTACCCGCTGCTGGATCCGGTGTTCTCGCCGAACTCCCGGTACGTGGCGCTGACCTTCAGCTCGCCGACGATCCCGATGGACGTGCTGCTGGTCGACCTGGAGTCGGCCAAGGTCACGTCGCTGACCGACACCGGGTCGCAGCTGGCCGGCATGGTCGAGCCGACGCACGTGCGGGCGAACGGCCAGATCCCGTGTTTCGTCTACGGCAGCGGCAAGTCCGCGGTGCTGTTCCTGCACGGCGGCCCGGAGGGGCAGTCGCAGCGGCGGTTCGACCCGCTGGTGCAGGGCCTGGTCGCCGCCGGGCATGTGGTCGTGGTGCCGAACATCCGAGGATCCGTCGGTTACGGCAAGACGTACTACTCGGCCGACGACCGGCGCAAGCGGCTGGACTCGATCCAGGACCTGGCGGTGCTGCACGACTGGCTGCCGTCGATCGGCGTCGACTCCGACAAGGTGGCGCTGTGGGGCCGGTCCTACGGTGGCTATCTGGTGCTGGCCGGCCTGGCCTTCCTGCCGGAGCGGTGGGCGGCCGGCGTGGACATCGTCGGCATCTCCTCGCTCGTGACGTTCCTGGAGAACACCTCGCCCTATCGGCGGCGGCTCCGGGAGCGGGAGTACGGCTGGCTGGACGCCGACCGGGACTTCCTTGCGGAGGCCTCGCCGATGAACAAGGTCGCCCGGATCAGGGCGCCGCTTTTTGTGGTGCACGGGGCCAACGACCCGCGGGTGCCGCTGAGCGAGGCCGAGCAGCTGGCCGCGGCCGTGCGTGCCAACGGCGTGGAGTGCGAGCTGGTGGTGCACGCCAACGAGGGGCACCAGATGGCCAACCTGGACAACAAGCTGGCCACCTATCCCCGGGCGATCGAGTTCGTCAGCCGCCTGCTGGCTTGACCTTCTTCTCGATCGGCACCGCGCCGAGCTCCTCGTTGAGCATCTCGAGCAACATGTCGTGCGGGTCGCGGCGGTCGATGTGCTCGCCCGGCTCGGGCTCGCGGGCCGCCTCGGCCATCATCGACTCTTCGGTCTCCGGCTCCGGCGCCGGCTCGGGTTCCGCCGGCTCGTCCGGCTCCGGCGGCAGCGGGATGTCGTCGACCGAGGACGCGGCCGGCTTCGGCGCCACCGACGTCGGCTGCGGCTCGGGCTGCGGGCGGGCGGCCTGGCTGGGCCGGGTCGGGGCGGGACGCTGGCGGGGCGGGGCCGCGACCGGGGCGGCCATCGCGCCCGGCCCGCCGCCGGCCTCGCCGTGCACGACCTTGACCTGCCACTCGCCGCCGACGACCTTGGCCACGGCCGCCGCGATGGCGTCCTGGTTCTGCGCGGCGGCGAGGCGGCGGGCCAGCGGCGCCGAGGTGTGCGCGATGGTGACGGTGTTGCCGTCCACTGACTGCACGGCGGCGTTCATCAGCATGGCCTGCGTGGACTTGCTGGGAATCGCCGCCAGCAGCTGCCCCCACAGTCGCCGCAGCGCCGCCACATCCGTGCCGCCCCCACCCACCGGCACGACCGCCGGCTCCGGCTCGGGCTCCGCTTGCTGCACCTGAGGTTGCGGGACTTCCGGTTGCCTAGGTGTGGAGGCCTGGACCTGCGGAGCCGACTCGGCCTGCGGCGCGGGCTGAACCTGCGGAGCCAGCTGAACCTGCGGGCTCGGCTGGACCGGAGCAGGCGCGGCCTGCATCGGTGCGGACTGTGCCGATGTGGCCTGTGCCGATGTGGGCTGTGCCGATGTGGGCTGTGCCGGCACAGGCTGAACCGGCGCTGACTGGGCCGGTACCGGCTGAGGCGCGGCATCCGACTCGGGCTCGGGTTCGGCGCTCCGCTGCGACGGCCGCTGGAACTTGCTCGCCACCGGGGCCTCCCCGGCAGCCGCCACCGCGCCACCACTGGCGGCGATCGGGCGGTGCTCCAGCTGCTCGATC
>DASWRQ010000160.1:0-8813 GCA_036403095.1 Kutzneria sp. | reverse complement strand
CCGGTGATGGTGGCGATGGACCTGCTGCGGTTCGTCGCCCTGCTGACGCTGCCGGCGGCGTATCTGTTGCACGCCTTGACGTTCGGCCAGCTGGTGGCGGTGTCGGTTGTCGTCGCCACGGCTGACATAGTGTTCACGGCGGCCAGCGGGGCGTTCCTGAAGTCGTTGGTGGCCAAGGAGGATCTGCTCCAGGCCAACGGCCGCTTCGAGGCCACGTCCTGGGCCGCGACCGCCGTCGGCCCACCGGCCGGCGGCCTGGCCATCGGCGCGTTCGGCCCGTTGACGACGATCGTGGCCAATGCGCTGAGCTTCCTGTTGTCGGCGCTGGGAATTCGGGCGATCCACGGCCAGGAGCCGGCGCCGGACTCGGTCCGCAGGATCGGGCTCGGCGAGATCTTCGACGGCTGGCGGCACATCGTCGGCCATCCGGTGCTGCGGCCGCTGTTCGTGAACTCCGCGCTGTACAACGGCTTGCTCATGGCGACGGCGCCGCTGCTGGCGGTGCTGATGCTCGGCGACCTCGGCTTCACCCCTTGGCAGTACGGCCTGGCGTTCGGGATTCCGTGCCTGGGCGGGCTGGTCGGCTCACGGCTGGCCCGGCCGCTGGTGCGACGGTTCGGGCAGGACCGGGTGCTGTACGTCGCCGGCACGTTGCGGGCGGTCTGGGTGGTGGGGCTGGCCTTTGTCGGGCCGGGCCTGCCCGGGCTGCTGCTGGTGATCGGCGTCGAGTTCGGGATCATCGTGTGTTGCAGCATCTACGCCCCGGTGTCGGCGACGACCCGGCTGGAGAACGCCGCGGCCGGCAACGTCGCCCGGGTGCTGTCGGCGTGGTCGGTCACGACCAAGGTCAGCATCGCCTTGCTGACGGCGTTGTGGGGGCTGCTGGCCAGCTGGATCGGGCCCCGCGAGGCCATCGCCGTGGCCGGCGTACTGGCGCTGGCCACACCGTTCACGCTGCGGCGGCCTCAGAGGACGCGAGTGGCGTACGGCATGATCTCGCCCCAGCGCACCGGCACCACGCGCACGTAGGAGCCCGAGTAGGGCGCCTCGATCATGCGGCCGCCGCCGACGTACATCGTGACGTGGTGGATGTTGCTGACGTTGCCGTAGAACAGCATGTCGCCCGGCTGTAGCTGGGACAACGGCACGTGCTGACCGGCGTAGTACTGGTAGCCGCTGTAGTGCGGCAGGTAGACGCCGACGCCGGCGAAGGCGTAGACCATCAGGCCGGAGCAGTCGAAGCCGATCTTGTTGTAGTCGCCGAAGTAGTCGGCGTCGCCGCCGCCGTCGCTGATGCCGCGGCTCGGGCCGCTCGGCGTGCCGCCGCCCCAGGCGTAGGGCATGCCCAGCTCGGCCATCGCCCGCGCGATCACCGCCGCCGCCCGTCCCCCGGCCGCCACCGGCACCGGGCGCTGCGGCGGGGGCGGCCGGCTGGCCACCGGTCGTGCTGCCGCCGCCGCTGCGGCGGCCGCGGCCGCTTCTTCTTCCTTCTTCTGCTCCGTCTGCCAGTCGTCGTAGCGCTGGCGCTGGGCCTGCAGGTCGGTGACGGTGGCCTGGGCCGCCGACAGCTGGCTCTCCATGTCCGACCTGGACGACTGGAGCTGCTTCTCCTGCGCCGCCTCGCTCTGCCGGGCCGCCACCGCCGCCGCCATCGCCGCGTCCACCTTGCGCTTGGCCGCGTCGGCCGCGTCCTGCTTCTCCTTGGCCACCTGCAACGCCTTGCGGCTGGCCGACTCCTTGTTCGCGCGGTCCACCTCGGCCCGCTGCGTCACGTCCATGGCCTTGAGCTCGGACTCGCTGACCGCGTTCAGCATCTGCACGCGGGCCAGCAGGTTGTCCGGGCTCGTCGCGTCGAACAGGGCCGAGAAGCCGCCGACCGCGCTGCCCTGGGAGAAACTGGCCGCCGCGAAGTCGTCCAGGCGCTTGCGGGCGTCGTCCACCGCCTTCGAGGCCGCGTCCGACTCCAGCTTCGCCGCAGCCGCCTCGTCACCGGCCTGCTGGGCCGCCGACTGCGCCGCCTCCAGGTCCACCCGGGCCTTGTTGACCTCTTCCATCCGGGCCTCGACCTGCGACTGGAGGTCGGACAGCTTCGCGTCCGCCGCCGCCAGTTGATTGCTCAGGTCCCCGACCTTGGCCGCCCGGTCCCGGACCGCGTCCTGGCCGGCGCTGATGTCCGAGTCCGAGGGATTGCCGGGCGGCGGGGGCGCCGCGTTGCCCGGTCCGGCCGAGCCCATCACCAGGGCCAGCGCCACCCCGGCCAGCACCGCTGCTCGAACCACCCCGCACCTCCTCACGAAGGCTGGGCCGTTCGGCGTACTACATACCACCGAACGGCGTCAACCCGGCACGAATGTCACTGTGCCACTCCTATCCCAACAGCGCCACACACCCCGTGCAAAACTCACCCATCATCAGCCACACGTGTCACACCAACGGCCTAATCCCCGGGCAGCTTCACACCTCTCAGCAGGCCCGATAGGTAGTTGCCACCGCACCCACCCCAGACAGCCGCGAGTCCCGCTCTCGGGCAGCCATGAAACCAATTCATGACTGCTGGAGAGCGGGACTCGCGGATCGGTGTCAGTTGACTTTGCGGTCTCGGCCGGTCCAGTAGGGTTCTCGGAGCTTGTACTTCTGGATCTTGCCGGTGGCGGTGCGGGGGATCGCCTCGCGGAACTCGACCGAGGTGGGGGCCTTGTAGCCGGCGAGGCGCTGCTTGCAGTGGGCGATGAGCTCGGCCTCGGTGACGTCGGCGGACAGCACGACGAGGGCCTTGATGGTCTCGCCCCACTTCTCGTCGGGCACGCCGATGACGGCGACCTCGGCGACGGCGGGATGGCTGAACAGGCAGTCCTCGACCTCGATGGACGACACGTTCTCGCCGCCGGTGATGATCACATCCTTGCGCCGGTCGGAGATGACGAGATGGCCCTCCTCGTCGAGCGAGCCGCCGTCGCCGGTGTGGAACCAGCCGTCGGCCAACGCGTCGGCGGTCGCCTGCGGGTTCTCCCAGTAGCCCTCGAGCACCACATTGGACTGCGCGAGCACCTCGCCGCTGTCGGAGATGGCGATCCGGGCGCCGAGGGCGGGGCCGCCGGCCCGGGAGAGCTTGGCCGCACGCTCCATCGGCGGCAGGTCCACGTCCTGGGGCCGGGTGCGGTTGAAGGTGAGCAGCGGAGAGGTCTCGGTCAGCCCGTAGATCTGGAGGAACTCCCAGCCGAGCTCGTCCTGCACCCGGGCGATGGTCCGGGTGGGCGGCGGCGCGCCGGCGCAGACGATGCGAACCTTGTCGCGGCCGGGAATCTCGCCGGACCAGGTCTGGGCGGCGTCGAGCACGGCGTTCCACACGGCCGGCGCGCCGCACATGAGGGTGACGCCGTGCTCGTCGACGCGGCGCAGGATCTCCGTGCCGTCGACCTTGCGCAGCACGATGTGCCGGGCGCCGACGCCGGTCAGCCCGTACGGCATGCCCCAGCCGTTGCAGTGGAACATCGGCAGCGTGTGCATGTACACGTCGCGTTCCCACGCCCGCACGTGCATGGCGAAGGTGACGGCGTTGGTCCAGATGTTGCGGTGCGTCAGCTGCACGCCCTTGGGCCGCGCGGTGGTGCCGGAGGTGTAGTTGATCGTGGCGGTGGCGTCCTCGTCCGGCGACGACCACGGCCGCGGCTCGGTGTCGAACCGCATCAGCTGCTCGGTCTCGTCGCCCAGCACGAACCGGTGCGAGGCGGTCACGCCCTTGAGCGACTCGTCCAGCTCGGGATCGACCAGCAGCACGGACGCGCCGCTGTGCTCGACGATGTAGGCGATCTCGTCGGCCCGCAGCCGGAAGTTGACCGGCACGCAGATCCGCCCACTGGCCGGCACGGCGTGCAGCAGCTCCATCAGCCGGGCGGAGTTGTGGCTGACGACGGCGACCCGCTCGCCCTCGCCGACGCCCAGCCGGTCGAGGCCGGCCTGCCAGGCCCGGACGCGCCCGGCCAGCTCGCGGTAGGTGGTGGTGGCGACGGGATCGGCCGGCTGTGTCGGCTCGTCCACGATCGCGACGCTGTCGGCGAGGACCGTGGCTGCACGGTCCAGGAAGTCACTGACGGTGAGTGGGACCCGCATCACAACACCCTAGCTACCAAGTGGCCGGATCGCCCCAGGTCGACAGGCGACCACGCGGCTCGATCGTTTCAGCGGCCACCAGCGCGGGCAGCGCCTCGGTCAACGGCTCACGTACGACGGCGTCGGCCAGCTCGTCGTACGGGGTGGGCTCGGCGTTGCAGATCAGCACCGAAGCGCCGGCCCGCGCGGCCAACTCCGGTAGGGCCGCCGCCGGGAACACCGTCAGCGAGGTGCCGGCGGCGAGGAACAGATCGCAGTCCAGCGTCGCCTGCTGGGCCCGTCGCAGCACGTCCTGGTCGAGTTCCTGGCCGAACGAGATGGTCGCCGACTTGATGATCCCGCCGCATACCAGGCACGGCGGATCGTCCGCACCGGCGGCGACGCGATCGAGCGCCTCGCTCATCGGACGACGGTCGCCGCAACTCAGGCACTCCGTCTCGGTCAGCGACCCATGCAGCTCGACCACGAGCGACGGGTCGGAGCCGGCCTTCTGGTGCAGGCCGTCGATGTTCTGCGTCAGCAACGACCGCAGGCGGCCGGAACGTTCGAGGTCGACCAGCGCCTGGTGGGCCGCGTTGGGTTCCGCGGTCCAGGCCGGGTGGGCCAAGCGGCTGCGCCAGGCTTGCCGCCGCACGGCGGGATCGGCCAGATAGTCCGGCAACGACGACAACCGCTGCGCCTCGGGATCCTTGGTCCACAGGCCGTTCGGCCCCCGAAAGTCCGGGATGCCGGACGCTGTCGACACACCGGCCCCGGTCAGCACGGTGATGCGCCGCGAGCCGCCGATCAGCCGCCTGGCCTCCCGCATGCTGTCCTGGCCCTGCACGTCTTCCTGCTTACGGCACCAGGCGGCCCTTGTCCAGCCGGAGCCGGCGATCGGCCACCGCGTGCACCCGTGGATCGTGCGTCGCGGCGATCACCGCCGTGCCGCGGTCGGCCACCCGTCGCAGCACGGTCAGCACCACCTCGGCGCTGGCCTGGTCGACGTGCGCGGTCGGCTCGTCGGCCAGCAGCACCTCGGGTTCGACCACGATCGCCCGGGCCAGCGCCGCCCGCTGCTGCTGGCCGTAGGACACCTCGTTCGGATACCGGTCGGCGAGGTCGCCGATGCCGAGCTCGGTCAACACGGCGACGCTGCGCGACTTCGCCTCCGACGACCCGGTCAACAGCAGCGGCAGCGCGGTGTTCTCGGCCAGCGTCAGCTCGCCGGCCAGCCCGAGGGCCTGCGGCAGCACGGCACAGCGCTGCCAGCTCGGCGCGCCGTCCAGCTCGACGTCGCGGATCAGCACGCTGCCGACGTCGGGCCGGTCGAAGCCGCACAGGATGGACAGCAACGCGCTCTTGCCGGAGCCGGACGGGCCGCCGATCGTGACGAACTCCCCCGGCGCCACCGCGAGGTCCACTCCACGCAGCACCTCGACCTGCCGGAAGGACCGGCCGATCCCCTGCGCCACCAACGCCATCACGCCACCCGCCCAGATCTCATCCGCACCACGCGGTCGGCCAGACCGATCAGCCGGTCGTCGTGCGAGGCGACCGCGACCGGAACTCCCCTGTCCACCAACACTTTCAGCGATTCCAGCACCAAGCCGGCCGACACGTCGTCCAGTTGCGACGTCGGCTCGTCGGCCAGCACGACCTTCGGCTCACGGGCCAACGCGCAACACAGCGCCAGCCGCTGCTGCTGCCCGCCGGACAGCGCCGGCACCCGGTAGTCGCCCATGCCGTCCAGCCCTACGACGCCCAGCAGACCCAGATCGGCTGTGCGACCAGCACTTTGCGCGGCGGCGATCACGTTCTGCGCGGCGGTGAGTTCGGGCAGCAGGTTTTCCATGGGGTTCTGGAACATCAGCGCGATGGTCTGCCGGCGCAACGCCCGGAGTTGCCGGTGCGAACGCCGGCTCACCGTCTCGCCGGAGAGATCCACCGCGCCACGGGTCGGCCGCTCGACCAGCGCCAGCACACGCAGCAGCGTCGACTTGCCCGAGCCGGACGGGCCGGCGAACACCGTGATCCCGTTGTCGGGCACCACAACCGTGACGTCGTCGATGGCCGTCACGGTGCCGGCCGGCGTCGCATAGTCGACGCCAACCCCTTGGGCGGCAAGGACATCAGCCACGGATGAGCTCCCCGACTCGGGCGGTGCGCACCCCGCGCACCGCGATCCACCCGGCCGCCGCGACCACCGCCGCCGCGATCACGACCGCGATCACCACGAACATCACCGAGTCCGGCAGCACCGAAACCGGCCGCAACCATGGCGCGGGATCCAGGCGTGGCACGGAAAACGCGGCGACGACCAGCCCGACCGTCACCCCGGCCAGCAGCACAGCCCCGGCCACCGCCCCGAACTCCAGCAGATGGCTCGTGATCAACGTGACCGGCCGCAGGCCCATCCGGGTGGCCAGCGCGCCGGACAGCGCGGTCTGCTTACGCCGCGCCCCCACGGCCAGCAGCAGCGAAGCCGCCGCGATCACGGCCAGCAGCGCACCGACCGACGCGATGTAACCGAAGGTCCACGCCACCGTGTAGAACGGCAGCGCGTCCAACGCCATCTCTGTTGTCTTGTAGGCGATGTGGTCGATGTGCGCGTCGCCGAGGGCCTTGAGCACGGTCGGTGCGTCGTCGCTCGACCACAGGAAGAACGAGTTGATCTCCGACGCGGTGGTGTTGTCCGACCGCGCCGTCACATAGCCGATGTTGTTCGGCATGCCGGGGAACATCGGCAGCGTGCCGATCGTGTGCAGCGGGGTGAACCCGGGAATGCTGATGCCCGAACCGGTTTTCGCCCCGCCGACGGCGATCGCCGCCCCGTTGCCCAGCCGGCCGACCAGGTCCAGCGTCGCGGCCCGCCGGTCGGGGTCCAGCCACGCGCCGTTGGCGAAGGCGCCCGGGTCGACCGTGACCATGTTGCTCACGCCCCGGTCGACCACGCCGACCACCGTGGCGTGCGCGCCGACCGCGGCCGGCAGCGGCTGCTTGCTCTGGCCGAACGAGGTGGAGATCTGCACGGAAGTGTTGCCGCCGACCAGGTTTCCGGACTTGCTGGCCAACGCGTCCTGCTCGGCCCGGTTGACGCTGTTGCCGACCGCGAGCGTGCCGACCGCCAGCACACCGACCAGCAGCACGCCCGTCGCCGCCGTGCTCGCCGCGGCCAGCCGGCGGACGGCCAGCTGCACCGAAGGCAGCGACCACACGCTCAGCCGGTGCGACCACGCCAGCAGCAGCCGGCCGAGCCGGGCGGCCACACCGGCGATCACCACGACCACCAACACCGGGAACGCCAGCGCGAACGCGTCCAGTTGCGGCGTCACACCGCCGGTCGACGGCACGGACCGCGTCAGGCTCAGCCCGGAGAACACCGCCGCGACGGCGACCGGCAGCTCGAACGGGATCAGCCGCAGCACACGGGGAATCCGCCGACGAGCGTGCGCCTGGAACACACGGTGCGTACGCCACGCCGCCGTCGCCGTCAGCACCGCGCCGGCGACCAGGACCACGCCCAGCACCACCAGCGCCGCCCACGTCGTCGTGCCGGGATCCAGCTCGGCCACCGGGGCGTACCAGGGCAGTGCCGCCCGCGCGACCACCAACCCGACCACCGCACCGATCACCAGCGGGCCGGCGAGTTCGAGCAACGCCTTGGCCCCCAACGCCATCGGGGAGCTGCCCCGGGCCCACAGCAGCCGCAGCACCGGCTGCCGGCGCTGGCACCACTGCGCGGCCATAGCGCCGACGCCGACCAACCCGACCAGCAGGCTGATCGCCGTCAGCGGCAGCACGAAGGCGATCACGTTGCGCTGCGCCTTTTCCGCCTCGGCCAACGACGACACGAACGGCAGCCGCACCGTGGCGTAGGCGGTCAGGCCGTCGGCCGCGAACTTCTGGCGCAGGGCAACGGCCAGCCGGTCGCTGCGGGCGGCGAGCTCCCGCGCCTCGGCGAGGGTCTTCGGCGTCACGACGGGGAAGCGGACCGAGACGTCCAGCCTGTCCCCGAGCTTCGTCACGTCCGCGAGCGTGGGCAGGAACGTCGTCGTGGCGGCGGCGCCGTCCCCGGCCAGCGGGTTGAGGACCACCGTGGCCACCTCGCTGCACCAGAACGCGGGCACCGGCTCCCGGAGGTCCGAGTAGATCGTCGTCACCGGCGGGATCTCGTCGCTCAGCGGGCCGAGTCCGATGTGCGCGTCGTGGGCGGGGCTTTGCGACAGCCATGCGCCGTCGGTCGCGCCGCCCTGGATCGCGTGCAGGTTCGGCGTCGCGTCGTCGCGGTAGCCGAACCGCATCGCCGGCGACGGCCGGTCGCCAAGAGCCAGCCGGGTCGGACGGGTGTAGGCGCCGACCAGCGTCTGCGGGAATCCCTGCTGCGCGGCGACTTCCCGGGCGTCCTGGGCGATCTGGGCGACCCGGTCCGGCGGCGCCGCCAGCCCGTTGACCGTGGCGGCCAGCGACTGCGAGCAGGTGCGGCCGATCTGGTAACTCAGCGCGGCGTTGCCGGTGCTCACCGCACACAACACGGCCGATGCCGCGACGAAGGCCAGGAGCAGACCGGTCACCGTCGCCACGACGACGGAACTGCCGCTGCTCAGGCCGGTGCGAGCGGAAGTCCGCCAGGGCAGCTGCATTGGCGGAGATTAACCTCGCGACGGCCCGTCACGTCGAGCTTTTCGGCGAAAAGGAAGCGAACCGTGGCGCTTCCCGCCCCT
>DASWRQ010000159.1:0-15012 GCA_036403095.1 Kutzneria sp. | reverse complement strand
CTGCAGGTCGCCGACACCGTCACCGCCGCCACCCCGGCCGACTCGCCAGCCCTCGCCAAGACCCCCGCCGGCATCGTCCTGCCGCTCGGCCAGCACGCCACGGCCATCACCGTCGACACCGCCCAGCACACCGCCGCGGTCGCCGTCGACAACCCGCCAGCGCTGCGCCTCTACGACCTGACCAGCATCGATGCGCCGCCCAAGACCATCGACCTGCCCGGCCGAGTCGACAACCTCAGCACCACCGGCGACACCATCCTGGCCCCCGTGCGGACCGCCAACCAGCTCCTGCGCATCACCCTGCCCACCGGCGCCGTGGACAAGATCACACTGCCCGGCGGACCCGTCGCCGCCAGCACCAGCGGCGCCCGGACGCTCGTCGCACTCCACGACGCGAAATCCGTCGCCGTCCTCACCGGCGACAAGACCGACCGCACCATCACCGGCCTCGCCAGCGCCGACCAAACCCTCCAGATCGGCGACAAAGCCGTCGTACTCGACAAACTCCGCACCGCCGTCTTCGACCTCGACCCGGCCACCGGCAAACTCGGCGCCGGCCTACGCGCCGGCGACGGCGCGACCAACGCCGTCACCGACAACTACGGCCGCGTCCTGGTCACCGACCGCCGCGGCGGCGAACTCCTCGTCTACAAACCCGACACCCTCGTCGAACTCCAGCAGTACCCCGTCCCCGGCGCCCCCTACGCCATCGCCTACGACCCCACGCGCCACCTCGCCTGGGTCACCCTCACCGCGACCAACCAGGTCGTCGGCTACGACGTCGCCGGCGGCGAACCCGTCGAAAAACACCGCATCGACACCGTCCGCCAACCCGACTCGGTAGCGGTCGACCCCACCACCGGACGCGTGCTCGTCGCGTCCGCCGACGGCGGAGGAATACAGGTGATCACCCCATGACAGCAGCCACCGACGAGGTGGTCGACGGCGACTGGGAATACCGCGGCCTGCGACTGCCGCCCGCCGTCTCCCGCCGCACCGCCGCCACCCAACTCGCCATCCACGCCGAATTCGCCGGCTGGGAACTGTCCCGCGTGCTGCTCTACGGCGACGGCACCCGCAAGGTCTGGCTCCGCCGCAAACGCAGCCCCGCCAGCCTCGCCCCCGGCCCCATCAGCTAACGATCACCCGGGCCGACCAACACCTGGGCCGATCAACCAGGGCCGACCAGCCCCCGCACCAACCGCACCACCTCGTCAGGACGCTCCAACGGCACCATGTGCCCGGCGCCCGGCAGCACAACCGCGTCCCCGGACCCCACCGCCTTCACCAACGCCTGCGCGTTCGACGGCGGACACAACCGGTCCTTCTCCCCCACCGCGGCCACCACCGACGCCCGCGCCGCCACCGTCAACGCCGCCTCCCGGTCATACCGGTCGAAGGCCGGACGGAACAACGCCACCGTCGCCGGCCAGTGCTCGGCCACCATCTCCGCGGTCAACGCCGCATCCTCGTCGTTCGGATCGTCACCGAACAGCCACCACTTCAACCCGGCGGCCTTGGCCGGCTCGATCCGGCCCCGAATATGCCGCACCACCGGCCCGAAGACCTTCTCCAACTCCTCGACCAGCTTGCCGACGGCCTGCGGCCACGCCAACGAGCTCTCACCACGCCGACCCACGGCCGTCGACAGGAAAGCCAGACCCGACACCCGCCGCGCGAACAACCGCGGATGCCGCTCCACCAGCGCCATCGTGGCCATGCCACCCATCGAATGACCGACAACCACCACCCGCTCGGAGTCCACCCCACGATCGATCAACTCGGCCAGGTCGTCACCGAGCTGCTCGATCGACGCGGTCTCCGCCGTCGCCGGCCCCGACTGCCCGTGACCACGGTGGTCATAGGCCACCACCTGCAACTCGTCATGCGCCAACTCCGGGACCACCCGAGACCAACTGCGGTGATCCAACGCGTAACCGTGCGCGAGCACCACGGTCACCGGTGCGTCCGGAGCACCGGACCGAACCACGTTCAGCCCGACTCCGTCTTCCAGCGGGAAGACTTCATCCATTCGAGAATCGTGTCATGTAGTCAGGACACCTGCGACCGATGTCGTAGGCTTTCGGTGGGACCGAGCCAGAACCAGGGGGTGGAACGTGCACGACGTGCTCACCGCGTTCACCACCCTCATGACCGTCGGCCCCGGCCTGGCCGGCCTCATCCTGTTCGCCGGCGTCCTCATCGCCGCACTGGCCATCCACCTCTGCTCCACCCGGCACGCCGACCACGCCATCCCGCGCACCGTCGGCCTCGCCACCCGCGAGCAGGCCCGCAGCCGCCGCGTGCTGCGCCAACTCGACCCCGACGCGGCCGGACACACCCGATCCCGAGCACCTTCAGCCGCCTGACCAACCCCAGGCACCCGTTTTCCACACCCTCCGCTGAAGGGCTCCCTCGTGTTCGCGTTTCTCGATCCGTTCATCACGGCCGCCTACCACCTGGTCACGTTCCTCGCCCCGCTCACCGGCACCGCCGGCGCCATCGTCGCGTTCGTCCTGATCATCCGGCTCTGCCTGCACCCACTGGCCCGCATCCAGGTCCGCGGCGAGCAGGCCCGGGCCGAGATCATGCCCAAGCTCAAGGACATCCAGGACAAGCACCGCGGCAACCCCGACCGCCTCAACCAGGAACTCGCCACCTTCTACGGCGGCGAAGGCAAAGGCATGTTCGCCGGCTGCCTGCCCATGCTCATCCAGCTGCCCATCTTCTCCGTGATGTACCGGCTGTTCCTCTCGCCGACGATCGGCGGCCAACCCAACCTGCTGCTCACCCACACCCTGCTCGGCACCCCGCTGAGCACGGTGTTCCTCGGCTCGCCCAGCATCGCCGCCGTCGCCCTGTTCCTGCTGATGGCCGCCGTCGCCACCTGGTCGGCCCGGCGGATCACCGGCGGCCCCAAGCTGCTGCGCGCCGTCCCGTACGTCTCGGTCGTCTTCGCCATGTTCGTGCCGCTGGCCGCCGCCATCTACCTGCTCACCACGACCACGTGGACCGCCTTCGAACGCGCGCTGCTCATACGGCGTGAGAAGGTCACCGGGTGACCGATGTTGCCGGGCCGCTGGCCCGAGCCGTGGCGTTGCGGGAAGCCGGGGCCTTGGACGAGGCCCGCGAGCTGCTGCTGGAGCTGTCGTCGACCGCGCCCGACGACGCCCAGGTGGCCTACCAGACCGCCTGGGTGCACGACGCCCTCGGCCTGGAACGCGACGCCATCCCGTTCTACGTGCTGGCGCTCGACGGCGACGGACTCTCCGCCGTCGAGCGCCGCGGCGCCATGCTCGGGCTGGGCAGCACCTACCGCACCCTCGGTCAGTACACCGAGGCCGTGGCCGTGCTGCTGGCCGGCGTCCACGAGTTCCCGGCCGACCGCGCGCTGGCGGTGTTCCTGGCCATGGCCCAGTACAACGCCGGCGACGCCAAGGAGGCCGTCTCCGGCCTGCTCACGCTGCTCGTCGGGACCACGTCCGACCAGGAGATCCGCCGGTACCAACGGGCCATCACCGAGTACGCCGAGGACCTGGACCGAGTCTGGTCATGAGCTCTTCGATGTCCGGACTGTCCTGGTCCGAGGTGTCGATCTCGATCACGGTGTCGACCCCGGCCGGTGGCGCGAAGATCGCCGCCGGCAGCTCGCCGCGCCGGAACTGATCGGCCAGCTGCCGGTCGGGGCGTGCGTGCAAGCGGGCATCGATCACCTCGGGTCGGGCGACCACGTGCACCCACAACCGCACGGTGTCCACCAGTTCCTGGGGTAGCACCGAGGTCTCCACGACGAAGCTGACGCCGGCCACCGCCAGCCGCCGCGCCAGGTCGACCATGATCGCCTCGGCCCGCTGGCTGTACGGCCCGCCGGCGAGGTGGAAGGCCGGCTCGTGTCCGGACGACAGCCCGAGGCCGTTCTTGATCTCGTCCCGGGTCAGCAGCAGCAACCCGAGCCGACTCGCGATGGCCCGCGCGACTGTGGTCTTGCCTGCTCCGGGCGAACCACAGACGGCAATGACCTGCGGCTTTCCTCTTGGCGTCGGTGGGTTTTGTGGGTCAGGACCATCGTGGTTAGTACTCTTTTCAATCGTCACTGAAGCTATAGTGATATTATCCGCCTTGATTGAAGAGCAACTTTGCCGGATCGGGCATCAGGCGGGCTGCCGGAGGCCCTGAAGGAGCAGCTCGACCAGCCGGCGGGGGTCGTAGCGGGGATCGGAGTGCCGCCCGATGCACAGGTTGCCCACGCCGCGCATCAGCTCGTACGGCTGTACGCCGGATCTGATGTCGCCGGCCTCGACGGCGGCGTGCAGCAGCTCCGCGCAGACCGGTTCCAGGCGTTCGAGGAAGTACGTGTGCAGCGCGGCGAAGCCGCTGCTGTCCGACTGGAGTGCGTCGGCGAGTCCGTGCTTGGTGACCAGGAAGTCGACGAAGAGGTCGATCCACCGGCCGAGCGCGTCGAACGGCGACCCGGCGGTGGCCAGCAGGCTCGGGCCCGCCTCGGCGCAGGCCTCGATCTGGTGCCGGTAGACGGCGGTGATCAGGTCGGCCCGGGTCGGAAAGTGCCGGTAGATCGTCCCCATCCCGACGCCGGCCTTGGCCGCGATCTCGCGGATCGGCGCGTCGACGCCCGAGCTGACGAAGACCTCGGCGGCCGCGGCCAACAGCGTCTGCTGGTTGCGCACCGCGTCGGCCCGCTTGGCCCGGGCCGCCCCGGTCGGACTGTCGGCAACCATCGGTCTCCCCTTCCGGTTGACAAACCGGAACGCTGTTCCGGATACTAACGGAGCAACGTTCCGTTTCAGCTTAGCCGAGACGGAGCCGGCTCGAAGAGAGGAACCTCCACCGTGTCCGCACCCACCGACACCGCCGCGCCCGTCCTGTCGTACAGCCCGGTGGCCCTACCAGTGCCCGGCCGGCCCGTCGACCTCCAGCTGCGGGTCTCCTCCCCCGCGACCGGGACCGACCTGCCGGTCATCGTGCTCTCCCACGGCCACGGATCCACCAACAACCTGTCCTCGCTCAACGGGTACGCGCCCATCGCCAATCTCTGGGCGGCCGCCGGGTTCGTCGTCATCCAGCCGACGCACCTCGACTCCGCGACCTTGCGCCACCAGCTCGCCGACGTGCCCGGAGCCCCGCTCTTCTGGCGTGAGCGCCCCACCGACCTGGTGCACATCCTCGATCGGCTCGACGAGATCGAGCAGGCCGTGCCACTGCTGCGCGGGCGCATCGACCACGACAAGATCGCCGTGGCCGGGCACTCCTACGGCGGCCACACCGCCAGCCTCCTGCTGGGCGCGCGGATCACCGACCCCGACACCGGGCAGGAGATGAACCTGCTCGACCGTCGCGTCAAGGCCGGCGTGCTGTTCGGCGCACCGGGCCGGGGCGGCGACGTCCTCAACGGGCCGATGGCCGCATCGGTGCCGTTCATGCACACCACCGACTTCGCGACCATGACCACACCGGCCCTGATCGTCTACGGGGACCGGGACGACTCGCGGCACTTCACCGACCTCGGCCCGGACTGGCACGCCGACCCGTACCGCCTCTCCCCCGCGCCCAAGGCCATGCTCACCGTGTTCGACGCCGGCCACATCCTCGGTGGCATCTCCGGCTACGACACGACCGAGAGCGCGATGCTGTCGGACGAGAACCCGGCCCAGGTCGCCGCCATCGGGCGTCTCACCGCCGCCTACCTGCACACCCAGCTCGAGCCCGACGATCAGGCGTGGGCGGCGGCGTCCGAGGCGCTGACGACCGGAGTCGACCCGTTCGGACGGGTTGACTCCAAGTGAGCTCGGCGTCCTGAGCTGTTTTGGTACTGGGGTTGCTTTGAAGGCTGCTTTCAGTCATCACTGAAGCTATAGTGCATTATGCCTCTTGGATGAAGCGGTCGAGGACGCGGGTGCCGAACTCGAGGGCCTCGACCGGCACGCGCTCGTCGACACCGTGGAACAACGCGGTGAAGTCGAGGTCGTCGGGCAGCTTCAGCGGCGAGAAGCCGAAGTTCCGGATGCCCAGGCGCTGGAAGGACTTGGCGTCGGTGCCGGCCGACAGCATGTACGGCAGCAGCTTGGCCTCGGGGTCCTCGGCCAGGATCGAGCGGTGCATGTGCTCGACGATGGGCCCGTCGAAGGTGGTCTCGACCGGCGGCAGGCTGAGCCACTCGCGCTCGACGTCCGGGCCGAGGATCTCGGCCAGCTCACGCTCGAACGCCTCCTCCCGGCCGGGCAGGATGCGGCAGTCCACGCTGGCCTCGGCGATGGACGGGATGACGTTGGCCTTGTAGCCGGCCGACAGCATGGTCGGGTTGGCGGTGTCGCGCAGCGTCGCGCCGACGATGCGCGAGATGCCGCCGAGCTTGGCGATCGAGCCGTCCAGGTCGTCCTCGGGGAACTCGATGCCGGTCAGCTCGGTGACGCCGGCCAGGAACTCCCGCACGGAATCGGTCAGCACCAACGGGAACCGGTGCCGGCCCAGCCGGGCCACGGCCTCGGCCAGCTTGGTCACGGCGTTGTCCTCGTGCACCATCGAGCCGTGCCCGGCGCGGCCGCGCACCCGCAGCTTCAGCCAGGCGATGCCCTTCTCGGCTGTCTCGATCAGGTAGGCCCGGACGCCGTCCTTGAGCGTGATCGAGTAGCCGCCGACCTCGCTGATCGCCTCGGTGCAGCCCTCGAACAGCTCGGGACGGTTGTCGACCAGCCAGCCCGCGCCCTGCTTGCCGCCGGCCTCTTCGTCGGCCAGGAAGGCGAACACGATGTCGCGCCGCGGCGTGATGCCGTCCCGCTTGAGCCGGCGGGCCACCGCCAGGCTCATGGCCACCATGTCCTTCATGTCCACGGCGCCGCGGCCCCACACATAGCCGTCCTGGACGGCGCCGGAGAACGGGTGCACCGACCAGTCGGATGCCTCGGCCGGCACCACGTCCAGGTGGCCGTGCACCAGCAGCGCGCCGCGGCTGTGGTCTGAGCCGGCCAGGCGTACGACGACGTTGCCGCGGCCCGGGCCCTGGTCCCCCGACTCCACGTACGTCGTCTCGTAGCCGACCTCGGCGAGCTTGGCCGCCACATACTCGGCGGCCGCCCGCTCCCCCACCAGCGTCGCGGGATCCCCGGTGTTGGTGGTGTCGATCTGGATCAGCTCACTCGCCAGCTCGACCGCTTCCCGCTCGGCCAGCCGCAGGCCGTCGATGCGCTGGTCGCCGTTGCTGCTCTGGTGCTCGCTCACCAGCCATTCCTACCACCGCACCCGCCACCATCCCGATCTTCGGGACTCCCCGGCCCTTCGTCGCCACGTGAGTGGCTCATTTGCCTTCTGGGCGCACCTGAGCCACTCACGTAGGCCGAAAAGCGAAAATGAGCCGCTCACGTGGCGGTCTGACGTCAGTCGTCACTGAAGCTATAGTGCTTTAATCTACGAGTAGTGGACCCATCCAGGATCGCTCCCCGACTCGCCCGGCCGGCCCTGGGCCTCGGCGTCCCGGTGGACGTCGGCGAATGCCTTGAGCGCTCTGCTGCACGACGCCAAGCCATGCTCACATCCGGCGACGACCCCGACGTTCGGGACTTCCCTGACCTTTCCCCCGCGTCAACCCCGTGACCGTGGTGGACAGAATCCTTTACAACGTTGTGTTCAAGCCGTACACCAGTCTGCGAGCGTCACCTCGAACCACCGCCGAGGAGTGACATGCGTCGACTTGCCCTGACCGTTGCCCTGCTCATGGCCGTCGCCACCGTCCAGCCAACGGCCGCGGCCGCACCCCATCCACACGCCGTCACGTCCGGCAACGCCAGATTCGACGTGTTGTCACCGACGCTCATCCGGACGGAGTACGCCGGCGACGCGCACTTCGTCGACGCGCCGACGTTCAACGCGATCGGGCGTGCCTCCTTCCCCGCTCCCCCGTTCACGTCCAAGACCGTGGACGGCTGGCTGACCATCGACACCGGGTCGCTGACGCTGCGGTACAAGGTCGGCTCCGGCGCGTTCAACACGGACAACCTCCAGGTGCAGCTGAAGGCCGGCGTGCAGAACGTGACCGCGCGCCCGTGGACGGTGCCGTCCTGCTCCCCCGGCGTGCTGTGCGAGGCCGAGAGCCTGACGCTGAACGGCATCGCGGTGGCCAACGACCACACCGGCTATACCGGCCGGGGCTTCGCCGCAGGCTTCCAGGCCGCCGGCAACTCGCTGTCGTTCCAGGTCACGGTGCCGGCAGCCGGCACGTATCAGCTGGATGCCCGCTACGCCAACGCGACCGGCGGCGACGGGCAGGCCATCACCCGCACGCTCACCGCCTCGGCCGACGGCGTGTCGCACACGCTGTCGCTGCCGACGACCGCGGACTGGAACACGTGGGCGGTCGTCAACACCTCGTTCACGCTCACCGCCGGCACGCACACCGTGACCATCGCCCGTGGTGCCAACGATTCCGGCAACGTGAACATCGACAGTCTGGCGCTGGTGACACCGGGCGCCAGCTATCCCGCTCCTCCCCCACCCGCCGCCAGCAACTGCCCGTACGGCGGGATCTGCGAAGCCGAGTCCGGCACCTTGGGCGGCTCCGCCGCGACGGCCACCGACCACAACGACTACTCCGGCGCAGGCTTCGTCGCCGGCCTGAGCACCGGCGCGAGCGACAAGATCCACGTCACGGGCGTGCCGGCCGCCGGCACGTATTCCTTGCAGCTGCGGTATTCCAACGCCCAGCCGGCGGCTCGACCGGTGACCGTGAATGGCGCCTCGGTATCGTTGCCGACGACGAGCAGTTGGGATGCCTGGCGCACTGTCGCCACGCCGGTGACGCTGGCCGCCGGGGCCAACGACGTGACCATCGGCTGTCCCGACGCTGCCAGTTGTGAGCTGAACATCGACACCGTCGCCGTGACGGACAGCGGTACCCAGCCGTTGGCGCCGCACGCTCCGCTGGGCGGCTACCGCCGCGGCCTCGACGGCGTGAGCGGCTATGCCGTCACCACACCGGGCCTGCTCTACCAGGACGGCTGGAGCCTGCTCGACGACACGACCTCGGCGCTCTACACCAATGGTGTTGTCTCCCAACGCCCCACGCACGGCGGACTGCCCTACCAGGACGGCTACGTCTTCGGCTACGGGCATGACTACCAGCGCGGGCTGTCCGATCTGGCCAAGCTGACCGGCCCGTCCGAGCTGCTGCCCCGCTGGGCCTACGGCGTCTGGTACTCCGAGTACTACGACCGGACGGCCGCCCAGTACGAGAACGACATCCTGCCCAGGTTCCGGGCCGACGGCGTGCCGCTGGACGTGCTGGTCACCGACACCGACTTCAAGTCACCGTCCACATGGGACGGCTGGGAGATCGATCCGGCGAAGTTCCCCGACCCCAAGGGTTTCTTCGACTGGTCGGCGGCGCAGGGCCTGCACAACACGTTGAACATCCACCCCAGCATCGTGCCGAACGACCCCCAGTACGCGCAGGCGCAGTCGACGGCCCACAACGGACTGGCCAAGCAGGGCGACAACTACATCTTCGACTGGGGCCGGGCCGATCAGCTCAAGGCGTACTTCGACCTGCACCAGACCATGGAGAAGCAGGGCGCGGACTTCTGGTGGCTGGACTGGTGTTGCGAGGGCTCGTACTCCTCGCTGCCCGGTGTCACGCCGGACGCGTGGATCAACCAGCAGTACGCCACGGACGCCAACAAGCAGATCGGCCGGGGCTTCGCCTTCTCCCGGGCCTACGGGTCGCTGCAGGCCGGCGGCTACAGCGGGCAGGCCGGGCTGCCGACCGGGCCGTGGGCCGACAAGCGCAGCACCGTGCACTTCACCGGCGACACCACGTCCAACTGGTCCGTGTTGAAGTGGGAAGTCGGCTACACGCCAGGGGAATCGGCGTCGACCGGGCTGTCCGCGGTGAGCCATGACATCGGCGGTTTCAACAACGACGGCACCCAGGCCGCCGGGGCCGAGCCGGGCAGCACGCGCGAGGCCGACGACCTCTACGCGCGCTGGGTGCAGCTCGGCACCTTCCAGCCGATCGATCGGCTGCACAGCAACCACAGCGACCGGCTGCCCTGGCAGTACGGCACGGACGCGAAGAACTCGGCCGAGAAGTTCCTGAACCTGCGCGAGAATCTGGTGCCGTACACGTACACGTTGGCGCAGCAGGCTTCGGTCACCGGCGTCCCGGTCGTGCGGCCGCTCTACCTGCAGTACCCGGACTCGCAGGACGCCTACGCGCAGGACGGGGCCGAGTACCTGTACGGGCCGGACGTGCTGGTCGCCCCGGTGACAACGCCGGGCAGCACGGCCACGACCTCGGTCTGGTTCCCGCCCGGCAACAGCTGGACGGACTACTTCACCGGCAAGACCTATGCCGGCGGCACGACGCAGAACGTGACCACCGACCTGGGCACGATGCCGGTGTTCGTGCGCTCCGGCGGCATCGTGACGACCCGTACCGCCAACGTGACCAATGACGTGCAGAACCCGTTGTCACAGGCGACGGTCACGGCCGCCGCCGGGGCCGACGGGCAGACCACGCTGTACGAGGACAACGGCACCGATGCATCGCACAGCGCGGCCACGACGATCCGCTACGCCGGTCAGCAGCTGACCATCGAGCCGTCGACCAGCCCGCAGCCGGGGCGGCAGTGGACGGTCGTGTTCGCCAACGCCAATGCGCCGAGCAGTGTCACGGTGAACGCCCTGGCTGTCAGCACGTGGACGTACGACAGCGCCAAGCGGACGATCACCGTGACGACGCCGAGGCAGCCGACCAGCCAGGGGCTGGTGGTCGCCTATCGCTGACCTACGGCACCCACTCCACGAGCCGTTGGAGCACCTGGCCGTCGCCGTCGATCTTGAGCGATTCCACCGGAATCCGACCGTACATGGTCAGCTCGAGCTCGGCGGCGGTGGCGGTGATCGACACATCGGCGTCGGCATCGGGGGTCGTGATCCGGGTGACCTGGAGGCCGTTGGCGTTGAAGTCGAGCCGCCATGACCGGCCCTCGGTGACGTGGTAGTTCAGTACGGCGGGCTCGTACGGCCACGGGGTCGTCGTCGCATTGCAGGTGAGCAGGAACTCGTCCACGCCGTCGAGGGCCACCTCGTCCACCAATGCCGCCGGCACGCCCGCGGTCAGCTGCGCGTCGTAGGTGTGCAGCGCGATCTCCTGGAGCTGACGGCGGGCCACGGCGCCGGTCGTCGCCGGGGACTGTGAATCGCCCCAGCCCACCCAGCAACCGCGGTCCGGGCCGGCCGCTTCCAGCGCGTCCAGCAGCTGCCGCGTCGACGCCGCCATCCAAGCCAGCAGGGCCTCTCGATCCTGCGGCGCGGTCGGCTCGTCGGGCGCGGCCTTGGCCGTGGCCGGCCCGGCGGCGACCGTCGCGGCCCAGGCGCGACGCCCGACGCCCAGGTGCTGCACGAGATCGAACAGCGTCCACCCGGGGCAGGTCGGCACCGGCGCGTCGAGGCTGGCCGCGGCGGCCACCGCGGCCAGGAACGCGTTCGACCGTTCGTCGATCAGCCGCAGCAGGTCGGCGAACCTCAAAGTCTCTTCCACGCCGGCTGTCTACCACGTTCGCCGACCCCGGGCCGCTGATTTAAGTTCGTGGACCCGAGGCGGCCATGATCGCCTGGGCCGCGGCCGGCCAGTCGCCGCCGGTGACCACGGTGGTGTTGCTGATGACCACGTTGGTGCCAAGGTTCTTCACCACCGTGTTGTCGGTGAAGTTGTCGTGGATGGCGATGTCGTGGATGGTCGGCGTCCACATGCCGACCCACCGGCCGGTCTGGTTGCTCACCACGTTGTCGTGGGTGTCCCAGTAGGAGCTGCCCTCGTCGTGGTAGAGCATGTTGTTGTTGTGCGGGGCGTCGTGCACCCAGTTGCCGACGACGGTGCTCGCCGCCTTGGCGTCCTGGCCGCCGAGGGTGTAGATCGGGCCGCCGTCCAGCAGGGCGCGCATGACGTCGTGGATGTTGTTGCCGAGGATGTGATCGTCGCCCGAATAGATGGTGCCGCGCCGGCAGGCCGCGAGCCCCTGCTTGGCCTGGAGCTCGCACGGCGAGGCCCAGCCCCATCCCCAGCCGAGCGAGATGCCGGAGTACGGCGTGTGGGCGATCTCGTTGTGCTCGATGACGGTGCGCCGGCCGTGACCGACCCAGACGCCGACGGCGTCGTGGTAGTCCTGGCCGACGTTCGTGATGGTGTTGTCGGCAATGGTGGTGTTCAGGGTCATGCGGGTCGGATCGGTGAGGTAGTAGTCGTCGACCTCGCCCACGGCCACTCCCCCGGCGCTGGTGTCGGTGATGGTGTTGCGGGTGATGGCCGAGTTCTGCGTGCCGTCGGTGAAGGCGATGCCGACGTCGCCGAGGTGGGTGAAGGTGTTGCCGGTGACCGTGATGTCCTTGCCCCGGTGGAATTCCAGCGCGGCCGGCGGACGCAGGGGCGCGTGCGGCGCGTTGACGGCCCACTGCACGCCGGCCTGGTTGTCGATGTAGCCGACGTGCGAGGACAGCGTCCAGGTGGTGCCGGTGAAGGTCAGACCGGAGATCTCGACGTCGTGAACGGGCCGGACTTGTTGCGGCGTGACGGCGAACGCGTCGATCAGGAGGTTCGGGCCGGCGTTGGCCAATGTGACGGTGTGGCGGCCGGGGCGCAGGTTCTGGGTCGAGTACACGACCTGCTGGGCCAGTCGTACGTCGCCGTGCTCGGAATGCGTTGCCGGGTCGGGCTTTCCGTCGACGGTGACGGTGAACTGGCCGCCGTCGGTGGTGGTCTCGCCGAGCACGTCCAGGCCGGTGCCGGTGAAGGTGTAGCTGACCGACGCACCGGCGGTCTGGGTGGCGTGTACGCCATCCTGGAAGTCACCGAGTTGGCGGCCGGTGGAGTTCGTCCACGCGCCCTCGTACGTGCCGACGGTGTCATCGACCGGGGCGATATGGCCGGGCGTGCCGCTGGCCTCGATCAGCGTGTCCAGCAACGGAAGTTCGACATCTGCCTTGGCGATGTCCTGGCCCAGCCGGGGTATGTAGTAGAGCTTGCCCTGGCCGCGGTCCAGGTACCACTGGCCCGGCGTGGTCAGGAACTGGTAGGCGTTCTCGACCCAGCTGACGCCGTCCAGCTTGGGCAGTCCGTTGCCGTTGAACGGGAACTGACTGTTGATCACGGCGGTGTTGTTGTCCTGCCAGCAATCCGGCTGCACGACCAGGTTCGACCCTGTGCCGGCGGCGGTGACCGCGGAGAGCGGGCAGCGCATGTGCTTCCACTTGTTTTCCTGCACCACCTCCACCTCGCCCTGGTTGGTGACGGTGGCGAAACTCGGATCCGGTGTGGTGAAACCGGTCGGTGTGGCGGTGAAGGTCGCCGAGTTCAGGGCGGTGCGGGCCCGTTCGGCTCTCATGCCGTCGACGAACAGCTGACGGGTGTCGGCACCGCGCGGCACCCGGGCGACGTAGATGTTCTTGGCCGGGTCGTGCAGGGTGAAGCCGGCGACCCGTCGAGCGCCGGTCAGCACCGGCTGCTCCCCCGGGTACGCCCGGATGGACACGTTGCTCCGGTTGAGTTCGAGCGTGTCAGCCAGTCGATAGGTGCCGCCACGCAGGTAGAGGACGGAGCCGCTGCGCAGGCGGTCGATCGCCGTCTGGAGGGTGCACGGCAGGTACCGCACGCAGGTGCGGCCGAAGCCGTCGGGGGCGGCGTAGATCGCGGTGTCCGCCGCGGCGGTCGCCGGGGCCGCGAGGCCCGTGGTGGTCAGAACCGCGGCGGCCACAGCCAGCCGTAAGTGCCTCATGACCAGTGCCTTTCGCCCAGTCGTCGGGAAGGTCACCTGCGGCGGCGTCCTCACGCTAGCAGCCAGACATCCGATGTCAAGAACGTTTACAGGGCGCTACATCGCCGATTTGGCCGGTTCTGGCGGTCAGTCATCTGACGATTGGGCTGCACCGATGGAGTTCAGGATCAGCCGCAGACCGCACCGGAATCGATGACTACCGACGCCATGCGGTTGACCTGGACCGCGCACCACCCCCTACGGTCACTGAGCATGACGGCAATCCTGATCACCGGAGCGAACAAGGGTCTCGGGCTCGAGACCGCTCGCCAGCTCGTGTCCGCCGGGCACAAAGTCTTTCTCGGCAGCCGGGACGCGGCCCGCGGCCTGCGCGCCGCCAACGACGTCGGGGCCATGCCCGTGCAGCTCGACGTCACCGACGATGCGTCCGTGACCGCCGCCGCGGCGGTTGTCGCCGCGGCCGGCGGTCTGGACGTGCTGATCAACAACGCCGGCGTCCAGGCCGAGATGGGCGAGCAGGGTGTGCTCGGCGCCGCCGAGCACACCGCCGACATGATGCGGACCACCCTGGAGACCAACGTCATCGGTCCCGTCCGGGTCCTGCACGCCTTTCTCCCGCTGCTGCAGCAGTCGTCCGCGCCGGTCGTGGTCAACGTCAGCAGCGGTCTGGCGTCGCTGGCCAACCTCAGCTCCCCCGACTTCCAGGGCTACCACTACCCCGGCGTCGCCTACCCCACGTCCAAGGCCGCGCTCAACATGATCACCGTCCAGTACGCCAAGGCGTTCCCGGGCATGCGGATCAACTCCGTCGAGCCGGGCTTCACCAAGACCGACCTCAACCACAACACCGGCCACCAGTCCGTCGAGGAGGGCGCTGCCGTCATCGTCGGACTGGCCCTGATCGGGCCGGACGGCCCCACCGGCGGCTACTTCGACGCCAACGGGCCGCTACCCTGGTGACAGGCGATGACCTCGCCGCTGTCGGCCGGCAGGGCTTCGGCCGCGGGTCTGGCCGGTGGCGGCGAGGTAGGCGCCCACCTGGCGGTTGCCGGCGGCGTAGCCGGCGCGGTGTTCCACCCGACGTTGCCGTCATGCCCTCGACGGCAAAGCCTCCAGCAACTGGATACTCAAGCGGCTGCAGCCAGGCGACCTGTTCGAGCCCGCACGTGCGCGCACGGTCCACAGTGGACGGATGGGCGGCGGGCCGTGCGTCGTGGTGCTTCCCACCCGGGGG
>DASWRQ010000158.1:0-4388 GCA_036403095.1 Kutzneria sp. | reverse complement strand
AGATGAACTGGCCGGTGTCGTTCTGCCACAGCAGCATGTCCCGCGTGCACAGCCGGGCCAGGTCGGTGAAGCCGGCGCCCAGCATGCCGTCGATGTCGAACGCCGCGTCGCGCAGGTAGTACTTGTCGTAGACGGTCGGATTGCCGTCCCAGAAGCAGTGCCCGCCGACCAGGTCGGTGGAGATCAGCGACTGGACGATCGCCGCCCGGTAGGTGTCGATCATCTTGGACTCGCCGGCCGGCAGCGCGATGTCGGTGCTGGCGGCACGCAAGGTCTTGCGCCAGAACGCATCCGTCGACGCCAGCACGCGGTCGTGGTCGGCGCCGCTGATCTTGCCCAGGTCGCGGGACCGGGCCACCCAGTACGGCATCCGCAGCCGGATCGTGGTGCTGGCGCCCGGCGCCAACGTCGTCGACCAGCCGAGCCGATTGGCCGCCTCGGCCGGCTGCCCGCTGGCGATGAGCAGGAGTTTTCCCTCCCCGCCAAGGCTTGCGGTCCGCGCGTCCCACACCGGCGACGCCGGCCACGAAGGCCCGGGCTGCGGCTGGTCCTGCTGGACGCCGTCCGGTGTCAGCGTCGCCCCGAACCGGGCCGTGGTCGGCGAATGCGTGGTGTTCTTCAGGGTCACGTCGACGAACGTGACGAAGTTGTCCGCCTGCACGTCGAGGGTCCTGGTCGGCACCGCGTAGCGCTGCGCGTACGGCACCTTGGCGACGCCGTCGACCTTGGCCGAGAAGAACGTGATGGTGTGGTCGATGCCGTCCCGCTGGAAGGCTTCGCTCAAGATCGGCAGCCAGCCGTCGCGCCAGGTCTTCACCCGCTGGTCCACGGCCGTCCGGCCGACCCCGGTGTCGAACCGCAGCGTGCCGAGCTGGGTCTGCAGGTAGCCCTCCGGCGTGATCACCGCTTCCTCGGGGCCGCCGTACGGGCCGATCACCGCGCGGGGATGGCGGTACCAGTCGAACGGCTCGTCGGCGCGATCGTCCACCGGGGCCAGCGACTTCTGCTGCTCCGGCGAGTCCATCACACCGTACGGGCGGCGGAGGTAGTCGTTGAACGGATTGCCGTACGGGCTCGTCGGCGCCGACGGCGACGCCGTGACAGTGCCGTCAGTGACACCGCCCTCCGCGACACTGCCCTCAGCCGCGACGGCCGGCGTCGCGGAGCCGATCAACCCGACCGCGACGACGGCCGCCAGAATCCGCGTCAACCCCATGATCCCCACCCCCGGTGTGGTCTAGGCATCGGATGTTTTCGCGTAACCTAAACCGAAATGTCCGAGCACGACAGCCCCAGCCGAGGTTCTGTCGTGATCAGACATCGGGTGTTCGGTCACTCCTGTCCAGAAAGGCCGGGCACCACCAGCCCGCTCTCGTAGCCGGCGACGACGGCCTGTGCGCGACTGGAAAGGCCGAGCTTGCCCATCAGATTCTTCACGTGTGTCTTGACCGTTGACTCGCTCAACACCAGGCGCGAAGCGATCTGTGGATTGCTCAACCCGTGGGCCACCAGGCGCAGGACCTCGGTCTCGCGGGCGGTGAGCACGGCGAGATCGGTGGTGACGCGCCGGTGGTGGAGGGCGTAGGTCTCGACCAGCCGCTGGGTGATGGCCGGGCTGATCAGCACGTCCCCGACGGCCACGGCATGCACGGCGGCGACGATCGCGGCCGGCGGGGTTTCCTTGAGCAGGAAGCCGGCCGCGCCGGCAGCGAGCGCGCGGTAGACGTATTCGTCGAGGTCGAACGTGGTGAGCACGAGGATGCGCGACGCGGCGTCAGTGGCCAGGATCCGCTCGGTGGCGTCGAGTCCGTCGAGCACGGGCATCCGGATGTCCATGACGACCACGTCCGGACGGAGCGACGCGGCCAGGGAGACCGCCTGCTCACCGTTCTCGGCCTCACCGGCCACGTCGAGGCCGGCGGCACGCAGCAGCGCCGACAGGCCGGCGCGGATGAGGGCCTGGTCATCGGCGATCAGCACACGGAGGCTCACACCTCCTCCACGTACGGAAGTCGCAGCACCACGGCGAATCCGCCGCCCGGGCGAGGGCCGGCGGTGAGCACGCCGCCGTAGAGCTCGGCCCGCTCGTGCATGCCGACGATCCCCCGCGACGCGCCCACCGACCTGGGTTTCGAGCCGCGGCCGTTGTCGGTGATCTTCAAGGTCAGGGTGTGCTCCCCGTAGTCCAGGTCCAACCGGGCCATCGCGGGCCCGGCGTGCTTGAGCACGTTGGTCAGCGACTCCTGCGCCACCCGATAAGCGCACAGATCGGCCCCGGGCGGCAGCGCCCGCCGCGTGCCCGTGACGGCCAGCGACACCGGCAGACCGGTGGCGCGCAACCGATCCAGCAGACCGTCCAGTTCGGACAGACCCGGCTGGGGGTGGGTGCTGCCGGGCTCGTCCACCCGCAGCACGGCCAGCAGTCGGCGCATCTCGGCCAACGCCGAGCGGCTGGTGTCGCCGACGATCGTCAGCGCCTCCCGGGTCGCCTCCCGGTCACTGTCCACAATGTACTCCGCGACGCCGGCTTGCAGGGATATCACCGACATGTGGTGCGCCACCACGTCATGCAGCTCGTGGGCGATGCGGATCCGCTCGTCGGCCACGGCCCGGGACGCCTCCTCGGCCAGCCGTTCCATCCGCCGCGACCAGCGGCCGGTGCTCACGCCGAGCCCGAACGCGGTCAGCACCTGGAGGGCGGAGCTGCCGAACAGCGGCCACCTGGTCAGGTCGCCGACCAGCACGGCGAAATTCATGGCCAGCACGCCGAGCGTGACCGCGAGAGCCAGCAACGCGATCGGCCACGGCCGCAACAGCGCCACCGTGAACAGCCCGATCAGCAGCCCGATCCCGCTGCTGGGCGGGCTCGGATAGCCGAGCAGCAGGCCGGCGGCCAGCGCCGCGCCCATCACGAACGTGATCGTCAACGGCAGCAGCTGGCGCAGCGCCACCGGCGCGAACGCCAGGCCGGCCAGCACATACGCCAGCCAGGGCAGGTGATCGTCGGCCACGGACGCGACCTCGAGCACGGTCATGGCCACGGCCAGCGCCACGTCGACCGGCACGGATCGGAGAACTCCTCGCACCGGCCCACGGTAGCCGGGCCGCCCGCGCGCCGCGCCGTCCCGTGGGCTGATCTGCGCCTACCCCCAGCGGGGTAGGCCAAGATCCCACGCTGGACGATGTCGGCCGCCCGCCGAGGCTGGTTCGCTTCGGCAGCAGTCAACCGAGGGGAAACCGATGCACAGGACATTGATCGCGATGGTGGCGCTGACGGGGGTCTTCGCGCCGACCGCGGCCGCCGCGCCGGCCCGCGGCCCGGAGCGGGCCGTGTTGCAGCGGGACGCGGACAAGCTGCTGGACTACGGCGCGCCGGGGGCGCTGGCCGAGGTGGACACGCCGCACGGCAAGGTGAAGGTGCGCAGCGGGTACGGCGACCCGACGGCCAAGACGCCGGTGCCGTGGAACACGCATTTCCGGGTCGGCAGCCTCACCAAGACGTTCACCGCGACCGTGCTGTTGCAGCTGGTCGGCGAGGGTAAGCTGGCGCTGGACGACACTGTGGACCACTGGCTGCCCGGCGTGGTCGCCGGCAACGGCAACGACGGCACGAAGATCACCGTGCGGAACCTGTTGCAGCACACCAGCGGGCTGCCCGACTACACGCGGGCGCTGGACTTTCTCCGCACGGCCAAGGACTTCGAGGCCAACCGGTTCCGCACGCTGACCGCGCCGGGCATGGTGGCGATGGCGATGACGTACGCGCCGAGCTTCGAGCCGGGCACGAACTGGCAGTACTCCAACACGAACTACCTGCTGGCCGGGATGATCATCAAGAAGGTCACCGGGCACGACTGGCAGCAGGAGGTGCAGCGGCGGATCATCGCGCCGCTGGGCCTGCGCGACACCTCGGCGCCGTACACGAATCCGTACCTGCCGGACCCGCATGCCGTTGGCTACCAGCGGTTCGCGCGGGACGAGCCGGACATCGACGCCACCGTGCTCAACCCGTCGTGGGCCGACGCCGCCGGCGCGATCGTCAGCGACACCGATGACATCACCACGTTCCTCCGAGCCCTGGTCACCGGCAAGCTGCTCAAGCCGGCGCAGCTGAAGGAGATGCAGACGACCGTGCCGGCGCACCAGTTCGACCCGGCCTTCCCGGGGGCGCGGTACGGCCTGGGCCTGGCGTGGGTGCCGACGTCCTGCGGCGGCTACTGGTCGCACGGCGGCGACATCCACGGCTTCATGACCCGCGACGCCGTCAGCGCGGACGGCCGGCGCAGCGCCGTGATCACCATCAACACCGACTCGCCGGTGGCCAAGCCGGGGCTGCCGCCGCTCACTCAGGACATGACCACCGACCTGCTCGAGCACGCCATCTGCGG